>JALHNX010000046.1 GCA_022843305.1 Pyrinomonadaceae bacterium | reverse complement strand
CGTTGGTGAAGCGGACGACGGCGTTTCCGCGTTGAATCAAATCGCCGAAACTGCGCCTGATGTCGTCGTCGCCGATGTCAATATGCCGAATATGGACGGGTTGGAATTAGCGGCAAAAATTAAGGAAAAGTTTCCGCTGGCGGCGGTTGTCATTCTTACGATGCACAAGGACAAAGCGATGTTTGAAGCCGCTTTGGATGCCGGAGTGCGCGGTTATATGCTCAAGGAAAACGCGGCTAATGACATTTGCGAATGCCTGAAAACAGTTGTCAAAGGCGGTCATTACATCGCGCCGTCGCTGTCGGGCTTTTTGCTGAGCCGCGCCGCCCGCGTTCAAGAATTTGCCGAACAAACCCCGAATCTAAAAATCCTCACCAAAACCGAACGCCGCGTTCTGCGTTTCGTCGCCGAAGACAAAACCAGCCGCGAAATCGCCGAACTGCTTTTCATACACCCGCGCACGGTTGACAATCACCGCACGAACATCTGCCAAAAATTAAATCTCCACGGCAGCCACGCGCTGCTTCGTTTTGCGCTGACGCATAAATCGGAACTTGTTGATTAGTCTCAAGTCCGGAGTCCCAAGGGTCTCAAGTCTGTGTGGGTTGGCTTGAGACCTCAGACTTGAGAGCTTTCATGTGTGAAAACACACAGAAAAATGTGTGTTAATCGCTCCGTAAAATGTGTGTGCGGCTCTATTCCAATTCCTGCCGAAACGCCTTAAATTCCTAACTGTAATGAAAGTTTTGATTGTCGAGGACAATGCCCGGATGCGGCGGATGATTCGCGGAATCGTCGAGGAATTTGCCGAACGGATTTACGAATGCTCGGACGGCGGCGCGGCATTCGAGCTTTACGAAATATATCAGCCCGACTACGTTTTGATGGACATCGAGCTGGAACAAATTGACGGATTAACCGCCGCCCGACAAATCAAAGCCGAATTTGCGGACGCAAAAATCGTTTTCGTCACCAATCACGCGGACGAAAATTTCAGAAGATCGGCGCACGAGGCAGGCGCGGTTGATTACATTTTAAAGGAAAACCTGCTCGACATTGTGCCGATTATTCAACGGTAAAAATTTAAGGAGAAAAAACAAATGAAACGAACAATTTTAACTTTAGCGATTTTAATTTTTTCGGCGATCTCAATTTCCGCGCAATCGAAAGCCGAGCAGGAAATACGGCAGTTTTTTAGCGAAGTTGACGCGATGATCGTGAAGGACGATGTTGCCGCGATGGAAAAATACACCGCCGATGACTTGATTTTTATCGGCACGGGCGGCAGAAAATGGACGAAAGCCGAGCAGATCGAGAATATCAAAAAAGGGACCTGGAATTTCGCTTCGGTCAAACGCGACATCGAAAGCATCCGCGTGACGGGCGATACGGCAATCGTTGTTAGCCACATCCAATTTACAGGCAAAAACAAACAGAGCGGCAGCACGTTCAACGGGAGCTATCGCAATACGTCGGTGCTGGCAAAACGCAGCGGCAAATGGACGACTATTTCCACACAATCCACCCGCGACGAACCGCAGCCGGACGAAAAAGAATTGAACAAATTGATGGACGATTACGCGGCGGCGCTGGTGAAAAATTCGGCGAACGAAGCCGAAAAGTTTTTGGCGGGCGATTATCTGCGCGTCGGTCCTGACGGTTCGACGGCGAATAAAGAACAACATCTCGCTGCCGTGCGTTCAGGCGATTTGAAATATCAGTCAATCGAAACCACCGACCGCAAATGGAATTTCAAGGCTTTCGGCAATGTAGCAATCGTTTCGTCAAAACTGACGCTCAAAGCCAATCTGAAAGGACAGGACGTAAGCGGCGCATATCGTCTGACCACCGTTCTCAACCGCGCCGGAGTTGACCGCTGGGTGATCGCTTTAACGCACATCAGCCCGCTCGCGCCGGGAAACTAATTCAATGGCGGATTTGTGATTGGCGTTTTGCTAATAACAAATCCCGGATCAAAAAAATGGAGAACAAAAAAATGCACGAACAAAGAAATACGGAAAACGCAAAACGAAGCTATGAACTTTTCAAAGCCGGCGATGTCGGATCGCTGATGAATCTGTACACGGAAGACTCGGATTGGGAAACGCCCGACACCGAAAATGTCCCGCACGGGGGAAAACGCAGGGGCAGAGAGCAAATGATGGAAGTTTTCTCGCTCGTCGTCGGGAATATGCAAAATCTGCATTTCGAGCCGCGCGAATTCGTCGCGCAAGACAAAACGGTCGTCGTTTTAGGCGATTACGGCTGGCGCATCAACTCGACGGGCAAGGAATTCACCTCGGATTTCGTCCATGTTTTGACATTTGACGACGCAGGCAAAATCACGAGTTTCAAAGAACATCTCGACACCGCCAAGGCACGCGACGCTTATACGGCAGGCTCGGCACAAGGCGCGTAAAAATTTGCAAAACCACAGACGGTTACAGATGAATTATCTCTTCGCGCCGTAACGAATAATTAAAAATTCGACTGCGGAGTGATATCTTCACACAATTTTCGCTCCCCGATTTTTTTCACGACCAACAGGCGAAAAACGAAGAAGGCAGTCCGCGCGGATTGCCTTCTTCGTTTTTTCAAGAGTTTTTTGACTGGAGCGAGAGGCGGCTCGCTTGCCAGCGTCGGAAGACGCTAATGAACGTTTGCATTCTTTTAATAGCGACGTATACAAGCGAGCCGCCTGCGCTTCCGGCTTTACTTTGTTCCGATATTTTTGATTTCCTCGCGCAGTTTAGCAACCGCCGCATTGGTCGGGTCAACTTCTTCGAGTTTATTAACCGTTTCGGTCGCTTTTGCCGCGTTGCCTTTTTTTGTGTAGGCGACGGTCAAATTCTGCAAAGCCTGCGGGTGATTGATGTTTTTTGCCAGCACGATTTCGAATTCCTTGATCGCGCGGTCATAATTCGGCGGGTCGCGGAAAATGAACGTCAAACCGAGATCGGTGCGGACATTTTCGTCGTCCGTCTTTTTCTCGAGCGCGGACGAATACCATTTTTCGGCTTCCGCGTAATTGCCGCTGTCGAAATAGGCATTGCCGATATTAACGACGGTGGGATAATCTTCCGGCTTGATCTTGTTTGCCTGTTTCAGATATTCGATCGCCTTGTCGTAAGCCTCGATCTGATAATTCATTTCGGCGGCTTTGACCTGCGCTTCAAAGTTTTCAGGTTCTTTTTGGGCTTTTGCGATCGCTTCCTGAATCTGCGGCGACGACGCGTTCAACTGGTTCATCCCGCTGATGTCGGGATGACCTTCGGGCATATTGGGATTTTGTTTTATTGCCGTCTGCATTGGCAAAGCCGCTTTTTGATTGACGTTATTGGCAAACATAAAGCCGATGATTAAACCTAAAAGCAGTCCGACGATTGCGAATAAAATATTTTCTTTGTTCATAATGTTTTGTCCTTTGTTCGTTGTTCGTGGTCAGTTGTTTTCCGAAAATGCAACGGACAACTGACTACGAACGACTGACCGTTTAAGCATAAGAATGCAGTCCGGGCAAAAGATAGCTGACACCCAAATACGTAAAAATAATGAATAAAAATGCGACGATGGCGAAATAGGCGGAACGCCGTCCGATCCAGCCGCGGGCGATTCTCGAATGCAGGAAGCCCGCGTAAGTGAGCCACGCGACCAATGCGCCGACTTCTTTCGCGTCCCAGCCCCAATATCTGCCCCACGATTCGTTCGCCCAAACCGCGCCCGTGATCAAAAGCAGCGCGAGTCCGGCAAAAGTTACGCCGGCGAGCTTATACATCAAACCGTCCAAAGTTTCGGCGGAAGGCAACGCGGCGCGGATTTTGTCGGTTTTGAAGCTGAACAGCAGAACGAAAAACGTTCCCGTAAAAGCCGTGATCAGCGCGGCAAGTTCGACCGGATTGGCGTTCAGGCTCAAATGCAGCCGCGCGCCGTTTTCCTGAACCCACTGCGCCGCCATCGCGTAAAGCTGTTGCGAACTCATCGCATTGATCTGCGCCTGCGGGACCTGTTCCTGCTGAAGCATCCACGTCGCAAATTTTTCGTATTGCGCGGTGCTGATCAAACCGACGACGTTTTGCAGAGTCTTGAGCTGATAAACGAGCATTGCGATGCCTGCGCCCTGCACGACCAATGCGAGCTGTAAAAGCCTTAAACCGACGGATTTTGCTTTTTCATCGCCTTTTGAAAGATACATTCCGTAAGCGACGATGACACCGACCAGCAAAATTCCCGCGCCTGCCAGAAGCCAGCCGACGTATGGAATATCGGCTCGCAAAGCAAGCGAAAATTTTGAATTGCCGATGAAGGTCGAAGCCGTGTAAGTGCCGAAACTTTCGGGCGCGAAAACGCTGAATTTACTGACGGTCGCGAAAACCGAGAGAGCGAAAACGCTCGTCCAGATCGCCATCGTCTGCACCTTTAAGCCGTCTTTCAAAAGATATAAAACGGCGGCGACGAAACAAACCAGCGCGACACCGTAGGCAATCGCCGCGACACCGACGTGAATCGGTCGCCAGTAGGAATCCAAAACGGGCGGCAGATCCATAAAATCGCCGCCGATAAACCGCGCGAGCGTCAGAATGATCGCCGCCAGCGGAAGCGAGAGCGCGGCGACGATCTGAAAATGCCTGCGCCGCATGACGAGCAGTGTCGTAATGCCCGCGCCGAACGCGAACGCAAGACTCAGATCGTAAAGATTGGCGAACGGAATGTAACGGAAAAGCCACGGCATTTCTGCCAGATCGCGTCCCTGATTGAGGAAAATTTCGACTTCGCGTTCATAACCCGCGACCCACCTGAAAAGCCAACTCGATAAATTAAAGAATACGCCTAAAGTCGCGCCCCACATTCCCAATCGTTCGGCAATCCCGGACGGCGCGTAAAGATTCGTCAGATAAAAACAAGCTGCCAACAAATAAGCGGCAAGCCCAAGCATCATTAGTGCGCCGTCGGAAATAAAATTCCCGCCGCCCGAATACATTCTGATAAGGACAAAGGCGATCGAGCCGAAAAGCGCGAGCCCCGCCGGAATATATGTCTGCCACGAAGAAACTTGTTCGGCTTCCCCGGTTTCGTTTGAAATTAAGATTGGTTGTTTTAAGATTTCCTGATTCATTAGACTTTCGCCTCCTGGTTTTGTTCGCCAAAACTTCTGATAAAGCGTTTGAATTTTTCGCTGAATGCCGGTTTATTGCGGTTCGTATTGCCGCCCAGCGTAACTTTGAATTTATTGCCGGAAACGTTTTCGATCATCGCCCAGACGCGCTGGTGCGAGAAGAAAAAGACGGCAATCAGCGTGATGGATAAAAGCACGAATCCGACATACACGACATTCGCGCCCGGGTCGCGCTGAACCGACAAAATATGCTGATCGGCGACTTTTTCAAATCCCGTCAAACGATATGTATAACCGGCGACCGATTTCGTCGCCGCCGGAATATTCGCCATTTTTTCGTTAAAGGCATATGCCGTCTGCGCCGTGCCGTTCGGCGGCGTAACCTGCAAAATCGCTCCCGGATTCGGGTAATTGCTCGTGTCTTCGTTCGGGTCTTCCTTGCCTAAACTGAAGTTTCCGCGAAAATCAACGAATCTGACGAGCGTGCCGTCCGCGAGCGAAACCGTGCCGTTGCGCGGAATCGTTACGTCCTGCACCGCGCCGTCGGCAGCTGTCAGCCGTAAGTTTATATTTCGCGCGCGTCCCGTTGCGACAAAACTCGCCTGAAAGAAACGATAACCGCGATAATCGAACGGGCGGTTCATCTGGACAACCGCATCGGTTACGCCGGTTTCGTCGCGGATTTGAATTTTTGTCAGCCAGTCAATCGTATTGCTTGCCGAGAGCGAGCCGTCGTTTTTAATGAGTTTCTGCTGAATGTCGGTGCAGATAACCTCGAACGGCACGAGTTTCGTCACCTGATTCAATTGGTCGAGCGTCGAAACGAATTCGTAAATCTCGTTTGAAGCCTGACCGGGTTGAAGCGCCATCTGTCCCGTGTTGCCGAGCTGTCCGGTCATAAATCCGCCGAGAAAGATCGTCAAAAGACCGACGTGAACCGCGAGATAAGCGAAACGATTCCACACGCCGGATTGCGAAAAAACAAATGTTTTCCCGTTCTTTTCGGAAATCACGGTTTTGCGCCAACCCGCGCGTTTCGCGTTTTCGGCGAT
This sequence comes from Pyrinomonadaceae bacterium, assembly GCA_022843305.1. Taxonomy (GTDB): domain Bacteria; phylum Acidobacteriota; class Blastocatellia; order Pyrinomonadales; family Pyrinomonadaceae; genus JAFDVJ01. The sequence continues at coordinate 25,739 of JALHNX010000046.1, read as the reverse complement.
TCGGGCGGCGAGCGCGTCGGCACTCTCGCTTTCCGTTTCAAAAGCCGCGTTTTCATCCTGACCTTTGAGAAAACGGAGCGAAGTGTCAATTTTCGGTTTGGAAATATAAGTCCGGGTTTTCGGAAAACGGTCAATCGAAGAAAGAATGATGTTGAACGAAAGAATCAGCAGCAGCACGTTGAAATACCACGAATGATAAATGTCGAACAATCCGAGCGACCCGTAAACGAGCTTTTGCGCGGGCGTTAATTCCGCATAATAATGCTCGAAACCCTCGACGTTCTGCTGCATAATGATCATTCCGAAAAAGCACAAAAGCCCGAGCAGAATCAGCAGAACGACACCGAAGCGCACGGAAGACAGTTGTTGCAAAAAACGTGAAAAAAGCGATTTTTCAGCCTTTTTTTTAACGGCTGCGTTAACGATTATTTGGTTTGCGGTTTTTTCTATAACGGACATAGATTTTTAATTTTTGAGTTGCTAAAAACTCATTTAGTTGAAACGTCACTGTCCTGTTTCGCAATCACCGTGCCGTGTTTTATTTAGCGAATAAACACAGCTAATTGATTGAAAAATCAGCGTTTGGCACAAACCGCGAATCTTCCGATAAAGAATTTTCCCGCATCGAACCGCGTAATTTTTCGCGCTTGAATTGCCCGATGCGCGAGATTTGCCCGTGTGATAAGCATCACAGCGCGAGGAACAATGGTGGCTTAGAATTAAAAAAGAGAATTGGAATTTTTTTTTGCCAGACCTTTCGATGACACGACTTCATTTAAAACGAATTAACAAAATCCGTGCCGCCACGGTTGGCATATTTTTATGCTTTCTGGCGGGCGGGATTTTTTATTCGCCGGTCGTGCCGGGCGGGTTTGTCGCGGGAGCGCAAAGAAAACCGACACCGCGCCCGCGAGTGCGAACGCAGACGCAAAGAAGGACGGCAACACAGCGGCGAGTGCCGCGTTATTCGCAGTTTCCGCACAATAAACATAGTATGAACTGCGCCGCGTGTCATAAGTTTCCGTCCGCAAACTGGAAAACCGTTAGAAAAACGGACGCGTTTCCCGACATCACGGAATATCCGCGCCACGAATCCTGTCTGAGTTGTCATCGCCAGCAATTTTTTAAAGGCGCGCGACCGGCGATCTGCACGATCTGTCATACCGCTTCGACGCCGAAAGGCGCTCCGCGCCATCCGTTTGCAAATCCGCGCGAGATTTTCGACCAATCGGCGAAAGGCAAAACCGCCGCCGCCTCGGATTTTCAGATCGCGTTTCCGCACGACAAACACATCGAGATCGTCAGCCAAACCGAAAAAACTCTGAACGGCACGCTGTTCGTCAATGCGCGTTTCAAACGCGCCGCGCAGGGAAGTGAAAGCTGCGCGATCTGCCATCAGACATATCAACCGCAGGGTGCGTCGGAGGACGAATATTTTACAAAACCGCCTGCCAAACTGGGCGATGCGTTCTGGCTGAAAAAGGGAACTTTCAAAACTTCGCCGATGAGTCACGCAAGCTGTTTTACGTGTCATTCGGCGGACACGGGAATTTTGCCCGCGCCGACCGACTGCGCGACGTGTCATAAGCCCGCCGCGCCTTTGACGAAAACGGATTTCGACGCGCAACTCGCCGCGCCGATGAAAATAGACGATCGGATCGCGCTGCTGGCGTGGCGCAAACGCGATTCGTCCGCCACCTTCAGACACGAATTTTCGAGCCACGCCGACTTGGACTGCACGACCTGCCACAACGCGGCGGCGATGAACACGACCGACGCATTATCGAAAAAAGTGCCGGTTACGTCGTGCAATATGTGTCATATCACGGCAACCACGGATGACGGCGGAATCTTGAATTTCGAGGTCGAAGCGCGGCAGAAAGACGCGAAGTTTCAATGCGTGAAATGCCATATCGCGTTCGGCAAACTGCCGGTTCCCGAATCGCATATCAAGGCGATCACGGCGGCGGCGCAATAAATTTTTAAGGATTATGACGAGGAAAATGATTAAAATCGGGAAAATGAACACCGCAATTTTTGCGCGACCGTTTTTTCTGTTCGCCGTTTTTCTCGCCTGCTGCGCGGCTTTCGGATATTTTTCGATCCCGGTTTCAAAAGCGCAGGATTTTTCAAAATTCCAGCATTCGAACCCGACGCATAACCGTTTGCCGTGTCTGGTTTGTCACCAGCGCACGGATAATTCGGCGACACCGAAGTTTCCCGGTCATACGCCGTGCGCGAGCTGTCATAAAGAGCAGTTTGCCGACAACACGCATTCGATCTGCACGATTTGTCATACGACGACGGGTATGAAGCGTTTTCCGGGGCTGAAGAGTTTTAACGCGCGGTTCGACCACGCCAAACATCTGCGCCAGACGAACTGCGCAACCTGTCATAAACCGACGCGCGGCGGCGTTGCCCTTTCGATCCCGAAAAGTTTAAATGCGCACACGAGCTGTTTTACGTGTCATACCGCAAATTCGGGAAACGTGATGTCTTCGTGCGGAACCTGTCATGAGCCCGGGCGACTTGTCCGGACTTCGGAATGGGCAAGAGCTTACACGCTTTCATTCGCACATTCAAAGCATCTGCAAGCGATGAATTGCACGAGCTGTCATACGGTCAGAGCCGGAATGGGACGCGGGCGACAGGTAACTTCGCCGCTCGCTTCGATGCACTTTGCGCCGCGCGGCGCGTCGAGCTGCGCGAGCTGTCATAACAACAAACGCGCCTTTGGCGGCGACGATTTTTCCGACTGCAAACGGTGTCATCAGGGAAACAGTTTTAGGTTTTAATAATTGATGTTTGAAAACGCGCCGCGAACTTTTGCGCACCGAACGCGAAAATTCGCGTAAGATTTTTTGCCGCAAATTTGCGGAGTGGTTGTTTTTGCGCCTAAAAACGGAGATTATCGCATCGGCTCGAATGGCACAAATATTGTTATGGAAAATTGGTAACGAGTCTGAAAAAAAAGGCTCTGCAATAATTCAAGGAGATACAGAAAATGAAAACCAATCTTATAAAACTTTTGACCATCGCCGCTTTTATCACAGCGGTTTTTGCGATATTCGCATTGCGAACCGACATAACACGCGTTGCGGCTCAGACGGATGCTCCGGCAGATGTTTACAAAAAGAGTTGCGCGATGTGTCACAGCCCGAAAGCCGAAAAATCTTACGATCCGGCAATGCCGATTGAAGAACAGGTCGAAATCATTCTGAAAGGCAAAAAAGCCGAAAAACCGCCGCATATGCCCGGTTATGAAGCCAAAGGAATGACGGCGGAACAAGCCAAAGCGTTAGCCGAATATATGAAATCGCTGAGAACACCGGCAAATTAATCGAAAGATAATTGAAAATTTCCCCGCCGGGACGAAAGATTCGCGCAGGGTTTCGTTAGAACTTTTTCGGCGATTCCCTGCGCATCTTTTGTGTTTTAGCGGTAATCGTTTTTGAACCGGGCGAAAAACTTTGAAATTAAATAATTTTTAGAAGGAGGAAAGCTATGAAAACCAATCGAGTAAAAATTTTGATAATCGCAGGTTTTGTGATTTCGCTTGCCGCCGTGGTCGGCTTTAAAACGGACGGAATTCTCATCGCGCAAAGTTCGGACACGGACACTGCCGTCGTTTACAAAAAAAATTGCGCGGTCTGTCATACGGCGAAGGCGGAAAAGTTTTTCGATTTGAGTAAACCCGACGAATATCACGCCGAAGTTATCTTAAACGGCAAGAAAGGCGCGAAACCGCCGTTTATGCCCGAATACGCGACCAAAGGCATCACGCCCGAACAGGCAAAAGCCTTAACCGCATATATGCGTAAACTGCGCACGCCTGAAAGCGCAAATACAAATGCGGCTAACTCGAATACGGTCGGAAACGCGAACGCGAACGTCAATATAACCGACAACACGAACGTCAATGCCAACGTTAATACAAACGCGAATGCAAATGTCAATGCCGACGCGATCGGGAACGTCAACGCGAATGTTTCCGCCAATTCCAACACGAGCGTCAAAAAAATACCGGATGCTGAATTGGCGGCGATCTACAAAAAAAATTGCGTGATGTGCCACAGCCCGAAAGCCGAAAAATCTTACGACCCGACAATGCCGCTCGAGGAACAGGTCGCCGCGATTCTGAAAGGTAAAAAAGCCGCGAAACCGCCGCATATGCCCGGTTATGAAACAAAAGGAATAACGGCGGAACAAGCCGAAGCACTTGCCGAATATATGAAATCGTTAAGGGCGGCAGGCAAATAAAAATTATGTTTATAAAGATAAATTCGGGCAATTCGATTTTTGTGCAGACGGCTTTATTGGGCTGTCTGTATATTTCTTAGCCGATTTTTGAGCTAAAGGGTGAAATGATATGAGCGAAGAAAATGAAAATGTCGTCAGCGAAGAAACGGAAAAAACCGTGAGCGAAGAAACGAACGAAACGCCGGTCGAAGAACCGGCAAGCACCGTCAAAGTTCCGAGTTTGTATCAAAACTATATAAGCTGGGCGGGAACCCTGATCGCCGTCGCCAGTTTGATCAGCATCATTTTGCTTTTGGCGCTCGAACTGACCGGCAACACGTCCGACCAGCCGTATCTCGGCATTTTGATCTGGATCATGCTTCCGAGTGTGCTTGTTTTCGGGCTTTTTATCGTGCTGGTCGGGATGCTGTTTGAACGCCGCCGCCGCCGGAAAATGACCCCCGAACAGATCGCGGCTTATCCGATTCTCGATCTTAACAGCCCGCGCCGTCGGCGGATGCTGTTCGCTTTTTTGATCGGTTCCTTCATTTTTCTTTTTATCAGCGCGTTCGGCAGTTATCAGGCTTTCGAATATACGGAATCGGTCGAATTCTGCGGACAGCTTTGCCACACGGTCATGAAACCCGAATTCGTCGCCTACAAAGCCGCGCCGCATTCGCAGATTCGCTGCGTCGAATGTCACGTCGGCGGCGGCGCGGAATCCTATGTGCGCGCCAAGCTCGGCGGCGTTCGCCAGCTTTACCGCGTCGTCACGAACACCTACGACACGCCGATCAAAACGCCCGTTCACGGGATGCGCTCGGCAAACGAAACCTGCGCCAAATGCCACTGGTCGGAAAAATTCTACGGCGACCAATTAAAGGTTTTCAATCATTACGGCTTCGACGAAAAAAGCTCGCTCCGGCAGACGCGTCTGCTCGTCCGCGTCGGCGGCGGAAACCCGAAAACCGGACAGGCGACGGGCATTCACTGGCATATGAATCTCGGTAACGAGATCACCTTTATCTCGTCCGACGACCGCCGGCAGGACGTTTCGTGGGTGCGGATGAAGGACGCGAACGGCAATGTTACCGAATTCACTAAAAAAGGCTTGAATCTTTCGAACGAGCAGATCGAAAAAGCCGAAAAACGTAAGATGGACTGCATCGATTGCCACAACCGTCCGACGCATATTTACCTTTCGCCGAATAAAGCGGTTGACCAGTCGCTCGACGCGCGGAAACTGGATATTTCGCTGCCGTTCGTCAAAGCAAAGGCGGTCGAAGTTCTCGCCGCGCAATATAACACGACCGAGGAAGCGATGAGTGCGATTGCGACGAATTTCCCGGATTATTATCAGCGAAATCATCCCGAAATTTTCGCTTCGAATAAGGTTTCGATAGATGCGGCGGTCGTCGAACTGCAGCGAATCTACTCGACCTACTTTTTCCCCGAAATGAAAACCGATTGGTCGTCGCAGATCAACAACATCGGGCATTTCAACGCGCAGGGCTGTTTCCGCTGCCACGACGGACAGCACTTTTCACGCGAAGGCAAAGTCATCCGCAACGAATGCAGCATCTGTCATACGACACTCGACCAGACCGAAAAAGGCATCACGACACCGGCGATCAACGGCGCGTTCAAACATCCACTGAACATCGCTGACAAAAACACATACCAGTGCGCCGTCTGCCATAAAGGCGACCGCTCGTTCAAACACCCGCTGAATTTGGGCGACATTTCCCGCTTCGAATGCGCCGAATGCCATAAAGGCGAATACAAAAAGGTGCCGTTTTAATTGATTTGAGTGAAGCGCAGAACACGCAGAAAACGTTCGTGATAGAAAAGTAATTTGAAAATCGCGGACGTTTTCTGCGCGTTTGAAAGTCACAGGTTTTCCTAAAAAACCCAAGTTGACAGTTATGAAAAATAAATTTTATTTGCCTGCGAAACATCCGAAAAAAACAAAACAAAATAAAAATATTCTCTGATTTTTCGTGTCTTTCGTATGTTTCGCAGGCAAAATCCCTGATAAGCTTTTTAATCTTACCCGCGTGGTTTTGCGCGTCTGGTCAGAACCGCCTGCGGTAGCGGGCGATTGAATATTATCAGTTAAAACTTTCGCAGAAAGTTCGGCTGTGGAAATTAAACCATCACGTAGGCGCAGATGGTTCTGACACGGCGCGATTCCGACAAACAAAAAGCCCGCCGATATTTGCCGGCGGGCTTTTTGTCTTATTCGTTGTCAAACAAATTTAGATTTAGCGTTCACCGCCTCCGAAATAGAATCTTAATGACGTGTATGGGAGATTCGCATGGTAATCCTGCGGTCCGCCGACCGAAAGCGGCTGGATGCGTTCGTTGTAGCCGATGTATTGATAGCCGACGTTCCATTCGATGTTGCGCGTCAGCTTCATCGCAATGCGGGTTTCCGCCGTAAAGAGCCTGAACGGGTAGGACGTGACGAGGATCGCGGGCGCGGGCGAAATTCTATCGCCCTGACCGCGGTCGTTGTTGTAATTGTAGCCCGCAAAGATCGAAACGCGTTTGAAGGGCTGTGCCGAAAAATTGAAAAACGCGTTGTGGTCGCGCATATAGAAACGGCTGAAGCCGCGCACGAGCGTTCCGGTATTGATGACAATATCGGTTTCGGCGGTCAGGTGCTGATATGTATAACCGCCGCTGAATGAAAACTTTGAAATCGGAGTCCAGTCAATATATGCCGAAAAGATGCGGCTTTTCGTGTTGGCGATAAAGTCGCCCGACGGATAATTTCCCGCCGGCGCGGTCGAGGTCGAAGGGTTTTCGTTGTCCTTTGTGATCGCCGAAATATTGAACGCGAATTGGTTAAAGCTCCAGCGGCTGCGCAGACGCAGATTCGTGAATTTGTAATTTGCAAGCCGCGTAAAAGCGTTGTCTGCATCGCCGCTTTCAACATCGGCGAAGATGACCCAATTTTTCAGCGGTTTGAGCTTCATTCCGGCAATGATCGTATTCGTCTGATTGTCTTCTTCCTCTTCGATGAGCGTCCGCGTCAGATTCGTCGCGGGCGGCAAAGGCTGGTTAAAGCCCTGAATGACGATTTTTCTTTTCGCGTAGCGGTAACCGATATTAAAGCCGAGCCAGTCTTTGACCTGAAAATCGGCTTCAATCGTATTCATAAAGCGTTCGAAATCGGTTACGCGGTGCGACAGATTGTTCGTAAAAACAGGATTGCGCGATCCGCCGGCGGCGGTTCGGGTGTAGAGCGCTTCGGCAAACGCGTTGCCGCCGCTGATGTTAAAGCTGTCGTATGTAAAGCTGTTGGAAATCCTGAAGTTATTGGTGACGGCATAAGTTATTCCGAGATCGGCGCGGGTTTGCGGGCGTTTCGAATCGCCGCGGATGTTGAATCTGTCGAGATCAACTTGATTATTTGAATTATCGCGTCCCGTAATGGTTTCGAGAAATTCAAATTGCCGGTCGGTGCTTGAATAAATTACCCGTCCCGTGAAATCCAGTTTTTTGGCAAAGGTGCGCTGGATATTGAATAACCCGTATTGCGTCGTGCCTTTGATCGGATACTGCCGCTCGAAAGTCGCGATCCTGGCGGTGTTGGTCGTGTTGTAGCCGAGATTTCCGAGAGTCGAATAGAACGTGTTGTCCTTAAACCGGCGATAGCCGTAGGAAAGCGACAGATTAAAACCGAGTAGCTTGCCGTCAATTCCGGCGCGCAGATCAGTCGTTCCGTTATTCACTCTCGAATCAACCGGATACTCGTCGCTGTAGGCGCGCGTGGTGATGGTTCCGCTGCCTTTTGTGCTGTTAAAGCCGCCGCCGAAACGAAGCCGGAAATTGTCGTTGTTCGGGTAAAGCGACAGATCGAAATCACCGAAATTATGCCGCGTGTCGGCGTTATGACCGTTGCGGGTGTGGTTGTTCAGATTGTTGAAATAGACAACCTGCCGGACGTTTGAATCGAAACGGTAAAAGCCCGCACGTTCGACGCTGATGCGCGTAAATCCCGACGGGTCGGCGTTCCAGCCCGAAGTCGTGACGAGCAAAGAGTCAATCGCGCGGCTTTTTTTGTCCTTGTTTTCCAGCAAAAAACTGGAATCGAAAAGCCGCACGCCGGGACGATAGTTAAAATCGCTGCGGTATTTGTTGTCGTTGCCGCCGACGCTGACACCGCGCACACCGACTTCGACGCTCGAAGTTACGTTGTATCCGCCGAACCACGTAATCGTTTCGTTTCTCGGTTCGGGTGTCGGCGTTGGTGTCGGTGTCGGTGTTTGCGCCTGCAAGCCGATTGCCGCAAACAGCAGACTTGCCGTTACAGCAAATAAGAGGAACGAGATATTGTTTTTTATCGGGCTTTTTCCTCTTTCATTAAATTTGTAAGCCATTGTTGTATCCTCCTCTTATTATTATCTGAAGAAAACACGGCTCGTGTTCGAGCCGTGAATTGCCGAGTGGCAAACCGTGCAGTTCTGCGAACGGATTGACGTTTGGCTGTGCGGTCCGCCGGTCGGACCGTCCGAAAGCTGATCGGTGATGCCGCTGTGGCATTCAAAACAAAGCTGCCTGACCTGCGGACGTTTGAGCATCTTCGGATTCGCCGAACCGTGCGGCGTATGACACGCCGAACAGCCTTCGACCTTGAGCGGCGCGTGTTCAAAGACGAACGGACCTTGTTTGTCCGAGTGGCATTTGACACAAGACGCGTCCGCACCGACCGTCAGCTTCGTCTGCTTCGGTTCAAAACCGCCGTGCGAATTATGGCAATCCGAACATTTCATCGTGCCTTCCAAAACCTTGTGCCGGAACGGTTTGCTGAACTGCGCTTTGGTTTCGCTGTGACAGCTGATGCAAAGCTGCGGTTCGCTTTTCTTGAGCATTGCGAGCGTTGCATCGGTCGGATTTTCGCGGGTCGCTTCGCCGGGCGTGATGATCGAACCGGGTTTAAATGACGCGAGCTGCGGACCGTGCGCCGTGTGGCAGTCCGTGCAGCCGACGTTATTGCGCCAGTGATCGCCGCGCCGGAAATTGTTGTGGCTTTCCTTGCCCGCATGACACGTTAGACAGCTTTCCGAAATTTCTTTCGCGTTTTTGTTTTTAAATGAAATTATTTTTGTTTTGTCGCCGCCGCCTTCGACGTGATCCTTGCCCGGACCGTGACACGATTCGCAGCCCTGAACCTTGTCCTTCCAGCCTTTTAATTCAGAGAGCTTGGCGTGTTTGGTGCCTGAAAACTCTTTGAACGCGTCTTCGTGACAGGCTTGACAGGTTTCGCTTCCGACAAATCCGGTTTTATCCTTATCGTCCGGCAGAACGCTCAACGCTTCGACCGTTTTGCCGGTATCGAACATTTTCGAATACGTTCCCGAAGCCAGCCAGACAGCCAAAAAAAGCGTGAATGCACCGAGCAAAACTACTTTTATTGTTTTAGTTGAAGCCATGATTATTGCCTCCCATGTGCCTTTTTGTTGTATCGCTTGATTGTTTGAATTAAAGACACTAATTATGCTGTTTCGATTCTAAATCGCGCGTTTATTTATTGTCTGTGAGCAATGTCACTAAAATTCGTGATTTTCATCACAAAATTAATATTTTTTTTGTTTTTTTGAACGATCAGCGGAGAAATCGGTAGATTTTTTGAAGATTCGCGCCGAGCCTTTGCAGCAGCCGAAAGCAGATTTCGGGCTGCGTTTGCAGAAACGCCAAAAACGCGTCACGGCGGATGCATTCAAAACGGCACGGTGTCAGCGTTTTGACGCTGATCTCGTAAGGCAGATTCGAGAGCGTTTCGGTCAAGCCGAGAATTTCGTTTTGTTTTATCGAATAAGTCGCGCCTTGATAAATAATCTGCGCTTCGCCTTCGAGCAGTATAAAAATACAGCACGGCATCTGTCCGCTTGCGAAAATCGTTTCATCTTTTTCAAAATGCTTTTCTCGTTTAATGGTGAGCAGGGAAATTTCGGCTTCGGGCGGCAGACCGCAAAACAAATCGCCGGCGCACAGCGCATTGTTGAAAAAATGTTCGGAGATTTTTTGGCGTTCGATAAACATTGCCGTTTGTCTTATGCTTTCAAGACAAGGCGATGCTCGCATTTTTAAAGCGGAAAAATTAGGACGCGCATCACGTGAAAAGGTGATAGGCATCACAAAAAAGGGATGAGGGATGAAAAAAAGAGTTAAATTTATCCATCATCCATCATCCTTCATTACATGCCGGCAATTGATTCAAGTCTTCGTTTATCGTGGATGACCAAATCCGAGCCTTTCAGGGTAATGAGTTTTCTTTCGCGGAAATTTTTCAAAAGCCTCGAAACGGTTTCGCGCGATGTGCCGATCATTTCGGCGATTTCTTCGTGCGTATATGAAATTTTCAGATGAACGGTGCCGTTGCCGTTAAAACTGCCGTTGCCGTTTGAATTACACCAGCCGAGAAAGAGTTTGGCGAGCTTGTCGGCAACCGAACTCGACAGACCGAGCGAACAGATTTGCAGATGCGCGGTTTGATAATTTTGGCTTAACTGCCGGACGGCGTTCAAACAAGCGTCCGTGTTTTCCTGCAAAATGCGCAGAAAATCGGACTTTCGGATAAAGCTGATCTGGCACGGTTCGATGACTTCGGCGGTTACTTCATAGTTTGAATCGGAAATTACTGCGCTTAGTCCCAGAACTTCACCCGGTTCGGCGATTTGCAGAATAATCACTTTGCCGTCGCGCGAACAGGTCGAGAGCTTGATGCGTCCCTGACACAGAATATAAACGCCTTGCGACGGCTGACCTTCGATAAACAAAACCGAGCCGCGCGGATACATATTGGAAATTTTCAGCGCGTCGAGATCTCGCATCGTGGTTTCCTTCAGATTACAGAAAAAACCGCCCGCCGGAATCGCGCAGCCGTTACATTTATGCTGAATTTTTAGATTTTTAGGAACGCTCATAATTATGCAATCGGCAAAGCCGTCCGTCGCGTTTTTTCCGCTGATTTCACGGTTTCCCCGTTTTTATCCATTTTCCGCCGGTTCGTCTGCCGGTTCGTCATCGGCGACGGTTTTTGACATATTTCCGCCCGTTTTATATTTGGGAATATCGGACATAATCACGCGCAGAGCGATGCGGTCGAGCGCACCGGATTGGATTGTCGCCGCGCCGCAAAAATGCGTGTTTTCGCGGCGCGTATGAGCTTTAGTTTTTGCCGCCTGCGATTTGAATGAGCTTTTTTTCTTCATATTTATAACCTCCGAACACCGGCAACGCTTTAACTCGCTGTTGCGAACAACTTTTTTGCGCCGCGGCGGAAAATTTTTTTGAAACAATTTGCGGCGCGATCTGTCACCGTTCCCAAAAGGTTTCGAGAACTTTAACTTCAAACATCCGCAAACCTTGTTCCATAAAGAAATCCGCCGAAAACGTCTGAATATCGGTATTTAAAAGTAAAACGACCGCGAACTATTTCCCGATACGTTTTACATCTGCGAACTATTTCGCACTTCAAAATTCTTTGGCAAAGGATTCGGCGGAAGATTTAACGGCACGCGGTTTGAGTTATTAAAAGAGACGTTAGGAGGTAAACTTTATGAACGGAAATTTATTAAAAGCATTTGCGGGAATTGCGGCGGTCGGCGGCGCGTTTGCCGCATACAATTACAAGATTCGCCCGTGGCATCTGCGCTGGGGCGCGACCGACGAAGAACTTATCGAATTTTTACCCGGCGATGAAGTCAAACCCGCTGCCGGAATTCAGGTGACGCACGCCATCACGATTGACGCGCCTGCCGAAACAGTCTGGAAATGGCTCGTCCAGATCGGACAGGATCGCGGCGGATTTTACAGCTACGATTGGATCGAAAACATTTTCGGTCTGCAAGTTCACAACACCGACGAGATCAAACCCGTCTGGCAGCATCTGAAAGTCGGCGATTTCGTGCGTTCGGCGCACAGAGATTGGCTCGGCGGAAGGTTTAAGAACAAGGCGGGCTGGTTTGTCGTGCGGATCGAAGAAAACCGCGCACTCGTCCTGCGCGACGAGATCGAACACGGAAGCTGGGCGTTTATTCTGCGTTCGGTTGACGAAGCAAAAACGCGGCTCATCATTCGTGCGCGCGGCGACAAGCCCGCGAATCTGCCGATGAAATTAGTCAGCTACGGATTTTTTGAACCCGCGCATTTCATTATGGAGCGCAAAATGCTTCTGACTCTAAAGAAACGCGCCGAAGAATTTTCCGCCAATCACACGGACGAAGCCGAGCTTGATCTGTTAGCTGAGAAAATATCATAAAGAGTAGAGAGTGGAGAAAAATCCTTCTACTCTCCACTCTCTACTCTCCACTCTCCACTTTCTTATAAATTTATTTTCCCGTGTTTGCCGCTGTCGGCTTCGTGTCCGGTTACGAGTGCTTTCATAAAACCGGCGATTTGGACGAGTTTCGAGTTCGGCGAATCCCAGTATTCGGCTTCTTTGACTGAAATTTTCAGCAAACAGAGCTTCGGGTCGTCCACGCCTTCGGGAAACCACGCTTTGTGAATCGGATTCCACAGTTCTTCGATCTTGTCACGGTCTTTGACGAGCTTGGCGCGACCGAAAACCGACACGAACGTGTTGTCTTCGGGCTTTGAATAAGCGACCAACACGCGGTCGTCGGCTTCGATCTCGTCAACCTTGTGCGTATCTTCGCTCGTAAAAAACCACAAATTGCCGTTCTCGTCCACTTCCTGCGTGGACATCGGACGGCTGCGCAGTTTTCCGCCCGCAATCGTCGTCAGCATCGCAAAATCAATATCTTCGAGCATCGCTTTTAATTTTCCGATAGATTCTTGTCTGGTATCTTCCATTTTTCCTTCCTTCTTTCACAAATTTTGTCCTTGATTCGGACACTCGAATTTGAAAGAGCAAATGTCATTCCGCACTGAAAGGATTCACCCCGAAACCTTGTGTCATCAAACCCTTGACAAAAGGTTTTCAACCAATGATAAACGCCAAAAGCGCGATGAATTATAATTTTGCCGTGATTTCTTTAACTTATTTTGCTTTTACAATGGTTCTCGATATTTCTTCGGGCAAAATTGGCATGCGGCGATTCGATAGCTTCCAGAATCTTTACTGCTTCATTCCATAAACTACAAGCCTTTTCCTTTTCGCCTAAGCTATTGTAAGCAATTCCCAGATTGGTTAAACTGCCACCTTCTCCCGAACGGTCGCCAATCTCGCGTGAAATCGCTAAATATTGCTCGTGATATTCAATCGCTTTTCGATATTCGCCTAACCTGTGGTAAGCAATTCCCAGATTGTTTAAACTGCCACCTTCTCCCGAACGGTCGCCGATCTCGCGTGAAATCGCTAAATATTGCTCGTGATATTCAATCGCTTTTCGATATTCGCCTAAGCTGTCGTAAGCAATTCCCAGACTTCCTAAACTGCTGCCTTCACCCAAACGATCGCCAATTTCGCGTGCAATCACTAAAGATTGCTCGTGATATTCAATCGCTTTTCGATATTCGCCTAAACTAAAGTAAGAATTTCCCAGATTGATTAAACCGTTACCTTCGCTCAAACGGTTGCCCATTTCGCGGGAAATATTCAAGGATTGCTCGTGATACTCAATCGCTTTTCGATATTCACCTAAGCTGCGATAAGTAAGTCCCAGATTGTTTAAACTGCCACCTTCTCCCGAACGGTCGCCGATCTCGCGTGAAATCGCTAAAGATTGCTCGTAATAATCAATCGCTTTTCGATATTCAGAAATTGAATCTAAAAAATTAGCTAATTCGTTTAGAAGTCGTGCTTCTGTTTGTTTGTTACGCTTTTCTTGATGCAAGCCTTGATATTCCGCTAAAAGACTTTCAAGCGTTTCAATCTTTTTAAGTTTCTCGGCAATCGGAAGCGACGAAGTTTCAGTCCAACTGGAAGTAAAACTTTGAAAAATTTGTTCGGTAACTTTTTCGGCAGTAGATGAGAAATAAAAAGTTCCCGAACGGACGGAGAAGAAATCGGGCGCGTGGCGCGTTATTTTGACGAGGGCGTATTCGGGAAGCCATAAAAAGAGCGGGCATTTGAAATATTTTTTGAAGCTGTCGCGCGAGATGTTGAGATTATAAATCAGCACGTTTTCATTGCCTTTGCCGTCGCTCGAAATCGAATATTCGAGTCCCTGCACGAAAACGGCTTCGCATTCCGCGTCGAATTTTCGTTTCTGCAATTCGGCTAAAAGGTCTGTAATCCGCTTTTTGAATTTGACGACCTTTATCTTTTTGCCTTTCAGTTCTTTTTTGACGTTGGCAATCAGTTCGTTTTGTTTGGGAACCTGATTACAGCAGGCGAAATAGAGAAAATGTTTCTTTGAAAAACAGACGGCGCGAACCAGACGGCGAAATTCCTTTTCGTCGTCGTATTGCTCAAAATTTTCCGCAATGCCGTGTTCGGGTTGCACTATGTTGTTTTATCCGGCGGCTTGAAGCCGTTTGACCGCATCCTGAAATTTAATTGTCAGACGAATCGCCGGATTGATCGCATACCAAACATCATCGTCGGTTTCCGTTTCGTCGCCGTTCATATATTCCAGAATCGCCAGACTTTCGAGCATCTTTGAATAATCGTCGTCGCCGTTCTCGATTTGCTGGCTTGAAGATAATTCGAGCTTCGCCAGTTTGTCCCAGTATTCTTCCCTGACCGACGCGGCAAACCCGCGAACTTCTTCTTTGACGCTTTCCCGCGCCGCACGAAAGTCAATCGGCAGTTCGTCAACCGAAATCGAGGCTTCCTGAATAAACCTGACGAGCGAACGAATATGCCCGCCGCAATATTTCAACAAATAATCGAGCGCGTCTTTGTCGAAAACCTTTTCAATCGTCGTTCCCGTATGATTCAAACGCTTTCTGATTATTTCGAGCAATTCCTGTTCGCCTATCTCAAAAGGCTCGTCAAACTTGCCGCGCCGGTGAACTTTAACCATCGGTAGAACAAAAACAGCCTTGCCGTAAAATTCCGTAAGCTGTTTTCCGTAGTGCGAGCGATAAAGAAATAAAGGAACTGTGTAAATAATATTTGTGACAATTCCGTTTAATTGTTCCGCTTTGCCGAGAAACAGTCTTTCCTGCGAAATAAGTTCACTTTCTTCTTTCTCAAATCCGCGTATTTTCTCAAGCGAATCAGCGATAATGACAAGTCTTGTAAATTCCGTTTCCTGCGAAAGTTTTAATTCGATTTCCTGTATGAAAAGATTTAATTCACTAAGTAGCGATTTCTTTTCATTATCTTTGATTGCATTTCGGATTTGTTGGCGAAGATTAGGATTTTGCCGCAGTTTTTCGACATTTACTTTAGCGATGTTAAGCGGTAAGCCAACTTCAGCTTTAGCTGAAAAATCTCCGAAAAAGCTAATAATATTTTTCATTAGCGAATAAGATTCTTCTTTTACTTTTATCGAAAACTTTTCCCTGCAACGGCTGGCAATTTCAGTAAACATTCCGAGGAAAATATCTTCCAGAGTTGTGTCTTTAACATCCAAATATTCCTCAAAATCAATGTAAATCGGAAAAAATGTCGTTTCTTTTTCTATTTTGTCTTTCAGATGTAATAGCTCGGAAGATTTTCCGCATCCGAGATGACCTGTAAACAAATAACGAAGGTCTTTGTCTTTAGCACTGTTAAGCCGCCGAATCATTTTCTTAACCAAATCGCTTCCGCCGCGCGCCTCTTTGCAGTCCGCGTAATAAACGCGATTGGCAGGAACATTCGGTTCAAAAGCGTTATAGATGGCTGTCAGCGTCTCGTCGTTACTCATATTGTTACCATTGAATTTAATCAAAAAATCATTATAAGGCAAAACGCGGGAAAATACGTTAAAGTTTGAAATTCGCACTAATTGCGGAAAAATCTTGACTTAACCGCCCGAAAAATAGTAGAAAAGCAATAGTGACTGACAAAACTCAGACGGCATCTCTTCCCGCCGGATTGCAAGGAAAATTGACAATAATTTGTGTTATAAAAGCCGGTTCCGTAATTTGGCAGTTTTAAGAAACGGCTTTTACCGCGTGAATTTTCGGTAGCAACTTTCGCCGCCTCGGGCGAATCTGAACCGAAGACGTTTAGGCGGTAAAATTAAAGTTAAGTATCATTCGATAAAAAGGGGGTAAGTTTTAATGAAGGTTTGTTCCGTTTGTCAGCGGTGTTTCGAAGATTCCGCACTCTCCTGTTCCGAAGAAAATCACGATTTTTTAACCGAAGCACGCGCGGGAAACTGCGAAGTGATTCCGAATTATCGTCTGGAATTTCTCGAAGAATCTTCTGCAACGGGCGAAACTTACCGCGCCGTGAATACGATTCTCAACAAACCTTATCTCGTCAAGATCATCGCGCCCGAAGCGTTTGACGACGCGGCGAAAAAACGATTTTTGGCAGAAGCGCAGTCGCTCGCCGCGATCATTCATCCGAACGTCGCGCGCGTTTTTGAATCCGGTTCGCTCGCCGATGGTTCGCTTTTTGTCGTGACGGAATATTTCACGGCGCAGACTTTGCGCGAATGTCTGGAAAATGTCGGCGCACCGTCGGAAGTAACCGCGCTGACGATCACGCGGCAGGCAGCGGAAGGTTTGGAAGCACTTCACGCGGCAGGCGTTCTGCATCGCGGAATCCGTCCCGAAAATATCATTTTAACTTCGGACGCGGAAAATAAATTTTTAGTTAAACTTCAAAACATTGATTTCGGCGCGATTCGCCAAAATCAAATTAATTCAAACGGCGAGCTGCATCTGGCGGATTTAAGATATTTTTCGCCCGAACAATGCGCGGCGAAAGACGCCGACGCGCCGACGGACGTTTACGGTCTCGGTGTCGTCTTGTATGAAATTCTCGCCGGAAAAGTGCCGTTCGACGCGCCATACGCCGACGCGCTGATCGCCAAACAAACACGCGAAACGCCGCCCGAAGTAAAAATAAAGAGCTTCGATATTCGGATGCTCCTGACGCACACGCTCTCGGACGCGCTGCAAAAAACGACGCGGACGCGGCTCAAAACCGCCAATGCTTTTACACGCCGCCTTCGCCACATCGAACAGCTTGCGACGCATTCTTCGACACCGCCGCCCGCGATGAGCTATCCCGCCGCGATGAACAAATCGGCGGTCGTCTTTACGCCGCCCGCGAAACCCGTCGTCGTCGAAACCAAAAACACTGCCGAAGAATTACCGATAATCGAAGTTCAAACGGCGGTTGAGAATGTCGCTCCGGTCGAAATTCCGACGGTTGTTGAAATTCCGGTTGTTGTCGAAACTCCGGCGATGATTGAATATTTGGCTTTAGCCGAAACTCGAACGGAGATTGAAACTCCGGTGTTTGTTGAAGATTTGCCGTTAACCGAAAATCCGGCAATCGTAGAAACTCCGGTTGCGGTCGAAGCGCAAGCCGTTATTGAAGATTCTTCGTTACCCGAACCTGAGACGGTTATCGAAAATACGGTAACGATTGAAGATTTGCCGATGGTTGAAATTCAAGCCGCTGCTGAAAATCCGGTTGCGGTCGAGCTTCAAACGCTCGTTGAAGATGCGCCTTTTGTCGAAGAACAAGTGCTGATTGAAAATTCAGCTTTGGTCGAAGATCAAACATTTTCGGAAACACCGGTCGAGATAGAAAATGAAACGATCATTAAAAGTCCGGTCTTAGCCGAAAATCAAACAATCGCCGAAGATTTGCCGTTAGTTGAAAACCGGACGGCGATTGAAGATTTATCATTGGCAGAAAAAGAAGCGGTTATTGAGAATCCAATTTTAGCCGATATTGATATGGCGGCGGAACATCCGGTTACGGATGAAATTCAGGCGGAAATCGAAAACCCGGTTTTCATGGAAAATGAGGCGTTCGAGGAAACTCCGATTGTTTTTGAAAATGAATTGTTTGTTGAAAATATCGTTTTCGCCGAACCCGAAACGGCTGATGAAAATTTGATTCTGACGGAAACGCAAACGGCTGATGAAAGTTCGGGAGAAATTTTAACCGTCGCGGAAGAACCTATTGGGACTGAAATTCAGACTGTTGCAGAAGAAACTGTCCTGCCCGTCAAGGCTTTCGACGATTATTCGACGACGAAACTTCCGCCGCTCGAATCGGTCATCGAAAAACTTCCGCCCAAAAATCTTGTAATAACCGAAATTTCTCCGATCTTTAGCCTGAAGTCGAGAGTTGCCGATATTCACAAAACGAGCGAACCCGCACTCATCGAATGGGAACAGCCCGACGATGTGCCGACAACCACACGGGCGCTCAATACAAAGAAAAAAGAATTTGCCGATACGGTTTTTGTCGCGGACGCGGATTTTATTGACGTTGACGACGACATCATTGACGCGGGCAATGTTGATTCCGTGCGGGAAGATGACGAACCGCGCCGGAATTACGCGGCGGAACGTGCCGTTTTTTCCTACGCCGAAACGGCGGGCAAATCGTGGAATCTGCCCGAAAAACGCACGATTTTAACGGGCGCGGCAATCGCCGTTTTTCTTGTCTTAGCCGTCGGCGGAACGTTTCTGAACCGCCAAATTCAATCGGCTCGTTCCGACGATCAAACCGCCGCGAAATCTTCGACGAACGATAAAACATTGCCGAAATCTGCCGAACCCGACAAGGTTTCTGAAACCGAAAAACCGGCGACCGTTAAACCCGCAGATTTAAAGATAACTAATGCCGACAGCCCGGACACGCCCGAAATGCCGGATTATCAACCGCGCGAGCGCGAAGAAAAAACAGTCGTGCCGGTTTCGCAAACCCGCAATAAAAAACGCGCTCTCAGCGAAACTTCCGAAAAGCGCGATAATCCGGCGCAGACCAAAGCCGTTACGAATGCGGCTTTCGACAAAAAAGGCAACACGAAACCGGCGGCGGATAAAAAAACGGCAGATAAAAATCAGCCGTCAACGCCGACCAAAACCGACATTTTTACGCGTCCGCGGATTGTCAAAAATCAATGACCTCAGCCGGACTTTAGCGAATATTAATCTTTTCCGCCGTTTTGATCTTGACGCGTTCAAAGCGGCGGTTTTCATTTCTTCGACCCAGCTAAAAAAAATATTGACTGCCGGCGGCTTTTGCCATTACAGTTTGATTATCGGAAATGCCGGCTGAGAATTTATGAAACGATTTTTGCTTTTTTTGAATTTATTCGTCATTTTGCTGTTCAATTTTGGCTGCGGTTATGAACCGCTTAGTGAAAATGCGCCGGTTATTTCAAGCGAAAAGCCGCCGTTTGCCGAAATCGAATCGCCCGCCGTCAAAGCACTGCTCGAAAGTGCGCTCGAACAAACCAAAGTTACGAAAAACTACACGCAGGATTACTTCGTGATTTCATACCCGAACGGCGACGTTCCGGCGGAAACGGGCGCTTGCACCGATGTCGTCATTCGCGCCTTTCGCAAGGCGGGTGTTGATCTGCAAAAGGAAGTCCACGAAGATATGCGCACGAATTTCGCCGTTTACCCGAAAAAATGGGGTTTGCCGAAACCCGACACGAACATTGACCATCGCCGCGTGCCGAACCTGCAGACATTTTTTACGCGCAAGGGAAAATCTCTGCCCGTATCTTTGCAGGCGGTCAAATACCTTCCGGGCGATGTCGTGACGTGGGATATAGACGGCAAAGGAATGACGCATATCGGCTTGGTTTCAAACCTCTGGAACGAAACGAAACAGCGTTATCTGATAATCCACAACATCGGCGGCGGAACTCGCACGGAAGACCGATTATTCGATTGGAAAGTAACGGGGCATTTTCGATATTTTTAGAAAGCTGTTGCTGAATCAAATTCAAAATCAAGATGTGTGGTCGTGAATTATTCGCCAGCCGTCTTTGAATTTGCGGAAGATCAGCGTGAAGCGACCCTGATCGTCCTTCGGTTCGTGCGCGACGTGCCAGCGTCCGAGAACTTTTGCCGAATCTTTGCTCAAAACCTCGATTTCCAATTCGGAAAATGTCAGTACGCCCATTTTTTCACGGGTGTTGTAATTTTTTTTGTAGCGGTCGGTCGTCTGTTGCCAGCCTTTTGTCACATTGTCGCCGGAAACAAAAGTCATCTGCGGCGAATTCCAATAACCTTTCATAAAGCCGTCAATGTCGCCCCGATTCCACGCCGCAACCTGTTCGTCCATCACTTTACGAATATCGGCTTTGATCTTTTCGTCCTTTGACTGCCCGAACGTAACGCTCATCGCGCCAAAAATTAAAAGTATCGCAAACAAAATGTTTTTCATAATGCGAAAAGAATAGCAGAAGAATCGAAATGTGAAAACAAAAAACTTTCAAACTCTGATTGACAACGATTTTTCTCTTCCGGGTCACGGGCACAAGATTTGCAAATTTGTCGGTGAACAGAAAAAAGTGCTTTGAATTGATACAGATTCTTCCGCAATTCAGTGTTTACCGAAGCGCAAATGGAAATTATTTGAGAACAAAATGGAGGTAAAAATTATGTTAAATGAAGTTATCGGGATTGATAAAATAATCGGAATGCCGATTTTATCGCGGGCGACGGGAAACAAACTCGGAGAAGTTTATGATTTATACATTGATCCGGCGCAGGGAATTTTGATGGGCGTGACCATCAAAGCACCGAACGGAAAACTGGGCGGGATTGATTTCAAAAATATTTACAACTTCGGCAAAGATGCCGTGATGGCAAACGACGAAAGCCACGTGACGATGCTGAACGAAGAATGGGTCGCGCAGCATCCGCACGCCAAAAAGCATCTGATCGGAACAAATATTATGACCGAAGCCGGAAATCATCTCGGCGAGATCGGAAATATTTTCGTGCGTCTGACATCGCCGCCGGCGGTGATCTATGAAATGCGCGGTTCGATGTGGGACAGCTTGATGGGACGAAATCTGTTTATCTACGCGGCGCACGCCGGCGCGCTTTCGAGCAACGCCGAACGGATGATCGTGCCGAACGCGGTCGTCGGCAATGCGGCTTCGAGCCTCACTGAACTTATGAATCCGACGATTGCGGCGCCAAATGACACAGCCCAAAGAAATACGGCGGGTTAAAAACAAAAATTTCCCACTTTAATTTAAGCGGTTTAAGAAATTTATGATGTGCGCATTATAAATTCTTAAACCGCTTTTTATTGATAGAAGCCATTTTATTTTAGTATTTAAGAAACTTTTTACTTTTTACTTTTTACTTTTTACTTTTCCGTTTTTGTGGTTTAATTTCAAACGGCAAATGCTTCTCTGCGCCCACGCCGATTCCGAAAAATTATGTATGAAAAAATAAAATATCGCGTCTATGACATTCTCGTTGAAACCGACGACGGAGAGCTGATTGACCGCATCGTTGCCGTTTTTTTGATGCTTCTGATTTTGATAAATGCCGTCGCGGTCGTGCTTGAAACGGTTGACGAATACAGCGCCGCATATGGTTCGCTTTTTCACGCCATCGAGATTGTTTCGGTTACGATTTTCACCGTCGAATATCTTCTGCGGTTGTGGGTTGCACCGCTCAATCCGCAATACGCGGGACGCTTCGGCAGACTTCGCTACGCTTTTTCGCTGATGGCGTTGATTGATTTGCTGGCGATTCTGCCGACGTTTCTGCCGATGATTTTCACGATGGATCTGCGCATTTTGCGTTTTATCCGCACATTCCGGCTGTTTCGACTTTTCAAATTGAGCCGTTATGTCGAATCTCTCGATAAAGTAGATGATGTCATTGTGTCGAAAAAAGAAGAATTATTGGTAACGCTCGTGATGATTTCGATGCTTCTTTTATTTTCGTCGAGTTTGATGTATCTGGTCGAAAACGAGGCACAAGCCGATAAATTCCCGCACATTCCGGCGGCGATGTGGTGGGGAGTGGCAACCTTAACGACGGTCGGTTACGGCGATATTTTTCCGATCACGCCGCTCGGAAAAATCCTCGGCGCGTTTATCGCGCTGCTCGGAATCGGGATGTTTGCGCTGCCGGCGGGAATTCTGGCATCGGGTTTTGCCGAAGAACTTTCCAAACGCCGCCGCAAAGACGGCGAATGCTGCTGTCCGAATTGCGGCTGCGACCTTTCGGCGGATTTTGAGAAGAAAACAAAGTAAAAAGGCAAAAGTAAAAAGGCAAAATATTCCGATTTTAAGACCGAGTTTGGCGAATATTTATTTACTTTATACCTTTCCCACTTTTGCCTTTTGCCTTTTGCCTTTCTAACTTTTACCTTTGTAAATATGAGTATTGCGACTAAAACAGGCGATAAGGGAAAGACTGCGCTGATCGGCGGCGAACGGGTTTCAAAAGCGGATTTTCGCGTCGAAACCTACGGCACGATTGACGAATTAGGCGCGGCGATGGGCTTTGCGCGTTCGATCTGCGGCGACGAAGAAATTAACGAACTGACGAAAAAAATCCAGCGCGAATTGTTTCTGGTCGCGGGTTCGGTGGCGAATCCCAAATTTGAAAACGCGCCGAATCCGTATGTCACGCCCGAAATGATCGAACATTTAAGCGAAGAAGTTTCGCGCATCGAAAAGATGGAAGGAATTCTTTCGGATTGGAGCTTGCCGGGCGACGTTTCTTCCGCCGCCGCTTACGATATTGCGCGGACAATCTGCCGCCGCGCCGAACGCTGTGTCGTCAGAATGAGTGAGTCGGGCGAAAATGTTGATACGCAGATCATTACATACTTAAACCGCCTTTCGGATCTGCTCTGGCTCATCGGCAGATATTTGGAAATGAAAGCCGGCGTTGATTCTTCGTTAAGAGACGACGAACACAAAGGTAATAAATGGTCGCGGGCTTGGTAAAATAAAAATTCTGTAATGCCTCAACTAAAAGTTATGTTTGCCTACGAAACACACGAAAGTAACGAAAATTTGCCAAAATATTATCCATTTTCGTTTTTTTCGTGTGTTTCGCAGGCAAAAAATCTTTCTGTAACTTTTTATTCAGGTATTACAAAATTCTAAAAAAAACGTTGCAAAAATCGAGATTTTATGGCTTCATACAGATTGAGAAATTCGCCGTAAAGTCTTGAAAATGCAAAATTCAGCCGTTCTCAAATCGGAAAAAAGGATTCATACGAGATTACAGGCTTTGGTCTTTCGCGCCAAAGCCTTTTTGCTGCAATTAAAACGCGGCGCGGAAAATCTTTTTAATTCTGAAATCAAGCGTTTTCCGAAGACGGAAAATCTAACAAATCAGCCAAACATCGCCGAATCGAAAACGCCGCTTTGGACGGAAAGCGAACCCGCCGAACAATTTCTACTGGCGGGAAAAGTTCATAATCTGCGCTTGGCGGTCGAGCGATTAAATGGTTTGGAAATTCCCGCTAATCAGACATTCAGCTTTTGGAAACATCTCGGACGCGCGAGCAGTTTGAAAGGCTACGTCGTCGGGCGCGAACTGCGCGAAGGCTGTATCGTGCCGAACGTCGGCGGCGGTTTATGTCAGATTTCAAACGCGCTTTACGACGCGGCTTTAAAGGCGAATTTCGAGATCGTCGAACGCCACGCGCACACTCAGGTCATCGCTGGTTCGCTCGCGGAAAAAGGACGCGACGCGACCGTGTTTTGGAATTATGTTGACCTGCGTTTTCGTTCACCGAAGCCGTTCCGCATCGAAGCCAAACTCGGCAAAGACCATCTGCGCGTCGTTTTTAAAGGCGAAAAACAAGAAAACGATAAATTTATTCAGATTGCAAAACTCTCAACTCTCAACTCTCAACTCTCAACTCAGCCGAAAAGCTGTGCGACATGCGGTGTCGAAAGTTGTTTCCGAAGTTTGAAGGCTGAGGCGAATCTGGATTTCGGGCGGACCGCGTTTTTGCTTGACGAATTCGCGGCGGAATTTGACGAATATATTCAGAAAACGCGAAATTCAAAAGACTTTTTGTTTATTCCGCTCGACGGGGAAAAATTCAAAAAAGCAAATTACGCGTGGGAAAAGAAAGGGTTTGCTCAAGCAAAACAGAGCCTTTTTGTCACGCTGATTCGCGCTTACAAATCCAGAAAGCTCGCGGCGCAGGGCGCGGCAAGACAAAAATCTTTGCTCGCAATGGCGGAAAAGTTGGCAAAAAGCTACGCGAAAAAACTGACTTTTGACGCAACGCACGTCGTTGTTTCGCAAAATCTTTTACCATTTCTGTGGAAAAACGGTTTTTTAGGCGGCAGAACTTTTGACGTTTTAATGAACGCTTTGCCGATGAACGAAATTCAAAAACGGCTCGATTTCGCGTTTGCTATGAATCCGAACAGCAAGACGCTCGGCGATTTTCGCGCCGAAAATTGGCTGATTGAAGCCGAAGCCGAAGCCCTGAAAAATGCGCGGAAAATCATCACGCCGCATACCGAAATCGCCTCGCTTTTTGGAGAAAGATCGGAAATTTTAGATTGGAATCTGCCGAAAGCGAAAGAATTCATCAAACAAAAAAACGCGAAATTCACGATTGTTTTTCCGGCTTCGACCGTCGGCAGAAAAGGCTGTTACGAACTCCGCGAAGCGATCCGCGAATTGGATGTCAAACTCATCACGCTCGGCGTTTGCATTGAAGACGCGGATTTCTGGCGCGGGTTCGATTGGGAAAAAGGCGGCGACGATTGGTTTGAAAAAGCGGATTTGGTTGTTTTGCCCGCATTTGTCGAACACAAACCGCGCCGTCTTTTGCTGGCGGCGGCAAGCAAGATTCCGGTCATCGCTTCAAAGGCTTGCGGCGTTGAAAATATCGAAGCAATAAAAACGATCGAAACCGGCGACGCGGAAATTTTAAGACGGGAAATCGAAATAATTTTTTCACGGCGCAAAGCAACTAAAATGAAAGTTCGCGCACCAATAGAGGCATAAAACATTCAAGCATCGGCAGGTTTCGGAGATAAACAGAATGAAAATTATCCTTCTTACAACGCTTTGTCTTTTATTTGCATTGAGCGGTTTTGCGCAGAACGTTGAGGACGAAAAAACGCCTGTTCCCGAAATAGTCGCTGTCGAGCAGATGTATCTGGCAAAGGACAACGGCGAAGGCAAAGCCGGCGACGAGGCGGAAAGTTTTCTGACGACCGATATTCCGATCTACTGCGTTGTCGAGCTTAATTCGCCGAAACCCGCGACAGTTAAAATGAATTTCGTCGCTGTCAATGTTCAGGGCGTAAAGGCTGAAACTAAAGTGATTAGCGTCAGCTATAAAACCAACGGCAAACAAAACCGCGTCAGTTTTACCGGAAAACCCGAAGGCTTTTGGACGGCTGGAAGCTACCGCATAGACGTTTTTATTGACGACAAACTTGCCGTCGGAAAAACTTTCGAGATTAAAAACTCGCCGTCCGAAATGCAGAAAACCGTCACAAAAGTCGAAAGTTTCGTTGCGCCGAAACCGAAGCCGAAACCGAAAATCGTTAAATCGGCGCGTAAAAATTAAGTAAAAGAAAAGCCTTCGAAATTAATCGAAGGCTTTTTCAATTGTGATTCGATTTACCGAATTACCAGCGCGAACCGCCGCCGCCGCCGTATCCGCCGCCGCCGCCGCGATTGCCGCCGCCGCCGCC
>JALHNX010000045.1 GCA_022843305.1 Pyrinomonadaceae bacterium | reverse complement strand
GGGATCAGGTAAGGGTTAAGGTTATGCGTTGGTGCTTGCGGGTAAAACTTGCTCAAAACTATATTGAATTCGGTAGGCTTTTTGATTCAACTTGTAATAAGCCAATTGTAGAAGATAGTCGAAAAGATGATTTTTGGGGGGCTATTAGAGATAAGAAAAATAAAGACACATTGAAAGGCATCAATGCTTTAGGAAGACTTTTAATGGAACTTAGACAGGCATATTATCTCAAACGATTTGGTTATGAAATATTTTTTATTGAGCCATTGGATATTCCTGACTTCACACTTTTAGATTCAAAAATAGAAGCTATAGATGAAAGAACTAATTTTATTAAGCGCATTAAATGTCAGCTTCATTTAGATTTAGAAATCATTGATAATGTATTGAAAAATCCAGAACCACTTGAAAATAAAATAAAAGAGCTAGAAACTGATGACACAAATCTAGCCAATGAGTCCGAACCAATAAAACAAATTGACGAAAAATCTCAACAAAAAACAATAAAAAAGAAAAGAATTCAAAGGAAACGAAATGAAATTCAACCAATTTTAGCGTTTGAATAAAAACAAAAATCATAAAAATTGTCAGAAAACTCCTATTTTACTTGCCAAATAAACAAACCTGATTTATATTTTTTTGAAATTTCACTGAAAGGTAAAAGACGCGAAAGGAATTGATTTTTTAAGGTTGAATTTGATTGTTTGCCGAAAAATGTTGATTGACGCGAGAATCTCAGATTTTCCACAAAATCATTGAAATCTAAATCCTAATTTTTCTTTTTCTTTACCGTTTTCTGGACTTTCGCGGAGGCTTCGATGACGGATTCGCATTTTTCGATTGAGCCTAAGAGCGAACCGCGTTCTTTGTCGTCTTTGGTGTCGAGAAAGGTTTTAAATTGCGGGATGTATTCGCGGCAGGAATCGGCGAATTGATGGACGGCTTTCGGGAAAAGTTCGTTGTCTTTGTTGCGGTTGGCAACTTCGTCTATGTCGTCAATCGCTTTTTGGAGAAGTTTTTCGATGTCGAGAAAAAGTTCGAGCCGCGTGCCTTTCGGCGGTTCGCCCCACGCTTGTTTTTCTTTAAGCGGCTGATTTTTGATGACCGCGAAACGGCGTTCGACGGCGCGCGTCAGAACCATTATCCGCAAATCAACCGGCTGCGCGTTGCGCACCAGTTCGATCTCGGCTTCGGTCAGATAATCGCGCCGCTGCGCGTCGGCGGAAGTTGGTAAAAATAAAAGGGCGCAGAAAATCGCCGCGAAAAGGGTTAAACCGGGATTTATCTTCTTCATTCCGAATCTTTTGATGCGCGAAATTTGATAAGGTTGCGTGAGCCTCAAATTCCGGAATCCGGAATCCGTCTAATTATCCTGATTCGACAAAACCGTTTCGCCGAAAAACGGCTCGATGGCTTTGGAACGCGTGTCGCGGACGGTTACAAGCAATTTGCGGACGTGATACTCGTAGCGTGCGGGCATATCGCGCCGGAGAAGTTCGAGGCGCGGCATAAACGCCCGCAACGCCATTTCAAACCGCTTGAAATTGCCCATCACCTTGCCGCTGCCATTATCGTTGCGGTTCAGAAACCTGATCGTGTCGTCCATCAACGCGTGAAAACTGCCGAGTTCTTTTAATAACGCGCCGAACGATTCTTCGCTGTTCAGCGTTTCGGCATTTTTCAAACGCGCCTCCATCAAATCGAGTGCCAGCTTCGTGCGATTTTTGACATTGCTGACACCGTCAAGTGCCGTTTTTTCTTCCTTTGAAATAACTTTTACGACGGGCGGCGCGATGTTCACGGAAATTACTTCCTGCTCTTCCTGAGCTTTCACGCCGACACTTGTGAAAAGACAGAGGGCAACGGGCAAAAGGTAAAGTAAAAGGGAATTTCGTGTGCTAAAAGAAACTGCTTTTGAATTCGATAAATCTTTCATTCTTCCAACCTCCGATATTAATTTATAAACTTATAAGTGCTTTTTTACCTTTTTACTTTTTACTTTTGCCTTTTTACTTTTTCCCCTTCTTTTCCTTAATTTGTTTTTGCAACGACGGCAGACGTAAATTAATCTTTTCGATTTCGATCTTGTTTTTCTTCGCGTCGGCAAGTTTTAGAAACAGCTGATAATTTACCATCGCGTCCAGATATTCCGTCAGACGGTCGTGAATAATCCCTAAAAAATAATATGTAATCGCCAGCTCGGGCTGTTTTTCCGACAGCCAACGATATTCGATCTTCGCTTCGGCGTAGCGGTTCAGCTGAAAAAGCGAAACCGCCAGATTGGCGTGCGCCGTGTAATTGTCGGGCGCGACCTCGATAATTTTTCTGAAAATCGTGACCGCGTTTTCGTATTGCTTCGCCTGCACGAGCGCCGCGCCGAAACCGATTACGTAATTCAAATTCGACGGCTCGGCTTGATATGCGCGGCGGCAGTAGTCCAATGCTTTGATCGGATTTTCCGTCCGCAGAATCAAGCACAAACGTCCCAAAACCGAGGCGTTTTTCGCGTCTGTTGCGAGCTGTTTTTCCAAATCGGCGACGTTTTCCGAAGCATTCGCGTTAATTTGCGTTCGCAATGCCGTTACTTCCGCCGACGGATTCGCAATCGAATCGAGAATCTTTAACGCTTCGTCGGGCTTGCCGTTGTCGGCGTAAACGCGTGCCAGTATAAATTTTGAATTATCGCTTTCAGGTGCAATTTTATTCAGATTCTTCGCAAATTCAAGTGCGCCCGCCAAATCATTCTCGGAAAGCGCGAGTTCGACGCGTTCGATCAGCGCCGATTTGTTGTTCGGTTCAATCGACAGCGAACGGCTGAGGCTTGTTTTGGCGGACGCTTTATCGCCCAGATTTCTTTCGAGCGCGGCGCGCGCCGACCAGACGGAAGCCGTCGGATTCGCCTTTGAAGTTAAAAGCTGAAGTTTCGCTAAAAGCTGTTTCAAAATTTCGGGCGCGGCTTTTGTTTTCAGCCGTAAATCCGTCAAAGCGACAAACGCGGGCGAATTCATCTCGTCAAGCTCAACCGCTTTGGTGAGAATCTTTTCGGCTTCGGCGAACTGGTTTTTCTGCACCAGAATCGCGCCCAAACCCGCCATCGGCAAAGTCCAGTCTTCGCGCAGTTCGACCGCGCGGCGGAATGATTTCTCAGCATTTTCGGGTTGATTCAAGGCGAGATATGCCGTTCCCATTTGATATTCGGCTTCGGGAAATTCGGGAATGATTTGCAGGGCTTTTTGATAAAGCCCGATTGCGGTTTTGAGATCGCCTTTTTCGTGCGCGTCCTGCCCTTGATTAAAAACCGCGACCGCGTCGTCCGGTTCGCTCGTTTCCTGCGCCGTGCAGTTCAATGCTGTCGAAACGCCGAAAAGCATTGTAAAAACAAGCACGAACAATCTTTGACGAGAAACTGAAAAATCCATTAAAAACTCACTTCGATAGCGAAAAAAGGCTGATGAAAAATTTTATCATTACTTGGCGGTATCGTCCATATCTATTTCAAATGTGCGGATAAAAAATCTTTATCCGCACATTTGCCTTAGTCTTAACCGTTAAGATAAGATTTTTAACTTGAGCAACTTGCCCGAAATTCAATTATTTCAGGCTGTTTGTAAGAAAATCGAATAATGGTTAAACCGCAAAAAAGCTATATTTCTCCCGCCGAACTCACCGCCGCTGAAAAAGAACTGAAATTGCGTGGTTTGATGCGCGAGATGAATTCGGTGTTGATCGCCTATTCGGGCGGCGTGGACAGCGCGTATCTGGCTTTGATCGCCTCGCAGGAACTCGGGCAAAAGGCTTTGTGCATTCTGGGCGTATCGCCGAGCGTGTCCGCGCTTCAGCAAACGGAAGCGGCGGAAATCGCCCGCAAATTTAACCTTAATTTTCAAACAATCCGCACCGACGAACTCGAAAATCCCGATTATCAGGCAAATCCGACGAACCGCTGTTATTTCTGTAAAACCGAGCTTTACGGAAAACTTTCCGTGTTTGCCGAAAACGAAGGGATAAAATTTATTCTCGACGGAACGAACTTTGATGACGTGGGCGATTATCGTCCGGGCAGACAGGCGGCGCAGGAAAAAGCGGTCAGAAGCCCGCTCGTCGAAGCCGGTTTGACGAAAAAAGAAATCAGGGAATTGAGCAAAAAGCAAAAATTGCCGACGTGGGATAAACCGGCAAGCCCGTGTCTTTCGTCGCGCATCGCTTACGGCGTGCCGGTGACGATTGAAAGACTTTCAAAGGTCGAACGCGGCGAAGCCGTTTTACGAAAATTAGGATTCAGAGAGTTTCGCGTGCGTGTCCACGATCAGATCGTGCGTCTGGAAATCGCGCCCGGCGAGCTTGAAAAAGCATTAAATATCGAAACAGCCGAACATTTGGCAAACGAATTTAAAAAGATAGGATTTCGCTATGTAACGCTTGATCTGGAAGGATTCAGAAGCGGAGCAATGAACGAAGTTTTAAAGTGAAAGTGTGGAAAGGTGAAAAAGTGAAAAAACGGAATCTTAGAAACCGAACAACATCCGCTTTTTACGAATAACTTTAATTAAAGGAAAAATTTATAACAAGGGTGAATTTATAACATTTTGGAGAAAATAACCGATGGCAAAAGCTAATCCGATGGCAGACGAAATGCGGCGGTTTGTGGGAACGGACGAAAAAAATCCGTTCGAGGCAATGAGCGAACGCTTTGACCGCGCCGCGAAAATATTGGGCTTAGATGCCGACCTTTACGCTGTCTTGCGCGTTCCGAGTCGTGAACTGAAAGTTTATATTCCCGTCAAGATGGACACGGGACACATTCAGGTTTTTGAAGGCTTCCGCGTTCAGCATAACTTTGCGCGCGGTCCGGCAAAAGGCGGAATCCGTTACGCGCCCGATGTCAGTTTGGACGAAGTAAAAGCGCTTTCGGCGTGGATGACGTGGAAATGCGCGGTCGTCAACGTGCCGTTCGGCGGCGGAAAAGGCGGAATTATCTGTAACCCGCAACAAATGTCAATGGGCGAACTTGAGCGTCTGACGCGCCGCTACACGGCGGAACTGCTTGATTTTATCGGTCCCGACAAAGACGTTCCGGCGCCCGATATGAACACTAACGAGCAGACGATGGCGTGGATTATGGACACTTATTCGATGCATGCGCGGCATACCGTCACGGCGGTCGTGACGGGCAAACCCGTCGCGCTCGGCGGTTCGCTCGGACGGCGCGAAGCAACGGGGCGCGGCGTTTTGATCGTCACCAACGAGGCAATTAAACGTTTCGATCTGAAACCCGAAGACACCAGAGTGGTCATTCAGGGGTCGGGAAACGTCGGCGGCATCGGCGCGGAATTGATGTATGATCAAGGCTATAAAATCATTGCCATTTCCGACATCGGCGGCGGAATTCACAATGCGAACGGCATTAATATTCCCGAAGCCTTAAAATATTTGCGGGAAAACAAAACATTTGACGGCTACAAGGAAGCCGACCGCGTCGGTAATTCAGAACTTTTGGAAATCGAATGCGACGTACTTGCGCCGTGCGCGACCGAAAATCAAATTACTTCGGAAAACGCTCATAAAATCAAATGCAAAATTCTGGCGGAAGGCGCGAACGGTCCGACGACCCCGAAAGCCGACAAAATTCTGCACGACAACGGGGTTTTCGTTGTGCCCGACATTTTGGCAAATGCGGGCGGCGTAACGGTCTCCTATTTTGAATGGGTTCAAGACCGGATGGGCTACTTCTGGCGCGAAGACGAAGTGAATCAAAGATTGGAGGAAAAAATGGTCGCAAGTTTTAATGAACTTTGCCATTTTGCCGACAAACATAATGTTGATACGCGAACCGCCGCTTATATGCTGGCGATTGACCGCGTCGCTTACGATACGAGAATGCGCGGCATTTATGCTTAAAAATTGCAAATATTTGCGTTAAACGAATAAAAATGCTTGATTTTAATGCAAATCTAAAGTATCGTTTTTACGAGGGAGTTGGTGCTTTAAAGTTTAAATATTGACTTTTTAACGATACTCCCTTATAAATTGTTAAATAACTTACTTGTATTGGTTTAGTCAAAAAAATTAATTTCGGTTGAAATTTTTGACTGATGCAATAATTTTAGTAACTTGAAAAATAAAAAAATAGTTTTTAGAAATCGGGTTACATTTGAAGATTGAAATTTTATATTTTTTCGGCGGAGGAATGTGATGAAACTCGCGAAACTGGCGTTTTTAGTTACGCTTTTAATGTTGGCACTGATGACATCGGTGTCGGCACAGACTTTAAGAACAGAAAGAGATCCAAGAAATATTGCGCCAACCGTTGGTACGGGTGGTACAGTCGGCGGTCCGACGGGTCTGTTTACGGTTTATGACGGACAAACCTTGAGAAGAGGCGAATGGACTTTGAGTATTGCATACAGCAACTTTGACCGCGATCCGGGCAATGTTGATATTACCGAAGTTCCGCTCAGCTTCCAGATCGGTTTGAACGATTATTTGGAATTGTTTTTTACAACGGATGGATTCCGCGCGCTGAAGGTTAATTCGCCGCGCAATCTTTCCAGCTTTTATCTTCCTAATTCACAGCTTTTGATTAACGGTGCTCTGCGAAGCGGACCGGCAATTGTTCAGGCTCCGCAAGGAGCGGGTGCCAGTCAATTTCCCGGTTGGGCGATTTTCCGTCCGACGGGAACTCAGCCGTTCGTTCAATTCCCGTATGTCGGCGGTTCGGCAGGCAACTATCAATTTACTTTTCCGGCAGGCGGTGTTTTCGGTTTTCCGGCTAACACCTTCCCGACTTTAGGACCGCCGCAAAATACCGGCGCGTCAGCAAACTTCCCGGGCATCGGTTCGGTTTACGGCAGTATTCTGCCGGGCGTTGTTTTATCAACTGCGCTGATCCCGAGTTCTGCCGGCGGCACCAATCCGTCAGCGGAAGTTCCGACCGTCTTTACGGTTGCTCCGACCTATTTACCGGACGCTCCGTTTATCAACAGAAGATACGGAACATCGGCATTCAGCACATTTTCGGTTGGAGGAAAATGGCGTTGGACGGGACCGAATAATCCGATCGGTGTCGGTGTGGTCGGTTATTATCAATGGTATGCAGATGCCGGCGGAATTCCATTTACTTCGAATGCACTTGATCCCAGTGGTTGGAATCAACTTCAACGCGGCGCAAGCCCGGGCGGCAGTCGCGGCGACGTCGCGCTTGTTCTATTCGGCGACGCGCGTGTTCGTAAGTGGATGAACATTTCGGCTAACCTCGGTTACAAATATACGAGCGCCGTTAAAGCCGATTTCCCGAGCGGTACGTTTACGGTTTTGGATCGTCCCGACGAACTTTATTCAGCATTTGCGGTTGATTTTCCGGTCAATAAATTTTTTCAACCGATTTTGGAATTTCGCTCGACTCAATATGTCGGCGGACGCACTCCAAACGCTTTTGAAAATAGTCCGATGGACGGAATAGCCGGGGTTCGTATTTATCCGACCCGCTGGATGAGCATCGGCGCGGCTTACCGCTATAACTTTAATCAGCAGGATAGAGATAGTTTTGATAATGATTTTACCGGAACGGTCACGGTTACGGGACGTGTTCCCTCAACCATTACAACCCAAATTAGGGGTGTCCCGAACGGATTTGCAACATCAACCGATCCGCACGGATTTATCTTCCAGTTTACCGCCGGACGACGCAACAAACGTGAAGGCGATAAGATCAGACCGTTTGCTAATGTTGACAGCGTTACTTTGAGCAACCGGGAAATCATTATTCCGTGTCCTCCGGGAACAGTTCCGAGAGAAGGCACAGTTTGTCCCGATGGTTCAACGATTGCGGTTGCGACCAGCGCTTCCAGCAGTGATCCGACGGATGTTTTGACCTATAACTATACGGTTTCAGGCGGGCGAATCGTTGGAAGCGGCGCGAACGTAACCTGGGATTTGAGCGGCGCTCGACCGGGAACCTACACCATTACAGCCGGTGCTGATAATGGCTGCGGTGTTTGCGGAACGACGAAAACCGAAACAATCACGGTCAGAGATTGCGATTGTGTCAGCCCGTGTGTTTGCCCGACATTGGATGTCACCGGCGGCGGCGTTGTTCAACCGGGTGAGTCAATGTTCTTTACGGCAAATGTCAGCGGCGGAACGGCAACCGACCTTTCCTACAACTGGACGGTTTCGAACGGAACTATTTCCAGCGGTCAGGGAACGCCTTCGATCACGGTTGATACGACCGGCTTGAATAATACCAACATTCAGGCAACTGTCGAAGTTACCGGAGTCGGATTGTGCGATGATTGCAGAACTCTGAGAGATTCGGAAACAGGCAGTGTTGCGCCAGGTAAACCAGACCCCAGATTGTTTGACCAATTCGGCAGACTGCCGGATGACGAAATCAAGGCTCGCATCCAGAACTTGTATGTTGAATTGGGTAACAATCCGACAGCGCAGGGCTATATCATCAGCTACGGAACGGATCGGGAAATTGCGGCACGCGAAAGACAAATTCGCAACGCGATCAGCTTCCTTAACCTTGATGCAAGTCGTGTAACTCTGGTCAGAGGCGGCTCAACAAATCCGACGGGACAACGAGGAGTTTATACGAAAGTATGGATCGTTCCGCCGGGTGCTGATAACCCGACGCCGGATATGTAAATTGGTTTTACATCTGCAATAAAGATGTAAATTTCCTAAGCGAGTGAGGTTTGTAAGAATCTCACTCGCTTATGCTTTTAAAGAAAAAAAATTTTGAAATCCGGGCAAGATATGTTAAAACTAAAAGTGTTTTTGTTGTTCGCGCTCAGTCAAAAACAAATTTCCGAATTAAAAAACTGCAAGAAAATTTTGCGTTTCAGTGCAACAAGCCCGATTGTTTTCGTCATCTGAATGGGTAGTTGTTCGTTATTTACGCAAAGTTCCTATTTTTCTAACCCGAACATTTTAGAAGAGATTTAACTATGAAACAGAAAAAACGAAGATTTGTAAGTTCTAAACCCGGTTTCCTGCTTTCGACGATTCTTTTATTTTGTCTGGCTGTCAGCGTCGTTGGCGGCACAAACGGAATTGTTCCCCCGAGCGATCCTGTCAAAATAAACGAGTGGGATGTGGTCGGACCGACCGGCGGCGACGTTCGCGTCATTACGGTTGACCCGAAGGATAAAGACCGCCTGTTCGTCAGCACGCTCGACGGTTCGATTCATACTTCGACCGACGGCGGCAAAACGTGGCGGTTGTTGGTTAATCTGAACAAACCGCAGCTTGTTCTCGACCAACTGCTGATCGATTCCCGCGATTCAAAGATCATTTACACGTCAGGTCATCGCCACAAAGAGCCGGGCGGATTCTTTATGACCAAAGACGGCGGCGCGACCTGGAAGGAAGCCAAAGAACTCAGAAAGGCTTCGATCCACGCGATGGTGCAGTCAACCAAAAACCCGAATCTGATCTTAGCCGGAACGACCGAAGGCATCTGGAAATCCGAAAATTCGGGTGAGGACTGGAAACAGATCGAATCCGCGACAATGCCCGACACGGCGATTGATTCGATGGCGATTGACCCGCGCGACGACAACACGATTTACGCCGGAACGTGGTGGCGCGCCTATAAAACGACCGACGGCGGGAAAAACTGGCGTTTAATCAAAAACGGAATGATTGACGATTCCGACGTTTTCGCCATCACGATCAACCCGCGCAACAACGATCATATTATCGCCTCGGCTTGCAGCGGAATTTACGAATCGTTCAACAAAGGCGAACTCTGGAGAAAAATTCAGGGAATTCCGTCGCAATCGCGCCGCACACGCGACATTCTTCAGCATCCGACAATTCCCGGAACTGTCTATGCCGGCACGACCGAAGGCTTTTGGATGACCGTCAACGGCGGTAAAAGCTGGGCTTTGACGACGCAGAAAGATCTGGAAATTAACTCGATCGCCGTTCACCCCGATGAACCGAACCGCGTTTTCATCGGCACGAACAATTACGGCGTGATGGTTTCAAATGACGGCGGCAGAAATTTTACGCCGACCAACGAAAATTTTACGAGCCGCTTTGCTTATACGATTACGGCGGACATCGAACAGCCGAACCGGCTTTATGCAACGACGCATAACACGGCGACCGGCGGCGGTTTCGTTTTCATCAGCAACGATGGCGGAAACACTTGGACGCGTCCGAAAAATTACGATGTTGTCCGCATTTCGCCCTTCGGAATGGTGCAGGACCGCGAGAACCCGAACACGATTTATATGGCGACTAACGTCGGAATGTTCAAATCGCTCGACCGCGGAAATTCGTGGGCGCGAATCGTCGCGCCGAAACCGAAAACACCCGTCAGAAAAGTTCCGGCGAGAAGAGGGGCGAAAGTAATCAAACCCGTTCCGACCCCGACACCCGCAGAACCGGCGGTAATTCCGGCTCTGGAGAAAAAAGTTAAAGTGTTGGCTTATACCGAAGACGGTAAAAACGGCTATTTGGCGGGAACCGACGACGGGCTTTATCGCAGTTATGATTTGGCGAAAGGCTGGGAAAAACTTCCTTTCGGCGACGGCATCAGCGAAAATGTTTTCGTTATTTACGCTTCGCCTTTGATGCCCGGAATCATTTACGTCGGAACGGACAGATCGGGCGTTATCGTTTCGCGCGACGACGGCAAAACCTGGCAGAAGGTTTCGGGCGTTCCGCAGGATGTTCCGATTAGTTCGATCGTTACCGACCCGAAACGTCCCGAAAATATTTACGTCGGCACGACGCAGACGTTCTATGTCAGCCGTGACGGCGGCAGAAGCTGGACGCGGCGCGGCGGAAATCTTCCGCTCGGAAATTACACGAGCATCCTGATCAATCCCGAAAATTCCGACGAGATTTTTATCTCCAGCGCGTTTGAAAATGACGGCGGAATTTACTATTCGAAAGATGCCGGACAAAATTGGCGGCGCGTTGACCACAAGGATATGAAATTGCCGAGCCGCCGCGTTTGGTCAATGATTTTCGATCCCAACAATCCGAGCCGTATTTTTGCCGCGACTCATTCATCGGGAATTTATCGAATCGAGCGTGAACCGACAACCGCTTCAAACGAATCTGAAAAAACGCGCCCGCGCGTTTCGACAACCGGCAATTAGAAAATAGACTTAAATTTCAATACTTTCAGGACGATGCAAAAAACATCGTCCTTTTTTGTTTCCGGCTTTAAACTGGCGGGTTTGAAATTTATAATCAAGAAGTTAGGAGAGAAATGTGAACCAAGAATCAGCCGGACATTGTTTAGCAAGCGGGACTTTGTTTTCGATCGAGAGTCTGCCGTTTGCAAACATTCCGCAGCAATCGAAACTTTTTGTCGAATACCAGCAAAATCCGCGCGGCTTAAAAAAATTTTATCCATCCGCGCCCGAATCGCACACGGAAATTTCCCGAAACATCGGCGCGGTTTTGGAAAATTACAAAACCGACCGGAATCTGCTTTGCGATGCTTTGCAGGAAACCAACAAAAGTTTCGGCGCGGGTGAAAAGACTTTTGAAAATATCGAGCTTTTGCGCGAATCCGATTGCGTCGCCGTCGTTACCGGACAGCAAGCCGGACTTTTTTCGGGCGCGGTTTATACGATTTACAAGGCGTTATCGGCAGTCAAATTGGCGGAATGCCTGCGCGGTCGCGGAATAAAAACCGTGCCGGTTTTCTGGATCGCCGAAGAAGACCACGATTTTGATGAAGTGAAAAAGACTTTCGTCTTGAGCGACAAGTCAGAACCATCTGCGGTAGCGGGTGGGTTAAAGTTACTCAAACTCGAAAACACGCCGCAAAATTACACGGAAAATTTGCCCGTCGGTTTTGTAAATCTCGATGAAACGATTGGCGAAACCGTTGACGAATTTTTCAAAAGCGTTTCGCATACCGAATTTTCCGATGAATTAAAAGCGATCTTAAAGGAAAGCTACAATTCAAACGAAACTTATTCTTCATCGTTTGCGAAGTTTCTGACAAAAGTCTTTGCCAAATACGGTTTGATAATTTTTTCGCCGTTGAATGAAAAACTAAAAAAACTTTCCGCACCGATTTTCGCCGAAGCGGTCAAAAAATCGGACGAGATCCGCGAAAAACTGCTCGCGCGAAACGAGGAACTGAAAGCTGAAAATTATTCCGCACAGGTTTTGGTCGAAGAAGATTTTTTTCCGTTCTTCTGGATTGACGAAAGCGGCAAACGCCGCGCCCTGAAGAAAAACAAGAACGGCAAAATCCATGCGAAAGAAACGAAACGCGAATTTGATCTGGCGGAATTAGTCGAAATCGCCGAAAAATCAGCCGAAAATCTGAGTCCGAACGCGCTGATGCGACCCGTCGTGCAGGATTATCTTTTGCCGACGGTTTGTTATTTCGGCGGCGGCGCGGAAATCGCTTATTTTGCGCAAAATTCGGTGATCTATGAAACTTTGCAAAGATACGTTACGCCGATTCTGCATCGGCAGAGTTTTACGTTTGTAGAAAAAAAGCATCAGCGGACGCTCAAAAAATACGATTTAAATTTAACGGATTTGTTTGAAGGTGTTGAAAAAGTTCTGCCGCAGATTGTCGAAAAATATCTGAACAAAAAAACGGCAGAAACTTTTGCCGAAGCCGAAGAGATAATCAACGCGCAATTGAATCATTTAGATCAGGATTTACGGCAATTTGATTCGACTTTGGCGGAAAATCTGGCAAACCGCCGCCGGAAAATTCTTTATCATATCGGCGCACTCAGAACAAAGTTTCATTTCGCACAGCTTCGCAAGGACGAAATGATAAACCGTCGAATCGAATCGGCTTTTGGCGCGCTTTTGCCCCAAAAAACTTTGCAGGAAAGAACTTTGAACGTTTTAACTTTTCTCAACGCGCACGGACTTTATTTTATTGATTGGATTTACGACGCGATTGATTTGGACGACAAGGCGCACCGGGTAATATATTTATGATTAGTCAGTTGTCAGTGGTCGGTTGTCCTTTGCAATTAAGAAATACAACGCACAACCGACCACTGACAACGAACAAAAAAATGAACAAAATAAAAATCCTTTCCGACAATCTGGCAAATCAAATCGCGGCGGGCGAAGTTGTCGAGCGTCCGGCTTCGGTCATTAAGGAACTCGTCGAAAATTCGATTGACGCGGGAGCAAAACGCATCCAGATTGACATCGAACTCGGCGGACGGCGTTTGATGCGCGTCGCGGATGACGGCGAAGGAATGTTCAGGGACGACGCGATTCTGGCGTTTGAACGCCACGCGACCTCGAAAATTAAAACTCTGGAAGATTTGGCGGCGATTCAAACTTTGGGTTTTCGCGGCGAGGCATTGGCTTCAATCGCTTCGGTCGCAAAGGTCGAACTTGTCACGAAAACCGAAACCGACACGGCGGCGACGCGCGTTTTAATCGAAGGCGGAAGATTAATTGACGTAAAAGACGCGGCGCGAAATAAGGGAACGACTTTAAGCGTCAGAGATTTGTTTTTCAACACACCGGCACGGCGCAAATTTATGCGTTCCGAGGCGACGGAGAATTATCATCTGACTGCCGTCATTCAGCATTACGCGCTCGCGCATCCCGAAGTCGCGTTTACGCTGACCAATAACGGACGCGAGGTTTTGCGCGTTTCGCCGGCTAAGGATTTGCGCGAACGCGCTTTTCAGATTTTCGGTTCGGGATTGATTGAAAGCCTTCTGCCGGTGTCGGGCGGACGCGAATTTATTGCGAAAATCTCGGGTTTCGTGTCCGCGCCGCGAGAAAGAAGAACGACACGCGACGCGCAGTATTTCTTTGTTAATCAAAGATTTGTGCGCGATAAAGTGATCGCGGGCGGACTTTTGGAAGGTTTCCGTTCGGTTCTGCCGCACGGCGTTTATCCGGTCGCGTTTTTATTTCTCGATATTCCGCTCGAAGAAATTGATGTCAACGTTCATCCGGCGAAAACCGAAGTGCGTTTTCGCCGCTCGGAAGCTGTCAAGGAAACGATTGCCGAAGCGATTCGTGAATCGCTTGCCAAAGCGGGAATCGTCAGGGAAGAAAAGGAGAAAAGGAGAAGCGGAGAAGCGGAGTTTCAAAAACCTGTGGTCGAAAGCGAAAAATTCGAGCAGGCAAAAATTAATTTTCACGTTTACACGGACGAATCGGCAAATGTTTCTTTGACCGAAACAATTCAAACCGGACATCTGACCGAAGAAAAATCCGGCATCATCATCGAAACCGTGACCGAAACGGCGGAACAGGTTTTAATGCAGGAATTTGAACTAAAAGACGAAATATTCTCATCAGATTTCGAACAAAAAGCGACCGATATAGATTCGCAAAAATCTGAAATTTCAGATTTGAAACCTCAAATTTACGAAAACCAAAGTCCGAAGACCGAAGACCGAAATCAACCCGAAAAATCGGCAATCTACAATCGGCAATCCGCAATTGAGATGCCGCCGTTCAATTCCGCCGAAAAGGTCGTTAAAGCGGCGGAAGTAAAGGATTTTTCGGCATCGAAAATTCGCCCGATCGGACAGCTTCACGACAGTTTTATCATTGCGGTTGACGATGAAGGAATGCTGCTGATTGACCAGCACGTCGCGCACGAGCGGATTTTGTTCGATAAATTCCGCAAGAAGGAAACCGAGCGGAAAATCGAATCGCAAAATCTGCTGCTTCCGGAAACCTTCGATCTGACGCCGGCGCAGAGTCAGGCTTTTTCGATTGTCGAAGAAGAATTGGAAAGCCTCGGTTTCGGCTTGATGCGGCTTTCCGGGCGAACAATTGCGATAAAATCCGTGCCGACCGATCTGCCGCCTTCCGAAGCGCGAAATCTTTTGGCAGAAATTCTGGATACGGTTGAATCGGAAAAACGTGGCGCGGCAAAAGCGAGTTTGCGCGATGATATTGCGGCGAGTTTGGCTTGCAAAGCCGCGGTCAAGATCAATATGAAACTAACGCCCGAAAAAATGCAGTGGCTGATTGACCGTTTGCTGATAACTTCGTCGCCGACGACTTGCCCGCACGGTCGCCCCGTAATTTTGCGCCTGACGATGAAGGACATCGAGCGCGGATTTCATCGAACATAATGGAAAAAG
Organism: Pyrinomonadaceae bacterium; assembly: GCA_022843305.1. Lineage (GTDB taxonomy): Bacteria > Acidobacteriota > Blastocatellia > Pyrinomonadales > Pyrinomonadaceae > JAFDVJ01. The sequence continues at coordinate 18,001 of JALHNX010000045.1, read as the reverse complement.
AACAGGAAATCATCGAAGAAAAGCCGAATTCTTTCTGGCGGCGGGTTTATTTTGCGGTCATTGTGTTTACATTTATCGTAATCACGGCATTGTGGGCGTTTTCGCGCTATTTTTCCTGAATCGGTCTTTGGTTTTCGGTCTTTGGTCTTGGCATTTTTAGGAAGAAGCCCGTTTCAAAGTCCGAAGACCAAAGACCAAAGACCGATTTAATTTATGAAACTTCTTGATTGGGCAATCGTCATCGCGTATCTGACGTATGTGATTTGGGACGGAATCCGTATGACCAAACATTCGGGCAGCAAGGAAGGCTATTTTCTTGCTAATCGCAGTCTGCCGTGGTGGGCGGTCGGGTTGAGTGTGATGGCGACGCAACTTTCCGCGATAACTCTGGTCGGAACGACCGGACAAGCCTACACGGACGGGATGAGGTTCATCCAGTTTTATTACGGTCTGCCTTTTGCGATGATAATTCTCTGCGTGACGGTCGTACCGTTCTTTCACCGCGCGCAGGTTTTCACGGCTTACGAATATCTGGAAAAACGCTTTGATGTTAAGGTCAGAACATTAACCAGTTTCTTTTTCTTAATTTCTCGCGGTTTGGGCGTTGGTACGATCATTTCCGCGCCTTCGATTGTGCTTTCAATCGTCTTCGGCTGGAATCTGATTTTCACGATTTTTGCGATTGGTATGTCCACGACCGTTTACACGGTTTTCGGCGGCGTGCAAGCCGTCACGTGGACGGATGTCAAACAGATGTTCATCATTTTTTTCGGGATGGGCGTTTGTCTGCTGATTATTTTATGGAGCTTTCCCGCCGGAGTTTCGGTCGCTGACGGGCTTTATCTGGCAGGTTCTTTGGGCAAGCTCGACACGGTTGACACGAGCTTTAATTTGCAGGAAAAATACACGATCTGGTCGGGCTTGATCGGCGGGCTTTTTCTGATGCTCGGTTATTTCGGCTGCGACCAAAGCCAGGTGCAGAGATTTCTGACCGCCAAATCGGTTGACGAAGGCAGAACTTCACTTTTGATGAGCGCGTTTCTGAAAATTCCGATGCAGTTTTTTATCCTATTGATCGGCGTGCTGGTTTTCGTTTTTTATCAATTCACCGCGCCGCCGATCGTTTTTAACGTTCACGAAGTCGCAAAGGCGGAACAAAATCCGCAGTTTCAGGTGATTCAGCAAAACTATCAAAACGCCTTTAACGAACGCCGCGAAGCCGCAATAAAATTTTCGACCGAAAGCACTGAGTTTCGGCAAAACTACATCGAAGCCGACAAAAAATTCAACGCGCACCGCAAAGAAGCACTCAAATTCGTGCGCGAAACGAGCGATGCGAAATTTAACGATGTCAATTACGTTTTTCCGACGTTTGTTCTCCAACATATGCCGATGGGCGTGATCGGTTTGATCATCGCGGCGATCTTCGCGGCGGCGATGAGTTCGATTGCGGCGGAACTGAACGCGCTTGCGACGGCGACGACGATTGATTTTTACCGTCGGCTTTTCAAACCCGAAGCGACCGACCGGCATTATGTTGCGGTTGGCAGAATCTCGACCTTCATCTGGGGGATTTTCGCCTGCATCGTCGCGATTTTTGCAACGAATCTCGGGTCCTTGATCGAGGTAGTCAATAAATTCGGCTCGTTCTTTTACGGGTCGCTTCTGGGCGTTTTCGTGCTGGCTTTTATCGTCAAACGCGCCAGAGCAAGAGGCGCATTTTTCGGGCTGCTGTTTGGAATCGCATCGGTTTGGATCGCCAGTCTTTACACGAATATCGAATTTTTATGGTTCAATGTCATCGGTTGTCTGGTGACGGTTTTGTTCGGCTATTTAATAAGTTTGACTGTTAAAGGAGAAGATTTACCCGCAGATGCGCAATAATAAATTTCAGATTTCAGATTTCGGATTTCAGATCAGGAAAAAATTCCTGTCCGCCTGTGGTTATTTATGGCTGATTGCCTTGCTTTGCGCCTTTGCGCCTTTGCGGGAAACTTCTGCACAGGTTCGACCCGTGTATGATTACGGCGCGATTGGTTTGGGGCAGTTTCTCAAAAAGCTGAACAATACAAAAAGCGTGATGCACATCGGCGCACATCCCGACGATGAAGATTCGGGACTTCTGGCATATCTCGCCCGCGGCGAAAATGCGCGGACTGCGTATCTTTCTTTGACACGCGGCGACGGCGGGCAGAATATTATCGGTTCTGAATTATTTGAATCGCTCGGTGTAATCCGCACCGAAGAGCTTTTGCAGGCACGTCGTCTGGACGGCGCGGAGCAGTATTTTACACGCGCTTTTGATTACGGATTTTCCAAAACCTTAGCCGAAGCCAAAGAAAAATGGGACGAGCAAATCGTTCTGTGCGATACGGTGCGGGCAATTCGCGCTTTTCGCCCGCTGGTCGTCATTTCGCGGTTTTCGGGAACGACCGCCGACGGACACGGACAGCATCAGTTTTCGGGCTACATCGCGCCGCTGGCGGTCAAAGCCGCCGCCGATGCGAACCAATGCAAGGACGCGGGCGCACCGTGGCAGGTGCAGAAATTTTACGTCGGTCAAGGTTTCCGCTCGACGAGCGAGCCGACCTTGCGCGTCAACACCGGACAATATGATTTTCTCCTTGGACGCTCGTATTTTGAAATTGCGATGGAAGGCAGAAGCCAGCATAAAACGCAGGAACAGGGCGTTCTGGAATTAAAAGGCGAGCGGTTTTCGGGATTGAACCTGATCGAAAGCGTCGCGCCGAAAGCGGAAAAGGAAACCGGAATTTTCGACGGAATTGACGTTTCGATTCGCGGCATCGCAAAAAATACCGGCAACTCACAGCCAATCGTTGCCGAAAAATTGGCGCAGTTACAAAATATTACCGAAAAATTAAACGAGCAAAATCAGGAAAGAGAAAAAATTCTGCCGCTTTTGACACAGGGCTGGAAGGCGGCTTACGATGCCGAATGGTCAACCCGTTACCCGCAAACGAAATTCTTTTTACAGAAAAAACAGGACGAATTTGCCGAAGCCGTCAAACTTTTTGCGGGAATCCAGATTGACGCACTGGCTGATCGGGAAACCGTCGTGGCGGGCGAAGATTTTCCGGCGACGGTCAAAGTTTTTTTTCCTGCATCGGCAAACATCAAAGTTAAAGAAATCACTCTGAAAAATCCCAACGGCTGGCAGGTTTCTAAAAGAGAAGAGCCGAATGAAGCTAATCAAAACCCGTTCCGCCGCGAGGTCGGAAATGAAAATGCGTATTTTAATGTCAAAGCCGGATCGAACGCCGCTTTGACTCAGCCGTATTGGATGAAAAGCGAAAGGAGCGGTTTTTTGTATGATTGGAACGCGGACAAAAATCAAACTTTGCCGTTTCAGCCGCCGCTGGTTTCGGCGGATGTTAAGTTTGAGATCAACGGCATCGAGATTACGTTAAACCAGCCGCTCGAATATCGTTTTGCCGACGACATTCGCGGCGAAATTCGGCGAAATCTGAATGTCGTTCCCGCGCTTTCGGTAAGTTTAGATCAGAAACTCATGATTGTTCCGCAGAGCGAAAAAGCGCAAGTCAAGCGCGTTGTTATGAGCATTACGAATCATACATCGAAGCCCATTAGCGGAAATGCGGGATTAAATATTGTCGGGTTGGAAAAAATTGATTGGCAATATTCGGCAGATACGCGAACTTTTAATCTCAAATCAAAAGGCGAGAAAACCGCGATAACTTTTGATTTGACGATTCCCGCGAAAACAAAGGCGGGAAGTTATCAAATTTACGCGCAGGCGATGATCGGCGAATCGTTGGCGACAAATGAAATGCAGACAATCGCCTATCCGCACATTCAAACCCATCGGTTTTACAAACGCGCCGAAACAAAGGTCGAAGTTTTGGATTTGAAAACCGTTCCGGTGAAAATCGGCTACATCGCGGGCAGCGGCGACCGCGTGGCGGACGCGATCCGGCAGATGAATTTCGACGTTCAGAACATATCGGAAAACGATCTGACGAACGCCGATCTGTCGCGCTTTGACGCGATTGTCGTCGGCATCCGCGCTTCGCAGGTGCGCCCCGATTTCATCGCCAATCATCAGCGTTTGCTCGATTATGTGAAAAACGGCGGGACGCTGATCGTTCAGTATCAACTGCCCGTTTATCAAAGCCTTTTGCCGTTTCCGGCGCAGATGGGCGCGCGCGTGACGGACGAAAACGCGAAGATGACGATTTTAGAACCGGCGCATCCGGTCTTTAATTTTCCGAACAAGATCACGGACGAGGATTTCAAAGGTTGGGTGCAGGAAAGAAATCTGTATGCCTTTTCAAAGTTTGACGCGAATTACAAGCCTTTGCTCGAATCGCACGACGCTGGCGAAGCGGAAAACAAAGGCGGTTTGGTCATTGCGGAAATCGGCAAAGGCAAATTCGTCTATTGCAGCTACGCCTTTTTCCGGCAGTTGCCCGCCGGAGTGCCGGGCGCTTACCGGCTTTTCGCCAATCTTCTGAGTTTGCCGAAAGCGAAGTAAAACATCGAAAAAATGAAAAACCTCGAACGCGAAATTCCTGAAACAGGCTGGCAGAAAAAACTTCACGAAATCGTTTTCGAAGCCGACACACCGGCGGGCAAAGTTTTTGACGTAACCTTGATCGCGCTGATCATTGCGAGTCTTTTGGTGGTCATGTTGGAAAGCGTCAAGGAGATCCGCGACGATTACGGGACGGTTCTCTGGCGGGCGGAATGGATCTTTACGATTCTTTTTTCGATCGAATACATTCTCCGACTCGTCAGCGTGCGCCGTCCCCTGCGCTATATTTTGAGTTTTTACGGGATGGTCGATCTGCTGGCGATCGTGCCGACCTATGTCAGTTTGCTCGTTCCCGGCACGCAGTATCTTTTATCGATCCGCATCCTGCGCCTGCTGCGAATTTTCCGCATCCTGAAATTGTCGGAATATATCAGCGAAGGAAAAGTCATTACTTCGGCTTTGATCGCGAGCCGCCGGAAGATCAGCGTTTTTCTGGTGACGGTTCTGACGATCGTGACGGTCGTCGGCGCGACGATGTATGTGATCGAAGGCGAGGAAAACGGCTTTACGAGCATTCCGACGAGCATCTACTGGGCGATCGTGACGCTGACGACGGTCGGTTATGGCGATCTGTCGCCGAAAACGCCGCTCGGCAAAACGCTCGCTTCGATCGTGATGATTTTGGGCTATGCGATCATCGCCGTGCCGACCGGCATCGTGACGGCTGAATTGACGCGACGGGTAAACAAGGTTTCGACGCAGTTTTGCCCGGAATGCCACGCGCAGGATCACGATGCGGATGCGGTTTTTTGCAAATACTGCGCGGCAAAATTATAAGGTCTGCAAGATTTCGAGAACCTTTTTCGTGTCGCTCAAATCTTCGAGCAAATAATCGGGCGTAAGTTCAGCCAAACTTTCAGCCGACTGTCCGCGACCGGTTTTGACCGCGACGACTTTCGCGCCGAAAGCGCGGGCGCAAATGATGTCGTTCGGTGTGTCGCCGATGACGATAAATTGTGCGGGTTTGAAATCGAATTCGTAACGCGCATTGAAAAGTTTTCCGGCTTCGACGGCAAGATCGCTGCGGTTGTGCGAGATTTCGCCGAAAGCGTTCGGCGCGTCCGCAAAATAATCCCACAATCCGACCGTTTCGAGTTTGATTTCCGCCGCGACCGAAAGATTTCCCGTCAGAAGCGCATTTATAAAATCAGGGTTTTCATCAGTTTCCGCCAAAATCTCGCGCACGCCTTTGAGCGTTTCATACGGTTCGCCGTTTTCGGCTGAAACCGCTTTCATTTCCGCCTGAAAAACCTGCAAAAGCTCGTCTTTGCGCTCGAAAATATGCTCGGGCGTAAACCCTTCGCCGCGCAAAGCTTCAAACATAATCTGCGTGTCTGTCATTCCCGACGGGATAATTTCATCGAACCGTCCCGCATTTCCGAAAACTTTTTGCATCGTCGCGGAAAAATATTGTTTATAACCGCCCTGCACGGTCGAACGCATCAGCGTACCGTCAATATCCCATAACAATATCCGCACTTCGGAAAGTGAAACGTGAGGTTTTGAATCGTGCATAGATTTAATAAGGATTTCCGCTCAAAACTCCATTATTGACGCTGATCGAATAAAATCCGTTCGTCGGACGAGTTCTGAGATTAAAGGTTTGCCCCGGCGTTACTTTCCAGATTTTGTAATTTGAAAACGTCAAAGGCTGTCCGGCTTCGCAAACTTCGGGCGCATGGTCGGCAAAGACGAAATAGGCGTTTCCGCTGCCCATCACGGTCGCCAAACCGTTTTGATCCACGACGACGCTCGTTACCTCGTTTAACCCGATGCCCCACGCCGTTGCAGATTTCCCGTCGCGGATCTGCCGCGCGAGAAACGCCATCAAACGTCCCATGCGGTCGCGCTGCTGAAAATGCGAATCGGTGATGACCGTCTGCATATCGTTCCAGTTGAAAAAATCGTAGGTAAATGTGATTGACGAATGAAAAGGGTTTGCCAAAGCATCGCTCGAAATCGCACTTGCCCGACATCCGTCGTAAACATATTCGCCCTGAATCGCCAGTCCGGCGCTTGTTCCGCCGACCGCGCCGCCTTTCGCGTAAACGAATTCGACCGATGTTTCAACCGGCGTGCCTTTGAAATACGACACGTAATTGCATTGGTCGCCGCCCGCGAAGAAGATGACTTCGGCGTTTCTGATAGTCGTCGAAAGCGCCGCGTTGGTTGCGTCGCTGCGGCGCGTGATGACGATTGATTCGACCGAATCAACGCCGTTCATTGCCAGAATCGGAGCGTTATAGCCGTTTGAACCCGAAGCGCGAAGCACGACGACATCAACTTTCGTCGCGCAGTTCGTACAGCCGCGAGCCTTGTCAATCATCCATTGAATCGCCGGATCAACATCGGTTCCGCCGCCGCCCAAGTTTAAAACCGGACCTGCCAAGATCGGCTGAACATCGGCACTGTTACCGCTTAAATAGCGGGTAATCTTGGCTTCAGCCGCAAACGAAAAAATCAAACACGCACAAATTGTAAGCAGAATTTTGTTCATAATTATTCGATTATCGCCAATACATCACCCGCGTTGACGGTCGCGCCTTCGGCAAAACGAATTTCCTTGACCACGCCGTCCTTTGGCGATTTCATCTCGTTTTGCATTTTCATAGCCTCGACGATTAAAACTCCTTCGCCCTGTTTTATTTCCGCGCCTTCTGCCGTCAGAACGCGCACCAATTTGCCGGGCATCGCGGTTTTTATTTCCGCGATTCCATCGGCAGCCGCATCTTTCCCGCCCGAACCGCGCAGACGTTTCGGGTCGGTGATCGAAATCTCGAACTGATGATTGCCCAAATTGACGATTCCGTTCGGCGCAACATAAATTTGAAAAATCTGATTGTTATATTTGAAAAGATAAACATTCGGCTCGACTTCCGACGCGTCGAGTTCGTATTCGCGCCCGTCAACCCGCGCAAAAACTTTTTCGCCGTCTTGCTTTATTTCGAGTTCGTGTTTTTCGCCCTTTAGTTCGGCTTGCAGTTTCATTTAACTAATCCAATCAAGTTTTGAATTTACACTTTTCTCAGCATATTTTACTGCTTCCTCAAGTGTTAAAAAGTAGTTTGTTGAGGCAACAAATTTTCCACGTTCAGAAGTTGAGCCATATTCAATGTAATAGCATTCGCCCTCTGAGTCGTTTTGAATTTCTTCCTCATCCTGATAATCCCCTGTTCCATATTTCATATTATGCTTGAAGATTCGAATATCCGTAGGAACTTCATTTGCATAATAAAAAATACCTTGTTTTATAACTTCTGAATTTGGAAACATACAAACTATCTTCTCGTTGATTTTTCGTATTCGCTTTGAAGTAATTTCATAAATTCGTCGCGGCGGTTGTAAAGCCTCTTCGGTTCACGCGGTTCTTGACGCGCCAACGCATAAGCCGTAATCAACGGCAATGCAACGGTCGCATCAACATACGCAACCACCGCGTCGGGCAATTTGTCGGGGTCAACTTTGCCCCACGACACTGCCTCAGCCGGCGTGGCACCGGATAATCCGCCCGTGTCGGGACGCGCGTCCGTGACTTGCAGGAAATAGTCGTGTCCTTTTTCGTCAATTCCTAAAACTTCCTGAATCTGCGGTTCGGTTTGGAGCGCGAAGTTTTTCGGGCTTCCGCCGCCGAGGATGAAAATCGCCGATTTGCCGTCGTCCGAATTTGAGATCACGCCGCGTTTTGCCGCGAGAACGATTGAGGCGGTTTCGTTAACATCGAGATTCGGATTCAAAATCAGTTTTCCGCCTTGCAGTTCTTTGGCGGCGATGTTCATTCCGATTGACGAATCGCCGGGCGACGAAGTATAAACCGGCACGCCGTATTCGTAGGCGACGGCGAGCAAAGATTTGTTTTCGATGCCGAGCGTTTTGCTTCGTTCCAAGATATATTTTCCGCAAAGATAATGAAATTCGGCGGACGACATCGTTTTTTGAAACTCGTCGTGTTCGATCAAACGGCGGAAAAATTCGTCGGTGTCGAGCAATACGGAATAATCAAAGAAAATATCGAAAATTCGGACGACTTCTTCTTCGCGCAAAATGCGGTCGTCAAGTTTCGCATCGCCCTGATGAAGTTCAAGACCGATTCCGAAATGCGTGTCGTGATAAAGATTCGCGCCCGTCGAGATTATCCAATCAATAAATCCGGCTTTGATAAGCGGAATCAGCGCGGAAATTCCCAAGCCCGCAGGTGTTAAAGCTCCTGTCAGCGTAACACCGATGGTTACGTCCGGCTCAAGCATTTTCTTTGTGAAAAGCTGACACGCCTCGCGCAGACGCGCCGCATTGTAAGCCATAAAAGATTCGTCAATCAAATCCGCGAGCGCGGTATTTTTGTCAATCGGTGTCGGGTCAATGCGTTTGCCGCTCAAAAATTTACTTTTTTTCTTTGCCATAGTTGAATTTTGCCGGGAATTTTATGAACTGTGTTTTAAATCTGTCGTTTCAATGCGGGTTAATTTGCTGTTTAACAAACAGTTGTTGCACAGACAGTTCTCAAAATTCTCTCGTAATTTTGCCAAAGTTTCCGCACTTAAATCAATCTCGAAACACCAGCATTTTTCACTTTTCGCGCCGCACGAAAATTCCGCGCCGCACGATGCGCAAGTCTTTGAAATTAACAATGTTTCGTTTCCAGTCAATATATTCAAAAATAACACAGATTCGGAGCCTTAATCGAAGCGCCTGATGAGAAAATTTTCGGTGAGATTTATTTTGGTCGCAAAAAAATCCCCGACTAAGTGCGTCGGGGATTTTCCATAAAATAAACAGCCTCGGTGTTTAGTACGTGATCGTTACCTGATTTGAACAGGTCGCTGTTCCGGCATTGCAAACCTGATAGGTTGCCGTGCCCGTGCCGGTGCCGAGATTGTCGGCGTATTTAGTTGCCGTAACAGTAGCGATTATCGAACCGTTTCGATAAACATTTACTGTTGCTGCCGCTCCGGTCCAGCTCAGATTAGCGGTTGTTCGATTGCCTTTTCTTCGAGTGGTTACGCTCAAAGTGATGTTTGCGGGCGGCGCGGTAACGGTGACCGATTGCGAAGTGCTTCCGGTCGCGTTGCCGTTGTCGGTGACGGTCAAAGTAACCGTGCGTGTTCCGCCTGACGAGTAGGTTTTGCTCGGCGAAACTCCGCTGCCGGTCGTGCCGTCGCCGAAATTCCAGGCGTAGCTGACAATCGAACCGTCGGGATCGTTTGACGCACTGCCGTTGAAATTACAGGTCAAGCCCGTGCAGCTAAACGTGAACGAAGCCGTCGGCGGTTGATTAGGCGTTCCCCACGTATCGAACGCTTCGGTCACGGATGCCGGAGACGTTGATTGAATACTCGCGCTAAAGCCCATTCCGCGGACGCGGAAACCTTCGCGGACATCGTTCACATCGTCAGTGCCGTAAACAGCCGCGGCGGAAAGAATCGCGTCGCGTTCCTGCAAAAACGTCGGTCCAACGGGCGCGAGCTTCATTCCGTCGGTAACGACCTGCAAAACGCGGGTTGTTCCGGCGGTAAAACCGAGACGCTGAACCATCCGGTTGCGGACTTCCCACAAAGCCGAACTCCAAATCTCGCCCGCAGCGTGAACCTGATCGCACGTTGTCGAACCGTATGGTCCGCGCGGATATGCGCTCGACGGCGGCGGATTCGACGTGGTCGTGCCGATCAGCGTGTTGCAGTCGGAATTCAAATAGCGGAAAGTGAACGGATTATGCGGCTTGCCGTTCGGACCTAAAAAGGTGATCGGCGCGCGCGGGAAACGGCGGATTCCGTAATAATAGTTGGCGGTATAATTTGTCGCTCCGAGATAGGTCGCGTAACCGCCCGTCGTATAAACCCCGTCAATCGGATCGGTCGGTTCGGCAAGCAGCGTATAGGAATAAAAATCCGACCAGCCTTCGCCCATTCCGCGCGACATATTCGTCGAAAGCCCCGAACCGTTGCCGTGCAGACGATTTGAAAGTCCGTGCGTTACTTCGTGGATAATTATTTCCGCATCGGTCGTGCCGTCGTAATCGGGCGTCGGTCCCGTCCACAGATACATCTGCATACGTCCGCGACCGCCGTCCGCCGGAGTCGAAAAGTTCGCATTGTTCGTTCCCGACGAATCCTGACCTTCAGCCGAAACGCGGTCTGCGCCCAAACCGCCGCGACCGAAATTGTCCTGTTGGAAGTTTCGCGCCGCTTCGGTAAATCCGACTTTATAAAGTGCGTCATGGTAAAGATTCATAATGTAAAACATCTGAATCACCGCACCGCGTTGTGCCTGCGCGGTCAAAGGCGCGTCGCCCGGCGAGGGATTTCCCGGCGGCGGATTCCACGTCGAAGTGAATGTGCGGCAGCCCGCGCCCGGACAGGTCGTGTCGCCGAACTGAACGTCGTCAACGCCGTTGAGTCCGTCGCGGTCAATGCCGGCTTCGAGGGCGTTTCCGTCGGTTTCGTTGAAATTATCCGTAATCCAGCCATTGTTGTTAAAACTATTGGGCGCTTCGTTGCCGACCAGCGTGCGCAAGTTGCGGGTGATGACAGCGGCTTGCTGTCCGAGTGTCGGGTTTAGCGGTCCGGGCGAAAAAGGAGCCGGACTGTCCGCGCCGTCAATGTAACCGTTGCTGTTGGCGTAAACGTCAAAAGTCGCACTTTGGGTTTGATCTTCGGTAATGTTCTTGCGCCACAGCATTCTTCCCGAATCGGCATCAACGATGACATAAAAAGCATTGACCGGCTGCCAGATAAGCACGCGCCACGAAGGAATCGCCACGCCCGGTTCGGTCGGAAAATACATTTTTTCGGCGGTTGTCGCCCAATCGCCGTTGCCGAAAACAGCTTTTGTATCGGTCGAAAGCGATTCGTTAAGCTGCGTGTCGAGTTTGGTCGGTGCGCTGTTGATATGACGATATGATGCTTTGACGGCATCGAGCGGATCACGAAAATCCGTCGAAAGATTTTCATATTCCAAACCCGGCGCGAGATTGTTAATCACGCGAATGATTTCGCCGGATTTGGTAAAACCGGCTTTGATTTCGCCGCGAAAGACCGGAATGCCGTTAATTGTTTGTTCGAGATGGGCAAATGAAATTTCGCCGTTCGGGTTGGTATAATCCGCAGTTACTTGCAGATTATCGGCTTGAACGTCGCTCACGCCGACCAAATTGTTGTTTTGTTTGACGAAATTGCGGAGTATCTCGGAACGCTTCATTGCCGAAGGCGCGGTCAAACGCTCGATTTCGGGTCGCCACATATCCGGCGTGATGACTTCGGGAATCCGTATATCGCGGTTATATTCGACCTTAAGGCTCGAAACTTTTGACCGAAGATTATCTTCGCCGCGCGCGAATCCGTCGCGAATATCGGCAACCATTGCCGAATCTTTTCCTGCATTCAGGCGATATTTCGAGAAAGCCTCTTGAACTTCCTGCCCTTGTTGTTCACGAATATCGTAATTTTCCAGTCCCGGCGAATGGCTTTCGGTTCTCTGGATCAATCCTTTGCCGCTGTTGACGGCTTGTGAACGGAATTGAAAAGGCACGATAAATAAAGCCCCCATCAATCCTAAAATAACCAATGAAAGTATCAGCGGATTACGGAATTCCGCAGTCGTTTTTTTTTGCATTTGTCAGATCTCCTTTAGTCTTAAAAGCGTCAATCAAATCAACGCCGGTTAATAAGTAAATGATAACTATATAAATAAGACCTGTTAATGGAAAATTATTCTGACAAATAGAGCTTTCTTAATTGAAATCCAATGCCGAAGGAATGTCAAGCAAATCGCTAGGGCAAACACATCTAAATTTTAATTGGCAAGAGTAATATGTCAAACTTTCAAGTAAATTTTAAGAATTAGGAGAAATACTTGAAATTAAAAGCTGAGACGTTATTTGACAGAGTGAGCGAGATTAAAGACCCGCGAATTGAAAGGACAAAGTTACATTCTTTGAAAGATATTTTAGTAATTGCGATGTGCGGGACTATTTGCAGGGCAAATAATTGGGAAGAGATCGCCGATTTTGGGGAATCAAAACGAGAATGGTTTGCTTCATTTTTGGAGTTAGAAAACGGAATTCCCATATATGACACTTTTCGGAGAGTGTTTATTTTGTTGGAGGCTGTCGGGGAAATCCAACTTATAATATAAGCATTATAGTTGGTGACAAAACAATTTAGAAATTGCTCAATGGGTCAGTAGCGTCATTGTTCGCCGCTGTGTTGTCTAGCGGCGAACAACGACGCATTTGCTCACGCAAACGCAACTGACACGATTTCAATTTCATGAAATTTGCGCAATTGCAAAAAAAACATCGCTTCAAAGGAAACGATGTTTTTTTTGTTCTCAGAAGAAGATTATTTAGACCGAAAAGTTACCATTCGCAGCTGTATGAACTGAATGTCTGTTTTGCCTGATCCAACGCTTGTTTACAGCCGGTTGCGAGAGCGGATTTGCCCTGCGGGTTAGCGGCGGCTTCCTTCCACGATTTACGCATTGTTTCAAAAGATGATTTAAAAGCGGCGCGCTGGGCTTCGGGAACTTTGCCGTTTACGCAGGCTTCGTATTTTTTGATGTATTCGTCGCATTCGGCAACCCCGACGCTGTCTGCCGAAGTCGTTTCGGTGGTCGTCGTCGTGGTTGTTGTCGAATTAGCCGGTTTGTTAGTTGTGGTCGTCGTATTTGTTGTTGTCGTATTTGTCGTTGGCGTCGTCCCGCCGCCGCAACTCGCTAAAAAGAAAACGCCGCACAACATTGCGGCAAGCACAAAAAGTCTAATTTTCAGGTTATTCATTTTATTCCTCACATGATTTTTAATTTGAAATATCGAAAATTTATCGTGTTTCTCGAATGCTAAGGATAATAGAGCAGTTTGCACGGAAATTCACCACCCGTTTGGGTAGTGAATTTTAAAAACGAAATAAGATTTATTCAGCGGCGGTTTTTTCAACCGAATTTTCTTCGCCCGTCGCTTTACGCAAGCGCAGAAGCTGGATGCGTTTTTCGTCGGCTTTGAGAATTTCGATGTCGAGACCGCGAATCGTTAATTTTTCTTCTTGTTTCGGTATGTAACCGACTTCGCTCGTGACGAGTCCGGCGATGGTGGAAAAATCGTCGTCCTCGATTTCCAGATTAAAAAGGCGTTCGATCTTACCGATCTCGGTCGAGCCGAGAACGTCGAAATAGCCGTCCGCGCCTTCGATGATTTCGATGATGTCTTCTTCGATGTCTTCGTCTTCGATCTCGCCGACGATTTCTTCGATAATGTCTTCGACCGTGACAATGCCCGCCACGCCGCCGTATTCGTCAATCACGACCGCGATTTGAACGTGATTGGTCTGCATATTTTTCAAAAGCTCCGAAGCGGATTTGGTTTCCGGAATAAAATAAGCGGAACGCAGGAGATCGGTGATTTTTTCGTTTTCCTTGCCTTCCGACCACGCATTCAAAAGGTCGCGGACGTAAAGAATGCCTTCGATATTGTCAACATTATCGCGGAAAACCGGAAGACGCGAGTATTTTTCGTGGATGATCAAATCACGGGCTTGCCGGACGGTCGCATCAATCGGCAAGGCGCAGATTTCGGTGCGCGGGGTCATAATTTCGCCCGCTTTGGTGTCCGAAAACTCGAACATCGTTTCGATCATTTCGCGTTCTCTTTCTTCGATAATGCCTTCGGCTTCGCCGACTTCCATCAGCGCCTGAAAATCTTCGTTGTCATCGTATTTTTCGTCGGGCGTGTCGGGCATCTGCGTCGTTTCGAGCTTCTGCTGTTCCTTTGCTTTTAATTTTGAAACGAACGGATTAACGACAAATGAAACAACCTTGTAAATCGGACGCACCAGCGGGAGCAGAAACATCAATTTGTTTTCGGGATTTTTCCAGATTAAAAATCGCGGAATTATCTGGCGAAAAATGACCGAAAAAAAGAGGCTGACAAGCAGAGAAAAAAGAATTCGATTGACGTGATCTTCGGTTAATTGAAGAATTATTATCGTTACTAAAACGGCGAAACCGATCAGCAAAACCTGAATCGTCGAAGAAAGCGCAAAGCGAAAACGCGGGCGGTTTTCCAAAATCTCGCGCAGAAAATCGGCAGCTTTCGGATTCTGATTTTCCTCGGATTCGCCAGAAAGACGGCGCAGGGAAACGTCCGAAAGCTGCGAAAAAGCCATATCAATCGTTGCCAGAAAAACGAGGGCGATCAGAATCAAAACGGCGATGACGATTTCGATTTCCATATTCAACAGATTTTTATGGTAAATTGTCTGCGCCGAAAAGTAAAAACCACATTGAATTTGGGATTTCGGATTTGTCTCTCGTTTGAGTTTTTGGGGATAATTTGAATTGGCTCCTGAAGAAAATCGTTCTGTTTAAAATTCAATTGTGAATGGGCATCAGCAAATCCGCAATCCGCAATCCGCAATCCGCAATCCGCAATCCCAAATCGAACTAGCCGCCGATGATAACCGTCGTTTCGCCTTTCGCAATCGTGTTTGGCGGACCAAGCGCTTCGAGAATCGTATCGCCCAAACGACACGCCGGAAGATTATTTATTATCACCGTCGCTGAACCGTTAATTACCACGCCCGCGCCGTGCGGCGGAACGGGCGAAGGCGTGGCGCAGATATGTATATCCGCGCCGGCTGCCGCCGAAGTGATCGCGCTCGACATCGAAGACAGAACGGCGGTTTTGGTTGCCTGTTCGGCGGCGTAAGCGGCGGGTGCGCCGGGTGTTCCGGCGGCGGCAAGCGTCGCGGCAACGGCGGTTTGAACCGCGATGTCGGCAGATGTTTTGGCGGCTTGCAAAGCGGCAGTCGCCGCCAGCGGAATGCCGCGCCATGCCGGCAAAAAGCCGATGAAAACATTGACGCTGCCCGGTCCCGGCGAGAGAACGGGCGGCAGCGGGTGAATAACATTGTCGGTAACGCGCGCGGCTGGTCCGGTCGGCATAATTTTTTTAACTTCCTCCTCTTAAATCTTATTTTCCGTCAGATTGGGATCGCGTCATCCGTTCCGCGCCCACCACGGCGTTCGCCATTGCGGCGGCAGGCGCTTTCGCAGGTGTCGGGTCGTATTCCCACGGGAGTCCGGATTGATTGTAAATCTGCTTCAATTCTTCGGGATTTTCGGCAATTTTGTAACTGCCGTCGGTGTCCACGACCAGATATTTTTCGTCATTGCCGTATTGTCTGCCGAGCTTGTAATCATCGCCGGCTTTCATCTGTCCGCCGCCGCGTCCGCCGGTGTTCAAATCGTTAACTTTGACGGTTTTCGGATGGTTATGTTCGTCGTAAATTACTTTGCCTTTTTCATCGAGGCGGACGCGGAAATCGCCTTCCGCGCCGTGTTGGAAAATTCTTTTTTCCGGCGGAATATTGCCCATCACATCGGCATTCAGATCGTCAATAACGCTCACGCCGTCCGTCGGATTCGAGAATTCATTGACATAAACGTCTTCCATTTTCCCGGTTTCCGGATCTTCCATTTTTACCTTGCTGTGAACGCTCTGGACATCGTAATCGCCGTGAAATGAATTGCCGTTTTTGTCGTGTAAAACTCCCGTATTTTTGTCGAACCAATAACCGTCCTTTTCAAGTTCGGCGATGTTTTGGCGTTCCCAATCCGCCATCGGCTCTTTCGGTTTGACGACCAGCCCGCGAATGTTTTCGGGATAACCTTCGCCTTTCGCGGTTTTGAGTTTGACGGGCAGCGGTTTCGGCAAATAGTTTGCCGTTTTGCCCGCGATTTTGAGATTTTCCGCCTGTTCGCCCGTTACCTCAAAAGTTTTTCCTTGAAATTTCAGACTTTCCTGATTGGTTACGCGGACGACCACCATGCGCTCTTTGCTTTCGCAATGTTTCGCAAGATTTTCAATATGCTCGGGTTTCATTCCGGCGCGGCGGGCGACATCTTCGAGTGCTTTGCCTGTTCCTTTGATAAACTTTTCTTTAAGCTGACGCGCACCGTTGCGGGTTCGCGTTACGCCTTTCATAACAAAATCGGTCGCGTCATCGAGCGAGTTTTTAAGATTGGTGGCAATCCATTCGATAACCTGACGAACCATCGAAGGAACGCGGCGATAAACCTGCGCGATGCTTTCGAGCAGTTCGTCAATCATCGCTTCGGCTTTCCCGAACGCGACGATGCGCCAGTTTTTAAGTTTCGCTTTGAGCGCGTCGAGCAGTATGACGATCTTCGCCGCCGCGTCCTGTCCGTAGCCCTCGATTTTCGATAAAAATTCGCGTAAGAACTTGATGACATTGCCTTCGCCGACCGAATTCAAAAGCCGGAACAATTTGTTCAAAGGAAGTTTTTTCGCGCCGCTTTTGATCGCTTTGTAGATCGCTTTGACGACGCCCTTAATTACCGAGCCGATTTCCGGCACGCAGCCGATGATCGTCACGACGAGCGAAAACCACGGCGAAAACTCGTCGTATTGTTTGCGAAACGTCAGCCGGTGCAGGTTGGCAACGATGTCGCGCACGTCGCCGACCTGATCAACGACCGGAATTAAAGTAACGACCGTGCCGAAAGCGATCTGCCCGTAAGATTGGTCGTCGGCAAAATCTCCGGCAAGCGAAGTGCCGAGCCATTTGGCAACCGAAACGACCGTGCCGTCTTCTTCTTTGACCTCGGTGCTTTCCGGCGAGAGATTATGCGGTTTCGGTTTGTAGCCGGGAAAAATCTCGAACGGTTTCGGGTCGGAAGTAAACAAAAATTTAACGTTCGTCACATTGTCGGGCAACCCGTCAACGCGCGCGAATCCCATATTGTCCAGACAGCCCGCCGCAAGGCTCTGATTGGTCGCGGCTTCGAAAACCTCAAACGATGCGCCGCTCACGGCGCGGCGGCTGTCGTATTTATAAACCAGCTCGATCCAGTTTTTATTCGGGCAGGCTTGGACGGGTTTAACGCCTTGCTGTTGTTCGGCGCGGCTCGCCGCGTTGACCTGTTTTTTTATAATCTGTGCTTTTCCGCTCATACATTTACTCCTTCGCTGATCGTTAAATTCCACGCCGCTGCGTCGTAACTTTTTTCGATTTCCGTCCAATCCTCGTCGGTCATCTCGTCCATCAAACTTTCGAGCGCCGCGTCGTCAATCGTTTCCGTCTGCGCGAAAAAATTCGCCGCTTTCGGATGAGCGTCAAAATTCGGCGCGGCGATAAACAATAAAACGACGAACGAAAGCAAAGTTGATTTCCACTCGATGCGGTATTCGCCGCCGCGTTTCAAACCGCCGCGCACCATTTGGCGGAGAATTTCGTCCGGCAATTCGTCAACACGGATTGTGCCGTTCGGCAAATTAACATCCGTTTCGATGTGATTTTCCTTCAAATAATCCATCACGCGCACGACAAACGCCGCTTCCGCGTCGGGCTGAAATAATCTGATCTGTTCGGATTTGATTTTTAACATCGCTTTAATTTTGTTTTGTGTTCAGCCTTCAGG
>JALHNX010000044.1 GCA_022843305.1 Pyrinomonadaceae bacterium | reverse complement strand
TCGACGATATTATCAATCAGGGCAGAATTGATAATTCAAACCAACAGCCGTAACGATTTAAAGAGTTTTGAGTATCAACTTTAGTTGGCTTTGGCTTCTTTTCAAATCTGTATATTTTGAAACGTCTGCCGCCTGAAGGCGGGACTCAAAACTTTCAATTTTATGAAGATTTATCAAATTTTATTTCTATTGACGGCTTTTTTGTTTGCGGGCTGTAATTCAGATCAGCCGGCGGCAAACAGCCCGAGCGATGTTTTGAAGCAATATGTCGCCGCGTCGCAAAAACAGGACATCGCTTTGATGAAAAGTCTTTTATCAAAAGGTTCGCTCGATTTGATCGAAAAATCGGCGAAGGCGCAAGGCACGACAACCGACGAACTTTTGCGGCGGGAATCATCGGTCAAAATCCAAAACGCGATTGAGACGCGCAACGAAAAGATCGAAGGCGAGACGGCAACGGTCGAGGTCAAAAACGAAACGTCGGGCGAATTCGATATGACAATTCCGTTCGTCCGCGAAAACGGCACGTGGAAACTGGCGCCCGACAAATACATCGGGGAAACGCTGAAAAAGGCGAACGATGAAATAAACAAAAAACTCGCTAACTCCGCGCTTTCAAACAGCAATTCAGTGCCGAATGCGAACACGAATAATTCGGCAAATAAATAATTTTAAGAGGAGAAATTTTAGTGTCAAAAATCAAATCTTTTCAGGCTTTGCGTCCGCAGACAGATTCGGCAAAACAAGTTTCGAGCGTTCCGTATGATGTTTTGAACGCCGCTGAAGCCCGCGCGATCGCCAAAGATAATCCGCTCAGTTTTCTGCACGTTTCGCGCTCGGAAATCGATCTGCCCGAAAACGTAAACCCATACGCGGACGAAGTTTACGCGAAAGCGAAAGAGAATTTTGAAAAACTTCGAGCGGACGGCGTTCTGCAAATCGAAAACGAACCCGCGCTTTACGTTTACCGACTGCAGATGGGCGAGCAGATCCAGACGAGCGTCGTCGCCTGCTGTTCGATTGACGAATACGACAACGACCTCATCAAAAAGCACGAAAAAACGCGCCCCGACAAGGAAAACGACCGCACGCGCCATATCATCGAACTCGAAGCGCAGACGGGTTTGATTTTCCTTTGCTATCGCGGCACGGATGAGATAAACGCTTTGGTCGAAGAAGCGATTAAAACTGCGCCGCTTTACGATTTTGAAGCCGAAGACGTGAATAAAAATTCGATTCGCAATACTATTTGGAAAATTTCCGCGCCCGATTCGCTTGTTTCGGCGTTTGAAAAAATTCCCGCCATTTACATTGCCGACGGGCATCACCGCGCCGCCAGCAGCTCGCGCGCCCGCGCCGCAATGCGCGATAAAAATCCGAATCATACGGGCGAAGAAGAATACAATTTCGTCATCGCCGCGCTCTTTCCCGCCGAACAATTGAAAATTCTCGCTTATAACCGCGTCGTCAAAGACCTGAACGGTTTGAGCGTGGAAGAGTTTTTCCGGACAGTTTCGGAATCGGGCTTTGTCGTGACCGAAACCGACAATCCGATACCCGAAAATCCGGGTGAAATCTGCGTTTACACGGAAGGAAAATGGCGCAAATCGATGTTTAATATTCAATATTTTGCCGACCCGGGCGTGATCGAAACTCTGGACGTGAACCGTCTGGAAAATTTTATTCTCAAACCGATCTTGGGAATCGAAGATGTCCGCACCGACAAGCGTGTTGATTTTGTCGGCGGCATTCGCGGCACGGAAGAATTAGAAAAGCTCGTTGATTCGGGCAAATGGAAAATCGCTTTTTCGATGTTCCCGACATCTATCGAACATCTTTTGCAGGTTTCGGACGCGGGCGAAGTGATGCCGCCGAAATCAACGTGGTTCGAGCCGAAACTGCGCGACGGTTTACTGATTCATTCGATTTAAAGGGCTTTGCACAAAAATAGGCGAAAAAGTCGAAAGCCGCCGAATCATTTTACATTCTTCATTCTTCATTAAATGCAGTAAATACCTGCTTAAAAATGTAAAATGCAGAATGTAAAATTGATAATGATTTATCACACCAATGCTTTTAATTGTTTTTTGTGCAAAGCCCGATTTTAAGGTAAAAAAGATTTTTGTCCTGAATCTGCCGAAAAATCCGCATATTGATTTGAGGAGCAAATATGAATTTAAATATGCCGAATCAAGCAGAGTTTACGCGCCACGCGATCGTTGACCAGCAGCAGCAGGGCATCGTTTCGGGCACTTTCGACCATCCCGCAAGCTGGCAAGCCGAAAGCCGGGTTTTCTGGAATTATCAGCACACGAGTCTTCCGGCGGCAGCTTATTCCCGCGTTGTCAGTCCCGAAAATTCGGCGATGCTCGAATTTCTCCCGATGGAAAGTTTTTCGTGGACCGAACCGGAAACGGGTTTTTACGCGCGCGGGCAAAATGTCGGCGGAGCTGTTAATTTGCCGCCGATGTCCGGCGTTGACGCGCTGATTCAACTGGTGATTCCCAAATATCGCGGTGATCGTCAGGGCTTGCGGATTATCGAAACGAACGCCGAACCGGCGGCGGTCAATCCGCCGCCGCAGGTGCAGAATGCCTTTGCTCACAAAGTTTGCGTAAAGATCGAATATTCTGAAAACGGACGCATTTTCGAAGAAGAATTTCACGCCAAGCACGTTGTTTCGCAATTTCCGCCGATGAACAGCGGTTGGGGAATGACGTATTTTACCGGCTGGTCTTTGACGGATTTTTGCTGTTTTCGCGCCGAACGCGGGCAATTTGACGCGCTTCGGGAAATATTTTTGAAAATTCACGCCTCGCTCGAAATCAACCCGCAATGGGTTTCGCTCGTCAACCGGGTTTCGCAAATGCTCCTGCAAAATTCCAAACAAATGGCGGATGAATCAATCCAGGGCGGTTGGGAAATGCTGCGAATGAACGGGCAGCGAATTCAGGAAACGGCGACTCGCAATCAGGCTTATATTGACGGGCAATGGGACAGAATAAATAACAGCTACAATACGCCGCCGCCGGTAAGTTCAACTTCGACCGCCAAAGAATCGGAATACACCTCGCACGAAGCGTTCATTGACACGGTGCGCGAGGAAGAATCAATCTACAACCCGGAAAACACGGCAAATGAAAAAGTCAGCGGGCATCACGACCACATCTGGAAGGACGAATTCGGCAACACGTTCGGAACAAACGATCCGAATTACGACCCGAACCGCGATTCTAACAGAAACTGGACAGAGGCAAGAAAAAAGCGTATCGGAGATTAAAGCACTTTTTAGAATTGCCTGCGAAAGACACGAAAGAAACGAAAAATAAAATCAAAAGATTTCTTTTTTTCGTTTCTTTCGTGTCTTTCGCAGGCAAATTTTCTTAACTCAATTGAATCAACCTTTGAATTTGCGCCCGAACTTTCGCGTTTCTTTCGCTTTCCAGAATACTTTTTAGAATCGGTTCGTAAAACCTGCCGTATTTTTTCAGATGATTTTGCGCCTGTTCGCGCGCTTCTTTTGAATTTGAGCGCAAAAATCCAATTTGTTTTCGCACGTCCTGTTCCATTTCGGGCGTGATGACTTCGGTGCGTCCGACTATTACGCGGACGGTTTCTTTCGGTTGCGGATTAACCGTCAAAGGCAGAATTTTATCCGTAGATTTGCGCGACAGAACGTAGAAAACCCGCAAGCCTTCTTCAAACCACGAATCCTTCCACGTTTCGATCATCGCTTTTGCCTCTTTTTCGTAAAGACCTTCCGAGACGAGAATTTTTTCGAGTTCGAGCAAAACCTCGCCGAGATTTTTGTTCGTTTCGGGACGTTCGACAATTGTTTCCTTTTCGAGCGTTTCGATAAATCGAAAACCGATGCGCCCGCTGCGATTTTCAAAGATGATGAGATTTTTTACTTCGTCCGTTCCCATATCTTTCAAAGTCAGCTCTTGCCCGTCAATTTTCACGGATAAAGGCAATCCGAAATCGCCGACTCCGAGATAGAACAAAAACTTTTCTTTTTCGATTTTTGTCTTGTCCGCGCTGCAAACCTGAATCGCCACCGAATCGGTTTCACGCGCCGGATAATAATGACTGTCAGCAATTTCGCGTAAATAATTCGGCTGCTCGTTCGGCAGAAGTTTGATTTTTCCCCAGTTGATGCCCGAATCAAAACGCGCGTTTGTCCAGCCCGCCTTGCGGATACCATTCCGTGATCGTGCCGCCCGAAAAAGCGACTTTGACATCAACTTCCATTTCTTTCGCGGTGTAAAAATAAATGACCGGAGTTTCCATTCAAACCTTCGCCACGCGCCCTTTTCCGGGATCGTTATAGCTTCCGCGCCAGCCTTTTTTATCCGCCGATATGTAAACGAATTTCGGCAAATCTGACGCGCCGTTGAGCGGTCGCCAATCAAGTGCCACGCCGTTTTTTCCGGCGACGGAAGTAAAAGTTCCCCATTCGTGAACCACCAGATCATTGACGGAAGTTTGCGC
Source organism: Pyrinomonadaceae bacterium (assembly GCA_022843305.1). GTDB lineage: Bacteria > Acidobacteriota > Blastocatellia > Pyrinomonadales > Pyrinomonadaceae > JAFDVJ01. The sequence continues at coordinate 28,598 of JALHNX010000044.1, read as the reverse complement.
CGGCGCCCGTTCGGCAACATTAAAATCGAGGAGAGTCAAAGCTAAAGCCGTATAGCAGGCAATAGCTAAAATAATTAAACTGCTTTTCATATTTTCTCCCTTTAATCTATTCAAACCAGACGTTTTCGATTTCCGTCCACCACGCATCAAGCATTTTTTTATCGAGCCGCAAAATGCCTTCGCGCTTTACGCTTGCGGGCGGTTTGACCTGAAGCGCGAGCGCGTCGAAAATTTTTCCGCGCTCGGTTGTTGAAACCCGCGAAAGCAGATGCCAGAGCGTCAGTGAATCATACAAATTCGCTTCTTTGATAATTGTCTCCAACGCTTCGCCGCCGCCGTTTTCAAAATCGAATTTGTAAAGCGCGGCTTGCAACGCGGCGGAAGAATCTTCGGCAAACGGCGTTCCGACATCTTTGCCTTTGCGCGTCAAAGCAATCGCGCCCGCCGGCACGATTGATTCGAATTTTCCGTTTTCCAAAGCGACAAAACCGCTCGTTACGTGCAATCGCGCATTGCCGTTCTCATCAACTTCGAGCGTGTATTCACAACCCAGATCAACCGCGACCGCCGACGGCGTATCAACAATAAAAAGCCGCGGCGGCGCGAAAATTTGCGCTTTCAGCGAACCTTTTTCGAGCGAAAGCCGGTGTTCGGTTGATTTCGTTCCGACAAGCTGAATGCGCGAATTCGGCGCGATCTCGACGTTTCCGATATTCGCCACCTGAACCCTTGCGCGTGAATTCGCGTCGGTTTCCAGAAATTCGCCGACCGCCAGCTTTTCGCTCGTCAAAGAATTTCCGATGCGCGGCACTCCCGCCAGCGTTTCGACATTCCACGACGGCAGATTTGTTTGCATAGTCAGGTTTTCTCGCGGCTGAACCGGCGCGGTTTTCGGCAGAATATTAATATTTGAATCTGCGGTCTGCAATTGATTCGGAGCTTTTGAATTCACGTCCGGCGCGGTTTGATTTGCCGGCTTCGTTTCAGGTGTTTGATTTGTATTTTGACTTGAAACAATTTCACCCGGCGTTGAAACGGCTGGCGGCAGCGCAACATTTGCGCTTTGATTTCGGGCGATTTCCGGCGAATCGTTTCGTAAGATTCCGAAATAAATCGCCGATAATGCGAAAATAACCAATAAACCGGCTGCCAAACCGCGCAGGCTGAAAAACGCGAAATTCGGGAAGAAGGAAACTTTTTCCCGCTTTCCGTCCAAAGAGTTTTCGATTTTCTTCCACAGGTTTTCGGGTGCGTCGGTCTGTTTAATCGCGCCCGCCAGCAACGCGCCGAGTTTGATTTCGTCGTGTTCCGTGCGGCAATCGGCGCACAGCATAAGATGTTCGGCAACCTTCTGCCGTTCGTCGTTTGCTAATTCGTGATTGACGAATTCAGAGAGTTTTTCCTTGTAATGCTTTTCGTTCATTTTTTTTGTTTTGAGTCCCGCCTTTAGGCTGAATAGCCGCCTAAAGGCGGGACTCAAAGCTAAATCTTACCTTTCAAATGTTTCAATTTCTGCGCCAGCATCTTATGTCCGCGATTCAAGCGCGACGAAACTGTTCCAATCGAGCAATCCAAAACCTTTGCGATTTCTTCGTAACTCAAGTCTTCCGAATATTTCAGCAGAATCGGCAGACGGAATTTTTCTTTTAGTTCGCCAATCGCCTTTTGCACTTCATCGGCGATTTCGCGCCGCTCGAATCTTTCGTCCGGCGTTTTTTTCGCACGAAATTCAGTGAAATAACTTTCAATCGAAAAAAAACGGCGTGTTTTTCGCTGTTCGTCAATGCAGCAGTTGACCGTCATTCGGTAAATCCACGTCGTCAGTTCCGACTGTCCGCGAAAATCCGTAACTTTGTTGAAAATTTTCAAAAAAACCTGCTGCGTTACGTCTTCCGCCGCTTCACGATTGCCGCCGAAAAAATGGAGCGCGACCGAGAAAACCCGTTTTTGGTGTGCCAGAAAAAGCGACTCGAACGCCCTGCGGCTACCGTTTCTGCATTCGGCAAGCAAGTCTTGTTCGGTCATTTTTTCGGTCATTCGCAGGACGTTCTCCATTTTTGATTTTCCGTAGATTCTACTCCGTTTTTCGGCTCATTGCCCAAATATCGTTACACGAATTTTATTCCGCCGTTTTCCGTGTGCGAAAATTTTCCGCTTAAGAGTTGTAAATCCACGCTCTGGAATTGACCGCGGTTTGACTGTCGTAACCGCCGACAATTAAAACCTGTCCGTTTTGCAAAAGAGTGGCGGTCGAAAACAATTTGGCAGCTTCAAATTTTCCTTCCGCTACCTCAAAAGTATTTTTTGCCGGATCAAAAATTTCCGCTTGATTTGAGCCGCCCGCGATTAAAACCTTGCCGTTTTTCAGCAAAATACTTGTGCCTTGAAGTTTGTAGCGCGACAGACGCATATCGCCGATTGTTGAAAAGTTTTTTGTTTTCGGATTATAAATCTCGACACTTGTATATGCGCCTCTCGAATCGCGTTCGTCCGAACCGCCGACAATCAGAACGCGCCCGTCGCCCAGCAAAACCGCGTCGTGTTTATGACGTTTGACGGTCAAATCGGCGACAGCGGTAAAACTGCCTTTTTGCGGATTGTAGATTTCCGCGCTTCGATAAATCTCGATTGCCGAGCGTCTGCCCTGATGACCGCCGGTAATCAAAACCTGCCCGTCTTTGAGCAAAGTTGCCGTGTGCGATTCACGCGCCGCGATCATATTTCCCGTCTTCGAAAAAGAGTTGGTCGCGGGATCATAAATTTCGGCATCTGCCAAAAACGTCCAACCCGTTCCAACGCCGCCCGCCAGCAAAACTTTTCCGTTACCCAATAAAACGGCGACGTGTTCGCTGCGCGGCATCGTCATTTTTCCCGCCGCCGTGAATTTGCCGGTTTTCGGATCATAAATTTCGGCGCTGTCGATATAATTTCCGTTAAAACCGCCCGCGATTAAAACCTTTCCGCCGGGTAAACGAGTCGCCGTATGACTGGCGCGCTTTACGCTCAAATTAACGCCCGCAGAAAATGTTTTGGTCGCCGGATCGAAAATTTCCGTGCTTGCCGTGCCGTTTTCATCACTGTTAAAACCGCCCACGATCAAAACCTTTCCGTTATCCAAAACGGTCGCCGTATGCGCGGCGCGGCTTTTATTCATATTCTGAATCGTGCTGATGATTCCCGTTTCCGCCGTATTGCCTTTCTTTTCGTCGCTTCGGGCGACTTGCGCTGTGCAGTTTGCCGTCATAAAAATAATCAACCCGCAAACGAATGGTAAAAATCTGTTTTTCATAATTGTTTTCCTCTTTCTATTACGCCTTCCAAAGCTGAATGTCGCGTCTTGCCTGCCAAATGCGGTTTGCGCCTTTTTCGAGCTTGACAATCGGATTGAAACCGCCTTTTCTGCCAGCCGTTTCGCGTTCCCGTGTTGAAATTAAACTATCGCCTTCAAACAGAGTCGAGTCAATCCAATCCTCGCGCATATTTTTGGTCGTCAACGTAGTGTGAATATGCGCGGCAAAACGGTTTTCGGGATACGGCGCGGGTTTTATCGTTTGAAATTCGTATCTCCCGCTTGCATCTGTCAGAAGCCAACCGCGATAACGTCCGTGTTTATGTTCGCCGCCGCTTCTGCCGTAATAGCCTTCGATGTCTGTATGATAAAGATAAATCAAAACATTCGGCGCGGGAGTTTTGCCGTCGGCTTCGAAAACCGTTCCCGAAATCAGCATTTTTTCGCCCTTGTCGGCATTCGTTGACAAAATCGTTTTCCACGAAACATTCGGCGGCGCATCAATCGCGCCCATTCCTTCCGCGCCCGAAGACTTCGCGTTTTTCTTCAGCAAACTTAAAACATCTTCGTTCGACTTTTGCGCCAGCGTATCGCTTTTGCAGTTTAAAAGAAACGGCAAAGCAACTGCCGTCAGCGCGGCGCGTTTTAAAAATTCGCGGCGGTTTTCTTCTTTTTGATTCATTGAACTTTTCTCCTTTCAAAAGATTTACCGCTAATTTAGACGAAGCCGCTTCGGGTTTTCTTCCAAGTTTTTTTGAAATAAATTAAACTGCTTTTGGACTTACGAATTTATGCTCGAAACCGAAAGACTTTTTTTGCGCCGATTTAACGAAAATGATGTTGACGCGGTCTTTGCGATGCGCCGCGATGCCGACCTGATGCGTTTTATCCGCGAACCGCAAACGAATCGCGCCGAAGCCGAAAGCTGGGTAAAGCTCGTGTCGAGCCGCTGGGAAACCGGGAAAATCGGCTTTTGCGCCGTAATTGAAAAATCTTCAAACAAATTTGTCGGCTGGTGCGGATTGTGGCGTTTGAAGGAGAACGACGAGATCGAGGTCGGCTACGCGCTGATCAAAGATTCTCGCGGTAAAGGCTACGCCGTCGAAGCCGCCGAAGCATTTCTGGTTTACGGGTTTGAAACGCTCAATCTCAAAGAAATCGTCGCCGTTGCGCGTCCCGAAAACAACGCGTCGCGGCGCGTTATGGAACGGCTCGGAATGACATATGATTACACCGGAAAATTTTACGACAACGATCTGGTGCATTATTCGATAACAAAAGAGGAATTTTTCAACGCCAAGACGCGAAGACGTGAAAACGCGAAGATTTTTCGATAAATTAAAATGTCGCTGTTTTATCAGTCTAGCGAGGCGCGTTTCCGATTGAAAAATCCGATTGACAAACGTGTTCGCAATCGCTCACTATACTGATTTTCAGATTTATTTTTAAAGATGCTCGAAACCGAAAGACTTTTAATCCGCCAATTTACCTTTGACGATCTGCCGCGACTCATCGAACTGCGCTCAGACGAAGAGGTTATCAAATATCTCGGCGGACGGCGTTTGCAAAATCCCGAAGCCATCGAAAAGCGTATGCGATTTTATCTCGAATGTTACGAAAAATACGGCTTCGGAATGTGCGCACTTGTTTGGAAGGAAACCGGCGAGATGATCGGTTGGTGCGGTCTTCAGCCGCTCGAAGAAACCGGCGAAACCGAAGTCGGCTATGGAATGATAAAAGAATTCTGGGGCAAAGGCATCGGCTATGAATGCGCTCGTGTATGGCTTGAATACGCGTTCACGATGACAAACGCCGAAAGGATCGTCGCCGTCGCCGACCCCGAAAATACGGGTTCGTGGCGCATTATGGAAAAATGCGGGATGAAATACGAGCGCACGGACGAACATTACGGGATGAAATGCGTGTTTTACGGAATCTCAAGAGAAGAATTTCAGCTTTAGCCAATACCGGAAGATCAAATAATTAGAAAATTCACATCAAGCAGAAGGGCTTTCCGATAAAAATTTTAAAACGATGCGCGAGAAAGCGAAAGAAAAAAGTTAAACGCCTGATACAAATTTTTCCGGTAATTCGCGTTTATTAACGGATGAGAAAATCCGTTTTAATAATCAGCAATCAGACAGGAGAAAATTTTTAATGAGCGTTAATAATGTCAATCGTTACCGGATAATGCCGCCCTCGGCAAGTCGCAACCCCAACAACCAGTTTTATCAAAAAGAACAGCAACAGCAGCAAGAGCAGCAATCGGGCGGCGCGACCGGCAGCTTCGATAAATCTTCATTTGAAGCACCGGAAACGAGAGTTCCGCAGCGCGGCGTGGGCGTTGACATTTTCGGCGGCGCAAGCGTCGGCGCAAACGCTTATTTAGTTGCCGATTGGGAAAAAACTTCTGCATCGGTCGGCGAAAACGTGCGCATCAAAGCGGTTTTGAACGCCGGCGTTGACGGCGTGGTGCGCGTGCAGGTCATCCACGACTGCGACGGTCAGCAAATTTGGGTCGAATCCGTCAACGGTTTTCTCAACAAAGGTGTCGTAACGGCAAGCTGGACGACCAAAGACACCGTCAAAGAATGGAACAAAGGCAGTTTTTTCTTCACGATCATCGGCGGCAAAGCCAACGCGACTTCGGGCAACCGTCTGAAACTGACGGGCAAGTAAAAGGTAAAAGGCAAAAACTCGGGCGAATTCCGAATTTTTGCCTTTTACCTTTTACCTTTTGCCTTTAGAATTACTTGATGCAGATATCCGTCATCATTCCGACATTCAACGAAGAAGCGACGATCGAAAAAACGCTCGACGCGGTCTCGAGGCTGGTCAACGTTGACGAAGTCATCATCGTTGACGGCGGAAGCGCGGATAAAACGGTCGAGATCATCGAAAATTACGGCTTGAAAAAGCCCTTTAAATTGATAAACCTCGGCGAAGCCAATCGCGGTCGGCAGCTGCACGAAGGAACTCTCAACGCGTCGCACGAAATCTTCTGGTTTCTGCACGCCGACACGCGACCGGCGCAGGGCTGCGCGCGCGAGATCAAAAAATATATGAACTACGACGAGATCGTCGGCGGAAATTTTCAGGTGCTTTTCGACGGCGGCAGCCGCTGGGCGCGGTTTATGATGTGGCTTCACCCGCAGCTTCAATCAACCGGACTGGTTTACGGCGATTCGGCGATCTTCGCGCGCCGCACAACCTACGAAAAGATCGGCGGCTACAAACCGATCCCGGTTCTCGAAGACGTTGATTTCGTCAAACGCCTGCGCAAAAAAGGCGATTTCCGGTTTCTGACGAAAGCCGTCACAACCTCGTCGCGCCGTTTTCAAAATCGCGCCTTCTTCTGGACCTTTTCGAAATGGTCGGTTTTTCAAAGTCTCTACTGGATCGGCGTTCCGACGCGCGCTTTGCTGAAAGTTTACGAAAAATTTAAGTAGGATTTTATGGAAACTTTGACGCGAATTTTAGCCATTGCAGCCGGCGGCGCGTGCGGCGCGGTCGCCAGATATTTGATCAACATCTCGCCTTTGCAGAATCTCTTCAAACCGTTTCCTTTTCCGACGTTCTTTATCAATATCACGGGTTCTTTTCTGATCGGATTCCTGCTCATTCTTTTGACCGACCGGTTTCAAACAAACGAAAACCTGCGCTTTGCGATTATGGTCGGATTTCTCGGCGCGTTCACGACCTTTTCGACCTTCGAACTCGAAATCTGGGGCTTGATCAAAGAAAATCAATTTTTGACGGCGTTTCTCTACTTTTTTCTGAGCGTGCTGGTCGGATTCGTCGCCGTCGCGCTCGGCATCGCGCTTGCCAGAAAACTCTAATTCATCAAACTCTTTTTCGCTAGTTTGACAATCTCGACGGCTTTTTCGGCAGTTTCAGCCAGCGCCGTCAGATGCCCCATTTTTCTGCCCGGTCGCGCTTCGGATTTGCCGTAAAGATGAAGTTTGACCTCTCGAAATTCCAAAGCCTTTTGCCAATCCGGTTCGCCGTCTGCCCAAACTTCGCCCAAAAGATTCGCCATCGCGCAAGGGCTGTAAAATTCGGTCGCGCCGAGCGGCAGACCGCAAACAGCGCGCAATTGCTGTTCGAACTGCGACGTGACGCACGCGTCAAACGTCAGATGTCCCGAATTATGCGGGCGCGGTGCGAGTTCGTTGATGAGTAATTTTTCGTCTTTTGTGAGAAAAAATTCGACGCACAAAGTTCCGACGTAATCGAGAGTTTCGGCAACGGCGCGCACGATCTCGACGGCTTCCGCGAAAACCTTTTCCGGCAGAAGAGCCGGCGCGAAACTGATGTCCAAAATATGATTCGCGTGCGAATTTTCGATCACGCCGTAATGCGCGAAATTTCCTTTTTGATCGCGTGCGCAAACGACCGAAACTTCCTTTTCGAATTCGATGAAGGCTTCGAGAACGGCTTCCGCGCCGCGCAGATTCTCGAACGCGTTTTCGATCTCGCCGACCGCTTTTAACTTTTGCTGACCTTTGCCGTCGTAGCCGAATCCGGCGGTTTTTAAAACTGACGGCACGCCGAGTTCCTGCGCCGCGTGATACAGATCGTCAACCGTTTTAATATGCCGAAACGGCGCGACCGGAAAACCGTTCTGCGACAGAAAATTCTTCTCGCGCAGACGGTTCTGCGTCGTGTGCAGAATCTCACCTTTCGGATGCACGCCGACAAACTCGGCGGCGGTTTCGACCGCTCGCGACGGCACGTTTTCAAATTCGAACGTCACGACATCAACCGAGCGCGCGAACTTTTCGACCTTTTCCAGATCGTTGTAATCAGCCGAAGTTTCAAAATCGGCGACCTGTCCGGTCGGCGTGCCGGCGTCGGGCGAAAAAGTGTGGACGCGATAACCCATCTTGCGCGCTTCGATGGCGAACATCCGCCCGAGCTGTCCGCTTCCGAAAACGCCGATCGTCGAATTTGGCAAAATCATAAGATAAACTGCGAAGAAAATCGCTGAAAGATTTATAGAGCAAGAATTATGATAGGCGATTTTTGAAAAAGAAAAAAATCCGATCGCTTTTTTGCCGGACAATTTTGCTTTTTCAGCGAAACAGTCCGGGATAAAAATAACTGCTGAAATAATTAATAATTGATATTTGATAATGGATAATTTCGCCCCGGCGAGCGCCGATCTGTCAATTTTTAATTATAAAATATCAATTATTTCAGTGGTTTTTGCCGCTAATTACAAATATCCTGTATGTTTTTACTTATCCGTAACTCACATTTTTAACGGTTGATTCGGTCGGCAGTCAAATGTTTTAATTTTCGTATGGCGTCAATCAAATTACGAACCGCGAACATCGACGATTTAGAACTTTTGCAGCATTGGGACGAACAGCCGCACGTTGTGGCGTCCGATCCGAACGACGATTGGGGCTGGGAAACCGAACTCGAAAAAAATCCCGAATGGCGCGAGCAGCTGATCGCCGAACTCGGCAATCGCCCGATCGGTTTTATGCAGATCATCGACCCTTTGCGCGAAGAAAGTCATTACTGGGGCGAGTCGGTCGAACCGAATCTGCGGGCGATCGACATCTGGATCGGCGAAGCGGACGATCTCGGCAAAGGCTACGGCACGACGATGATGCGGCTCGCGCTCGAAAAATGCTTTGCGCCGCCCGAAGTGACAGCCGTCATAATCGACCCGCTCGCGTCGAACACGGACGCGCACCGGTTTTACGAACGCTTGGGATTCAAATTCGTCGAGCGGCGGCAGTTCGGCGAAGACGATTGTTTCGTTTATCGTCTGGAGCGTTCGGAGTTCAAATCTTAATTTGGATTCTGAGCAATAGATTTTTTCTTCACTCTTTCAAGAATTTTCTCATTCTTCAATTCGCGCAAAGCGTCCGCCGCGATCCAGCCCGCCGATTTCGTGTTTCGCGCTTTTATCTTTTCGGCGGTTTCAATCGCGAGTTTGTGCAGATTCAAATTCCGCTTGCCGATCTGCCGAAGCGACCAATTGACGGCTTTTTTGATGAAATTCCGCTCGTCGTCGGCGTATGCTTCGAGAAGCGGCAAAAATTCCGCAATTTTTTCATCCGACGCTTTTTTATCGTGAACCGCGAGCCACGCCGGCAAAACGATTCCGGCGCGTTTGACGAATTCTTCTTCGCGCGCCGACCATTCAAAGGCTTTTTCGTAGGCAAATTCCGTTTTGCGGAAAAGATGCCCGCACGCGCCGTCGCAAATCGCCCAGTTATCAAAATCTTTTGCCCAATCGTCCATCTGTTCGGGCGTAACCTGTTTCGCGTCAGCAATCAAATAAGCGATAATGCGCGCTTCGTGAATGCCGCTCGCCCAAAGTTTCAAAGCCAATTGATGCCGGTCATTCGTCTGCTTTTTGATTTCCCCGGCAAACTGTTTCAAAACCGGCGCGGAAACGCCGAAAGCCTTTTTCGCCGTAATTCCAAACCGCGCCATTCCCGCGATATTCGTGGGATTTTCTAAAAGTTCGAGTTTTTGGATGATTTCGTCAAGCATCATTTACATTGATTCAAAAGCCGCCAGAAAAGTGTCGTGCGAATTACAGGCATAACCAAATGGTTCAGAATGTTCGGCTAAACCGAATTTATTATTCTCTTCATCAAAAAATACCTTAAAACCGTCGAATGTTTCAGGATTTTCTTCCAAAACAATCCAAACTTCCTTAATATCGTCGCCAAAACGTATTTTTCTTTTTTTCGGACGCACCAGACATTTCTTCAAATCGCAGCTGTGCCAATTCGTGATTGACCAATCGCCGCCGATTTCTTTTTCGATCATTTGTGAGATTTCTTTCGGCTTCATAATTTAACTCAATTCCGAATCCAAAACCGTCCGCGTTTGTTTGTTTCTGAATTCGCGGAGTTTTTCGCGCAGTTCGGGGCGCGAATTCGCAAGGATCGAAATTGCCAGCAGCGCGGCGTTTTTCGCGCCTGCCGTGCCGATCGCGAGCGTTCCGACGGGAATTCCGGCGGGCATTTGGACGATCGAAAGCAGCGAATCCATTCCCGAAAGAGCTTTGCTCTGGACGGGAACTCCGAGGACGGGCAAAACCGTCTGCGAAGCGCACATTCCGGGCAGATGCGCCGCGCCGCCCGCGCCTGCGATGACGACTTCGATGCCGCGCTGTTCGGCAGTTTTGGCGAATTCAAAAAGCAGATCGGGCGTGCGATGCGCGGAGACGACCCGGCATTCGTGCGGAACATCGAACTCCGTCAAAATGTCCGAAGCGTTTTTCATCGTTTCCCAATCGGACGTGCTGCCCATAATTATTGAAACAATCGGATTTCGGTCGTTATTTTTTGTCATCTTTTATTGTAATTTTATTGTCGTCTATTAACCTTTTAAAATCATCAACAGTATAACCACCTTTTTTTCTTCTAGTTTCAAAATCAGAATAATAAAAGCCCTTATTACGAATTTTTGTTCTTATTTGATTTTGTCTATCTGGATCCTCTTCTTTTTCTTTTATTAATTCTATGATTTCGTCTTTTTCTAAAGATGTGAATTCATTTTTCCTTTCATTGGTTTTTAGTTTAATGTCTGTTTTCTTCATCTTTGATAGTTCCCCATTAACTAAGTTTAGACTTTGGTATAACTAATTTTTTACAACTTCAACAACGATTCCGCCGAAGCGGTGTTCGCCCGCAAAACATTTTCTGCCGTCAATGTAACAAATTTGGCGGCTGTATTGCGCTCCGTTATCGAGATAAAATGCCTGCAAACCGCCCGACAAATCAATGTTTGAAAATCTCAGTCGGCGACCGTAAGCATCGGCGGTTTTGCTTTGACATCTTTCGCAAACCTGATTCGGATAGCGTTCCCAATTTTTTACTTCGGATGAACAAATCGGGCAATCGTGTATTTCATTCATTTGCTTACAAAATAGAAAAGATACGTAACGAAAGCAAATTCCGCCGCGCATCTTTTAATTTTTAACCGCGAACAGACACGCGAATTTCACAAAATTCCGGTCTAAGGCTTTTCGCAAATTCAAAGACTAATTTATTTCAACTGCGGCGTAAATCCACGCCTCTTTACCTGACCCGAGCGCGACTTTCATTCTTTTATAATTTTCCGGTTCATATTTATCGGCTAAAAACAGTTCTGCTTCCGAAATCTCGAAAACCGTTCCTTCGATAAAGCCATCTATTGACGGAATTACAGTTTGTTGAAATTTCGCTTCGCCCTTTGCCAGAAAAGATTCGTCCGTAATTTCAATCGTAGAAAGTTTATAACCTTTAAGAATATCCTTCGTGCCATCCAAAAGCCGTCCGAACAGTTTCAATTGAACAGAATCTTTCTGAAGCGTGCCGTATGAAAAAAGATTTTCCTTCATTTGTCGTTCCGGTTTATTTTGCGGGAATCAAACGACCGGCTTTCGGCAAACTTTCAACAACCTTTTTTTCCTGCAAATATTTCATCACAACTTCCGACAGCAAACCGCCCGCGTCGGTTTGTTTGGTTGCGAGAAAGGTTTGATAAAGATCGCCGCCCTGCGCGATAAAACTGTTGGTTGCGACACGATAAACTTTCGCGTCATCAGCTGTTTTGCCGCCGATCTCCAAACTTACGAGCCGTTGACCGATGGGTTTTGATAAATCGTATTTCGCCGTCAAGCCCGAAACCTGAATCATACCGCGTTCGAGCGAAAATCCCTGTTCCAGAACCTCTTTGATCTGTTTTCCGGTCATTTCGCAGACGACCAGCGAATTAACGAACGGCAGCGCGTCGTAAACATCACCGTTGGTCACTTTGCCGGCGGGCAGATCGGCGCGAAGCCCGCCCGCGTTGGTCATTCCGACATCCGCATTGGTCGCTTCGCGCAGAACGTCGGCGACAAAGTTTCCCAGACTCGATTCGCGGTTATAATCGCGCACGAGCCGGTTTTTGAGCGTTCCCTGAACGATGCCGATTTTCGGTTTGAGCAGGTTTTTGTAATATTCGAGCTTGCGCGCAATCTCGGCATCGGGCGTGAATTTATCGCTCCAAACCTTTAAAAGTTCGCCGCTCGAAGAAACGATTTTTTTGCCGTCTAATTTCAGGTTCAAATAACCGAGTCGCGTTCCGTAACCGTAAGTTTGAACGATTAAAGTTCCGGTTTTCGGGTTGACGTAAGGCTTTTCGATGCCGCGGTGGGCGTGTCCGCCGACAAAAACATCAATCCCTTCGACCTCCGTCGTCAGACGAATGTCTTCGTCAAAATCGCGCTGAACTTCCGGGCGGTTTTCGGCATCGGTCTGCATCGGTCCGGTTTTCCCCTGATGCGCGAGAACGACGATCAGGTCAACCGCCGGTTTCAATTCTTTGACCAGCTCGCGGACAATCGGAATCGGGTCTTCAAAATCCAGATTCGTAATTCCTGACGGCAACGCGACGCTTCTGGCATCTATGCCAATAATTCCGATAACGCCCAAACGCACACCGTCTTTTTCGATGATCGTATAAGGTCGGCTGTAGCGGTTTTTGGTGCCTTTATAAAAAATATTCGCGCCGAGAACGGGAAACGGCACACGGTTCATCTGGCGTTCAAAATTGTCCGCACCGTAATCAAATTCGTGATTGCCGATCGCCATCGCGTCGTATTTCATCGTCATCATCATTTCCATCAAGGCTTCGCCGTTGGTCAAAAATGAAAGCTGTCCGGTGAACATATCGCCCGTATCAAAAAGGAAAACGCCTTTTTCTCTTGCCCGGATTTGATTGATATAGGTTGTGAGATGCGCCGCGCCGCCGAGTTTCGGCGAGCCTTCCAACCAATATGCCGGAATCGGGTCGAACGCCGAATGAAAATCGTTCGTGTAAAGAATCGTCACATTCCGGGTCTGAGCAAAAACCGCAACGCTTAACAAAATTATCAGCGGTAAAACAGAAATGGCTTTTTTCATACTGCTATTTTTAACAGATTTTGAGAGAAAATAAAAAGGATGCGCACCGAAGCCCGCGTCCTTTTATAAAATAGTTGAGTTTCAATCTATAACTTTTCCAAAAACGCTTCGGCTTGGCGTTTATAATTTTCGTCCTCGCGTTCGTGATTTTTGTTGAGCGGCGCGTTCCGAATCCATTCGAGATGCTCACGCGCTTTCGCTTTTTCGCGGTTTGAAATATATGCTTCGGCGAGAAAAAGACGATTCAGAAAAAATTTCGGACCAAGTTCGACAGCCTTTTCCAAGCATTCGATTGCTTTTTTGTTATTGCCGATGGAAAACGGAAAACCCGGTGCTTTGTGATAAAGCCTGCCAAGCACGCGCCACGCTCCGCCGTAAAAATAGTTGGCATCAATCTCGAGGACGCGTTCCGCCCGCTCTTTGATCGGCGTAACCATCGCCAGACTCTGCATAATTCCTTTTTCCTGCCCGAACGAACCGTAATTTGCGGCGAGCCAGAAATTCGCTTCCAGACAATTTTCGTTTATCCCGACACCCGCTTCGCCGCACTGCACACCCTCATCAAAAAAGGCAAGTTTGTCCTCCGCGTCCTCCGCGTATTCGCCCAGCCAGTAATTGATTTCCGACAAAAGCCCGTAACCCCAATCGCATTCGGAATCTTCCTCGACCAACGCGAAAAGCTCATCGCGCGCTGTTTCAAGATTCCATTCATCAAGCTCGCGCTCGTCAATCAGTTTCCGCACCTTTCGGAAGATTTTATCGTGTTTCATAAAAAAACGTCCTGTTTCCCAATCCTATTTGAACTCGTTATAAAATTTACTACCGAACGGAAAATAAGACAACATTTCGATGATTATCCCGTTATTTCAGCGTTGACATAAAAGCGCGAAACCGATCATAAAAATTTTGTCGGCAAATTGAATCGGTTAAAATATGTTTAGGGCAAAATGACTAAATCTTCAGAGAAAAAACCCATCAAAAAACTTTGATCGCCCGTTTGGCAAATGGCAAAGGCTTGGCGACAAACAAAATAAAAAGTCATCGTTTTGAATTTTCAAAACGATGACTTTTTATGAAAAGTTGTTCATTCTATTCGACCGTCACAGATTTTGCCAGGTTTCGCGGTTGGTCAACATCGCAGCCCCTTCTAACCGCGATGTAATATGCAAGCAGTTGTAATGGAACGACCGACAAAATCGGCGCAAGCAAATCCGAAACCTGTGGAATTTCGACAACGTGGTCGGACACAACTGAACTCATCTTGTCGCCTTCGGTCAGAATCGAAAAAATAATTCCGTCGCGCGCTTTGACTTCGACGATGTTCGAGTGCGTTTTTTCGTAGCGCAATTCGCTGCCCTCGTTGCCCATTTCGCGGGTGTTGATAATGACGACCGGCAATTTTTCGTCAATCAACGCGTTCGGACCGTGTTTCATCTCGCCCGCCGGATAACCTTCGGCGTGGATATATGAAATTTCCTTGAGCTTTAACGCGCCTTCGAGAGCGACCGGAAAATTAATGCCGCGACCGAGATACAGAAAATCCTGCGAACGGAAAAATTCTCTGGAAAGTTCTTCAATCGAATCGGCATCGCTCAATATTTCTTCAATTTTCAGCGGCAGTTCGATCAATTCCTGCGCGTGTTTTTTGACCTGTTCTTCCGACAATTTTCCGCGCAGTTCGCCCAAGTAAAGCGCGAAAATGTAGAGCGCGATGATCTGCGACGTAAACGCCTTTGTCGAAGCGACTGAAATTTCCGGTCCGGCGTGCGTCAGAATCGTGCCGTCGGCTTCGCGCGTGATCATCGAACCCTGCACGTTGCAGATCGCCATAACTTTACAGCCCGCCCGTTTCGCTTCGCGCATCGCGGCAATCGTGTCGGCGGTTTCGCCCGATTGCGAGATGACGATGAGCAAATCGGATTCGTCCAAAACCGGATTGCGATAACGAAATTCCGAAGCGTAATCAACCTCGACCGGAACACGCGCCAATTCTTCGAGCATATATTTGGCGGCAGTTCCGGCGTGCCAACTCGTTCCGCAAGCGGCGATCTTGATCGAGCGCACGTTGCGAAAATCTTCTTCGGAAATGTCCATCTGGTCGAGATAAACTTTGCCCGTATCCAAGGACACGCGCCCGCGCACGGTGTCGCGGACGGCACGCGGCTGTTCGTAGATTTCCTTCAACAAGAAATGTTTGAAACCGCCTTTTTCCGCCATAATCGGGTCCCAAGTAATGCGCTGTTGTTTCGGCTCGACGACGTTGCCGTCAAAATCCGTAACGCGCACCGAATCTTTCGTCAGAATCGCAATTTCCTTTTCGCCCAAGTAAAAAACGTCGCGGGTGTGCTGTAAAATCGCGGGAATGTCGGAAGCAACGAAAAATTCGCCGTCGCCCAAACCGATGACGACCGGCGGACCTTCGCGGACAGCAATAATTTTGTCGGGTTCTTCCGACGAGATTATCGAAAGCGCGAAAATTCCTTTTAACTGCTGAACCGATTTGCGAACGGCTTCTTCAAAATTCAAATCTTCTTTCTGATGTTCCTCGATCAGGTGCGCGACGATTTCCGTGTCGGTTTCGGTCTTGAAATCGTGCCCTTTTTCCTTGAGCATTTCCTTCAAGGTCAGGTAATTTTCGATGATCCCGTTATGAACGACGACGATCTTGCCCGAACAATCACGATGCGGATGCGCGTTTTCCTCGGTCGGTCGCCCGTGCGTCGCCCAGCGCGTATGCCCAATGCCGTAATTTCCGTCCAGCGGATTCAGCCGAATCGCTTCTTCGAGATTGCGAAGTTTTCCCTCGGCACGACGCAGTTCAAGATGATTGTTATCATCAACAACCGCGATTCCCGCGGAATCATATCCGCGATATTCCAGTTTCCGCAATCCGTCAATAATCAACGGCACAACTTGTTTATTTCCAACGTATCCAACAATTCCACACATATTTTATTTATTAAAAATCGTAATCTGCTTCTTCAGTCAAAAACGGCTGATCAAATAAAGCAACTATCCTTTTGGCTAATTCTACTCGCTTTTCTGTTCCGGTAAGATTGACGTCCTTTCTATCCAATCCGGCTGATCTTATTCGGACTTTTATCTGTTTCATCGGTTTGAATAACAAAAAACCTTGAATTACCATCCACGGAGATTCCTTTCCATCAAGACAAGAGATTATCGGAAAAATATAATTTGTTTTCACCGTTTCAGTTATTATCTTTTCATCTTCTTTTGGCGTTTCAGAAACCAAATCGTTAATCAAAAGCTTCGACTCATCGAGCATTTTTATTAATTCACCGATCAGTTTTACACGTCCTTCTGTATCAGTCACAATCAGAGACTTTTCTCTTACAGCTATTTCGATCGAGCCTCGTTTGGTCAATAGCGGCTTAATAATCCCCAGCAAATAAGAAGTTTCGTCACTTAATCTATTAAAATCATTTTCAGCCTTTTCAACTTTAAAGTTGTTTAGCCGAATAAATTCCGTCTGCAAAGCCTTTTCAGCATTTTGCGCGAAAACAGGCACGGCGCAGAAAACCGCAAGCAGAAATAAACTGATAATGATTCGAGTTTTCATAAATTGACCTCAAACCGAATGATAAACTTGCCAAGCAACAACTAAAATCGCTTCTTCTTCCAAAGCCTTGAAAGCGGCTTTGCGGAGTTCATCGGTATAATTTGAAATTGCGGAAAAATTTTCTTGAAAATCAAAAGGTGTATCGGTGTAGATAAGATTGATGCGGTCGGGAATTATTTGCCCGAATTTTGAAAGATAATTACCATCAAGTCCGCGCACAATCGTGCAACCGCCGAAAGCCGTCGTAAATTCTGCGGAGAAAATTTGCAGTAATTCCTGATAGACGGTTTTCGGCAAATCGGGCAAATAAACTTCAATCCTTGCTTTTACGGATAGCGGCAATGAATTTCTCCTTTCGTTTGTCAAAATCTTTCATCCGTTTTAACGATTCTTCCGCCGAAAGTTTCATTCGTTCGGGACGTTTAATTTCTATTTCTTTGGCGATTTTGGCTTTTTTAGTCATTTTATTTCACCTCTCCGAAACCGATTTTATCACAAAATTATTCTTTGGCTGAATTTGTTTCTTCACTCAAATCTTTTATTGCTCTCGCGGGTGCGCCGACGACTAATTTATTCGGCTCAACGTCCTTTGTAACAACGCTTCCCGCGCCGGTAACTGCGCCGTCGCCGACTTTGACGGGTGCGACGAGCATTGTGTCCGAGCCGATCTTGACGTTGTTGCCGATGGTCGTCGCGTGTTTGTTTTTGCCGTCGTAGTTGCAGGTGATCGTGCCTGCGCCGATGTTGGTTTTTTCGCCGATCGAAGCGTCGCCCAAGTATGTCAGATGACTGGCTTTCGAGCCGCGACCGAGAACCGTTTTCTTGAGTTCGACAAAGTTTCCGACCTTCGATTTTTCTTCCATTTTCGCTTTTCCGCGAAGATGCGCCATTGGTCCGACGGTGCATTGATTGCCGACTTCCGAATCAATAATCACGCAGTTATCCAAAATTTCAACGCCGTGTCCGATTTTTGAATTCGTGATGCGCGTTCCCGAACGAATCGTGCATCCGTCGCCGATTTGGCTTATGCCTTCGATTGAAATGTTCGGAAAAATCACCGTGTCGCGCCCGATCTGCGCTTCCGCGCTGACGTAGGAATTATACGGGTCAATAAACGTTACGCCGTAATCGAGCATCAGGCGCTTGACAACGCGGCGGTTCAAAATCCGTTCCATATCCGCGAGCTGAACGCGGTTATTGATGCCCTCGATTTCGTGCGAATCGCTGTGATGATAAATTGCGATGGCTTCGCCTTCGTTTCTCAGAAGTGTCGGAACGTCGGTCAAATAATATTCGCCCTGCGCATTTTCGTTTTTAACATGTGAAAGTGCCGTAAAAAGTTTGCACGCGTCGAAACAGTAAATTCCCGAATTGATCTCCTTGACCTTGCGCTCGTCTTCGGTCGCGTCCTTTTGTTCGACGATTCTATCGAAAAGTCCGTGATCGTCGCGGACGATTCTGCCATAGCCGGTCGGATCGTCTAATTTAACGGTCAAAATCGTGCAAGCCGCGCCTTTCCCGCGATGCGAACGATGCTGCTGAACAAGCGCGGCAAGCGTTTCGGCGCGAATCATCGGCACGTCGCCTGACAAAACCAAAAGCGTCGAGTCTTCGTTTTCCAGAAATTCGCGCGCCTGATTTACGGCGTGTCCGGTGCCGAGCTGCTGCTGCTGCCAGACAAATTCGGCGTGGTCGCCGTCTAATTCTTCTAAAACCGCCGTTTTCACGTCCTCGCCCTGATGCCCGATAACGACGTAAACTTTGCGCGGCGCAAGCGCGGTCGCCGTCCGGCAAACGTGATTAATCAACGGGCGACCGTCAAGCCGGTGCAGAACTTTCGCCAGATTCGAACGCATCCGCGTTCCCAATCCGGCGGCTAGAATCAAAACATCAAGCGTTTTTTGTTCGTTGGAAACGTTTTCCATAAAATCAGAGAACTTTTTAACGCAAAGACACTTCGATTTTGGATTTTAGATTTGTTTTTATTAAATTAAAATCTAAAATCCAAAATCCCAATATGTCTTTGCGTTAAATAACCATTTTACTAAAACAAAACTTTCTTTTGCGGCTGTAAAGCGCAAAGCAAAACAACCTGCCCCAATTTTTCGGGATGATGACGCACTTTTTCGCCTTCGTCCAATAGATTACCATAAACAACCTCTGCGCCTTCAATCGTTTCGGGCGAGATCGAGCCGTGAACGCCGATTTGCTCCGCGCCTTCTTCTTTGTAGCGCAAAAGTTGTTCTTCCGAAATCGGGCGGTTGTTGACAATCACATAATCGAAATCAATTTCAGGCGCGTATTCGCGGACGATTTCCAGATGTTTTAGGGACGTTAAACCGTCGGTTTCGCCCGGCTGAGTCATTAGATTACAGATAAAAATCTTGACGGCGGAAGATTCAGCGATCGCCTGCGAAACACCGTTGACCAAAATCGGCGGCAAAAGCGACGTAAAAAGCGAACCGGGTCCGATCGTGATAACATCCGCATCGTAAATTGCGGCGAGCGCTTCGGGCAAAGGATGACAATCTTCGGGTTCGAGATAAAGCCGTTTAATCAGTGTGCCGAGCTTTCCGATATTCGTTTCGCCGCGAATAATCGAGCCGTCCGCGAGTTCGGCGGCAAGCCGCACATCGGACATTGTGGCGGGATAGATATGACCTTTGCTGGCGAGAATTTCAGAAGAAAGTTTAACGGCTTCGGCAAAATCGCCCGTGATTTCGGTTAAAGCGGCGAGAAAAAGATTTCCCAAACTATGTCCGCCTAAGTGTCCGTCGCCGCTGAAACGATGGCGGAAAACCTTCGATAAAAGATGCGAATCTTCCGACAGCGCGACCATACAGTTGCGAATGTCTCCGGGCGGAAGCATCTGAAGCTCGTCGCGCAGTCTTCCCGAACTTCCGCCGTCGTCCGAAACCGCGACGATTGCCGAGAGATTTTTAAGCCGGACGGGTTCGGTTTCGTCTGCGCCGACAAATCTTTTCAAGCCCGAAAGAAGCATCGAAAGTCCGTTGCCGCCGCCGATGGCGACACAATTCAAACCATATGAACTTTGTGAAAAAAGGTGGTTTCTCATTAATTTACGGTGAATTTATCGGATATTTGAAAAATAGGCAAGAAGAAACCTTCGAGTTTCCCGTTTATTTTGAATTTGATGAATAGGCAAGCGCGTTTGCCTGCGTAAAGTTTAGCATTTTTCCAATTTGACGGGCAATATATTTTTATTTACGTTTTTATATTGCCGATTTTTCGCGGTAATTTGAGAGGTTTAATCGAAAATAGCGTCAACATCCTTAAATCTTGTGAAACAAAAAAAACACTTGTCGAACCCGACTTCGATATGCTAGATTAGATAAGTGATTCGCCGAACTGCTCGCCCGGTAAATCGCAAAATTCCACGAAATAGTTTTTGGGAAGTCTTAGAAATTCTTACCTCTATTTGACCAAATTCCGAGAGAGAAAGCCTAATGGTAGAAACAACCATCATCATACACGAACATCAGTTCCAGAGGATTAAGAACGTGCTTGCGCGTCTTTGCGTCGAATGCGCCGCCCGCGTCGTGTTTTTGGTTGACCGCGACGGTCAGCCGATTGCATTTCACGGCGACATCGGCGATATGGACACGACGAGTTTTTCGAGTCTGGCGGCAGGTAATGTTGCCGCGACGACTTCGATGGCAAAACTCATCGGCGAAGATGTTTTTCCGGCAGTCGTTCACGAAGGCGAACGCGAAAGCATTTTCATCAGCGTGATCGGCAGAAGTTTGCTGGTCGTCGTCTTTGACGAACGTTCGACGCTCGGGCTGGTCAAACTCCGAACCAAGAAAGCAAGTCACGAAGTCGCTTCGATTCTCGAAGCGATTCAGACCGATTCTGTTAACGGGCGACTTGACGAAAATTCATTTTTCGCCGAAATTACAGATGAGGACATTGACAGTCTTTTCAGCTAAATCTAATTTAAACTGGTAAAATTATGACATTTATTAATTACGCTTCACGCGAAATTAACTGCAAAATTGTATATTACGGTCCCGGTCTGTGCGGTAAAACGACGAACCTGCAATATATCTACGATTCGACCGCGCCGCAGGCGAAAGGCAAACTGATTTCGCTGGCGACGGAAACCGACCGCACTCTGTTCTTCGATTTTATGCCGCTCGAACTCGGCACGGTGCGCGGTTTCAAGACGCGGTTTCATCTTTACACCGTTCCCGGACAGGTTTATTACGATGCTTCGCGCAAGTTGATTTTAAAGGGCGTTGACGGCGTGGTTTTTGTCGCCGATTCGCAGGAAGAGCGGATGGACGCAAATATCGAATCGCTTTACAATCTGGAAGAAAATTTGCAGACGCAGGGCTATGATTTACACAAAATTCCCTACGTTTTGCAGCTCAACAAACGCGATCTGCCGAATGTCATTCCATCAGATGAATTAACCGCCGAACTCCAGCGCAAAGGCGAACCCGTCTTTGAAGCCACTGCCTCGCAAGGTGTCGGCGTTTTTGATACGCTCAAAGCCGTCGCAAAACAGGTTTTGACGGAACTCAGAAAAGGCTAAAACCAAATAAATTTAATTCATAAAACAAGAAAAGCGGTTCTCGTTTTAATGAGAACCGCTTTTCTTGTTTAATTTGAGTGATTTTTAAGGCACTGCCGTAAAGCTGAATTCGGTTAATTCGTCCGTTACGAAAACAAACTTCCCGGAGTTCTTCAAACAGACCACCGAACTGATTGCGGGAAAACCGGTTGCGGAGATGGACACAATCCAATGAAATAGAATATCAACAAAATTCTAGCTGAGGTGTAGTTCCTTCAACCTGGCAACTGTCTTTTCATCGGCAACTCCCGTCACCTCCAAGTCGTCGTAACGGTTCTGAAAACTGGAAATCGCCAAGGCAAAATCCTCTTCCGTTTCCCCGCACTCTATTCCCAAATTCTCAAGACGTGCGCGAACGCCGTCCCTGTCTTTGGACGGATTTAGTTGCCCGAGCTTCACTTCGTATTTTTCCTCAATCGGCGTTTCGTCCGTCTCGTCGAGAATCGTGATTGTAGCTTCCATCGCGTCGGGCGGAATCCATTCTTCAAGCCAGCCGCTTTCGTCCGTTTCGCCGTTGCGCAAGAGACCGGCAATTTTCAGCTCGTATTTCATTCCGGAACGAGGTTCGCCCAGCTCGTCGAGAAAGCGCACGCGGAGGATTTCGGGAATGCCTTTGCGTTTGAATCGGTGGCGAAGGTTGACGGCGGCGGTTTGCTGTTTTATTCGGAGGTCGGGAATGAAAACTTCGTCACCTTCGCGGAGGATGTTGGGGCTTTCGCGTTTTTCGCGGAGCGACGCGTTTTCGGGCAATTCCCAGAGAGTTTGCGGAAAAAAGCCGGTGTCAAATCCGATACTCGACAAACATTCTCCCGGTTCAACTTTGTGTATTTTTGACATCAATTTTCACCCCAATAATGCAAATTTGCGATTATCGCTTAATTTCACCCGATATTCCATTTGATAAGTGAGTTGTCTAAGCCATAGCGTTTCTTTAACTGAAGGCAATGCGTTTATTTTAAGCCTTCATTATCAACATCCTTGTAGATTTGATCTTTAGCAGTCACATCAAAGTCATCGATTTGATAGCCTAATGCCCGCAGAGACGGCGAAATCTTTAAGACTATTTTAGTTAGTTCTGATGATTTTATCTGCTCCGATTTTTTCTTAATCTCCTCTTCAGATGGTTTGCCCGGATCAATAGTAAGTTCGGAGTTCGAAGTGTTATCGGAAATTTTAGAGACTTTGTTATATTTTAAATAGATACCTTTGAAGGCATCGTAATTTTGGGCATTCTGACACAGTTCAAAAAACTCCATCATTTGGTTTGCTGCGAGCATCGGATCATACAAAAATTTTGCTTCTTCGACTTGGAAGGAACGAAAGAATTTAAATCGCGGATCATTCAGAATAAAAAAAAGTAAATGATGAAAAAGAGTTTTTTCAAAACCGAGTCCATCCATCCAGTCCTGTTCGATTTTGGAATCTAATTCTTTAAAACATAGATAAATATCATCGTATGCTTTACGCAATATCTCGGTAAGTTCTTCTTCGGCTTTCTTCCAGCGTTCTTTATGATACAGGTTTTCATCTTTCCTAATCCGGCGCAATTTCTCTGAAACAGTCAAAGTGCTGAAAACCGCTCCGACCGGCGCATGGTCGCTGATAAGACGCCACCAATTTAAGGCATTATGATTCGGATCGACATTCAGTAATCCGCCGAGGGGATTGATAATTCCGGCGAAGGTATTTGTAAAGCCCGGCGAGCAGATGAAAAAGTCGGCGCGCTTGTTGACGACGTGACTTGTAGTACCATCCACTTTTCGCTCCACGGAATCGAACTTTGTTTCATACGGCTTTGTCAGTCCGATAAACTTTATACTGCTTTCCTCAGGTTTTTCCTCAAATTCCTTCTGAAGCTGCCGTTTCAGTCTTCCCTCAGTGTCCTGCGACAAATTGTCAAAAATCAATTTTGGCGTTTTCTCGATCTTTTTCTTTAACTCTTCTCTTTCCTTTAAATTCTTTCTCCGCAGTATTGTCACGTCTCGGGTTAGAATTGATTGATTCGTTGCTGAAACGGAAATCACGAATTTTAAATCTTTAGCTTTGATTTGTTCCTTAAACAGCTCATCGGGACTCTTTTTTTCCTGAGCGCTGTTAGAAGCAATGTTCGATTCGGGGTCCAGGTAATAATCACCGGCAATCACCCACAACGCGCCGGAATCATCCTTGGATATATAATCTAAAAAAGGAGCTATCTGGTCATATTCACCCTTTCTCGCCAGTTTTCCGCCTTCCGGCGATGTATGGACAACCGCTATGTTTACGGGCTTGCCATTGATTGTCAGTTTATGAACGATTATTGGACGAAAGTAAGGAATTTTTGTGAGATCGACATCGAATTTTAAATCTTCGGCGACTTTTTTCGGATTAATTTCGCGCATATTCTTTTCCTGTCTGATTTCTTTTTTTTCTTTTTGAGTTTCACCACTATATTCATCACTATCCTCAAAGCTTTGATCATCGCTCATATCTTTATAATTTGGCTGCTTTTTTCGAGAGGAGCGGGTGTCTCTTTGCATATTCATCCCCACGTCGAAATGCTTCAAATCTTTTGCCTTTTGTTGTACGACCACCTTTTTCGGTAAGATTTCGATTTCCTCATCGTAATCCTGTTCGTCGTCGGTGCCGTCACCATCTGTTCCGAATTGTTTATTCCAGTAGAGAGGTTCCCCATCTAATTTCTTTTTATCCCAAAATTCATTTAAATAAAACGCTCCGCTCTCTTTTGTCAGATACTTAATCTGATACTTGCCGCCTGTGAGATAAACCAGCGGATAATATTCCTGCTGAATAGGCGTTAACCAAGCCGGTTCTCCGCCGACCGCGCCGAGTCTCGTTTCAACTCTATTGGCAGTTGAATTTTTATGGGAATTTTTCGGTTCTTTTCCTATGCGGAGTCCCATCATCAACGGTCCGCGGCTATAAGCTAATTTTCTGGGTTTCGGGCTGTTGCCGTCGTTATTGTTTTTCGGAACGATCTTTTCCTTTTCATTTTTTCCAACGTTCGTTTCGTCCTTACCTTCAATCTCTACACCTCTAATTTTAAGATCTGATGATGCATTGACTTCCTGAAGCGCCAGAATGTCGAGCCAATCCTGATGCTGAGAGAATATTCGCTGAATCGAAGCCGTTTTCTTTTCTGCTTTTTGAAAATGATTGATGTTCCAACTTGCAATTCCAATATCCAATCCGTCAATACTGATCGTATTTAAACCGCTCCGACAGGCATTAATTGACCTCGCCGAATGATCCTGCGGATCGTCATTACCCGTGTGCAGCAGACGAATAAAATTCCATTGAAAGCTTTCAGAAGATGCAGAGGTTCTCACGACTGCACATTTCGCGCAGGGTTTGCAAAGATCGCAGAACGGCGTGTCGCATACCTCGCATTCTCCGACTTTCATAATGCTGCATTTCTCGCAGAAAGTTTTTCCGCAAGTCGGGCATTTTCCGACCACAAAGGTGCAAGTTTTATGACCGCAGCCGTCGGCGATAATTTCATGTTTCGGCACGCTATGAGTGCGACAAAATTTGCCGGAACAATACGGACAGTCCTCAAGCGAGTCGTCACAGCAGTTATCCCCGGCGGCATCAATGCCTAAAGTCAATTGATGCCCGTTCCAATTAGCATCGCAAAAATTGCCGAGACAGTGTGAACATTGTTGATACGTCCCTTGATGTGTGCCCACGCTATGAACACCACAAAAGTTTCCGTTGCAGCGCGCGCATTGTTGACGCGAAGCGGGGCAACAATTATCCCCGTTGAGGTCTAAAGCAAACGTCCCCTGATGCGTCGCCCAACAGAACGGTTGTGTGCAGTAATTGACGCCGCAATGCGAACATTGTCGCTGCGTAGTAACGCAATAATTATGACCGTTGGAATCGACACCAAAAGTCCCTTGATGCGCATTGACACTGTGAGTGCCGCAAAAGTCGCCCTGACAACGCCCGCACTGTTGAAACGAGGCGTTACAGCAAATATGACCCGCCGAATCGTTAGCCGCCGTCTGGTGCGCGCCCAGACTATGAACGCCGCAAAAGTTTCCGTTACAATGCAAACATTGCTGAAGCGATGCAGGACAGCAACTATGTCCCGAAGGATCGTTGTTGAACGTCACATGATGTAGGAAATCGCTGTGTGCCCAACAAAAGTCGCCTAAGCAATGGGAGCATTGTTGTTTCGAGACGGCACAACAATTATGCCCGGTAGAGTCGTTTCCAAAAGTCAACAAGTGCGCCGGACCACACGTCTGGCGCGCACAGAACCAGCGTCCGCAATGGTCACAATCTTGTAGTTCGCCGAATATTGGCAGATTGCAGGAAGGACATTGGACTCCCGGTTTTTTGATACTTCCTTCATCGTCGTCCTCTCCACGCTTCCGTTTTAAATCTTCTCTATATACGTCCATTTTTCCTCCTGAGGGCGTTCGCCGAAAAGCGTTTCTATCGGCTGAGTCCGTCGCCAAATGCTTAAATCGATGTCATTTTCGACAAAAACGTTTTTTTTCTTTTCCCTTAAAACGTTTTACACTCTCTTCCAAATATCTAATTGAGTTTTTTACGCTGCCTTTTTCAATCCAATTTCTCATTTATGAAGTCGGAGTCTTCTGACCAACCGCTTCAATAAATTTCCAAGCCTCTTTGTCCATCTCCGGAAATGTTATCTCACAATCGCCTGCCGGTTCGCTTTCTATTCTTGCCCAGCCGTTCTTGTCGAGAGTTCCTTCCTTCTCACTTCCGTCCGGCAATTTCACTTTGTATTTTTCATTTGGAATCGGTTTTCCGTCTTCTCCAACCAACTCGATTTCAATCCAGTGCCGATGTTTCTCGCCCTTCATTTGAAACTTATGAAATTGATTAGTTGGTCTATTAACATCTTTTGGTCGGATGTCCGGTATGAATAAAACATCACCGGGCAGTAGCATCTTCAAGTCCCGGCGTTTCTGGCGGAAAGTTGCGTTGGTTGAGTGCATCCAAACCGTTTCCGGCAAAAGCCTATGTTCGCGAATGACGCAGAATATACAATCACCCAACTTTATTTGATAATTTATTGCCATATTTTTAATGCCTGTTTAGCTTAGTTCTCGCCGATTCAATCAAAAACCGTCATTTGACTCGAATAAGCTCCGAAAATAGCCGCCCGCTAACGCATTAGCTCCTGCAATTTGGCGGCGAGCGCGGAGTCTGCCTGTCCCGTCACTTCGAGACCGTAATTTCTTTGAAAGGCGCGGATCGCCTCAAAATATTCCTCGGATTCGCTGCCGTCGATGGCGCCACAGGAAAAGCCGAGATTCGTTAGCCGCTGTTTGATGCCCATCCGCGTCTTTTCCGGGTATATTTGACCGATTTTTAACTCAATTTCTTCTTCCAAATTTGTTCCCGGATGTAGTTTCAATAATCCCTTGGTCGCCGTCGGGGCGACGTAGTGCTTCAGTCCGCCGCCGCTGTCCGTGACTCCCGTGTAGATGGACTTTTCTACCTCCAGAAGATACGGCACATTAGCGCGGGGGAGACGTTGCGACGGCTTGCCGCTGCCTTTATCGCCATCCTTTTCCAACTCCTCGATTTCGACAATGTTCATAGATTCCTCAACTGTCTCTTCCCACAGATGAATTTCAATTTGAATCGGGACACCCTTGCGGCGGAAGATATGCCGCCGGTTCGTGGCAGACGGGCTGGACGCGATGCGCAACGGCGGAATAACGAGTCGGTCGCCGGGCAATAAACGCCCGGGATCGCCGCGCAGCAGCTTGATTGCCTGATTCGGCGGATGATTCCAGATTGTTTCCCAGAAATGTCCCGTTTCGAAGGCAATCGAGTGAACATCTTCGCCGGGAGCCACTTCACGCTCGCCCGTCCCAACGACCTTATCGGTAATTTCATCTCCCATAATCGCTCCTGTTAAAACTTCGTTCTGCTCCACTTCAAATAGTCTCCCTCGACCAGCGCTTTAATATGATTCGGAGTTATGAAAGGGTTTGCCATTGCGGGGTTGGCTGGGATCAAGGCAAGCATAACTGTCAGGTAACGCGGTGGAAGACGAGGAACGGTGTATTCAAAATCAAGGTCATCCTTTTGACTTCGTTTCGCGTGGCACCCCAGCCAGTCGGCTTTGACGCTGGTTATATTAATCTTACCGTCGTCACCAAACTGCAGCCTGACCGCGCAATGGCGGATGATGCAATTTTCGGGGAGCAAAGTGATGTCGGGCGGATCCGTCGCATTTACCGTCGCGGCTTTTGTCGTCGTCGGCGGCGCATGATCTTTATTGGCATAGATGGTGATGTGAGCCACCAAGTCCCGCGCCATTTCCACAACGTTCCCGGTCGCGTCAGCCGCCTCACGATAACGCACCTCATAGCAAAAAACGCAATGGTTCCAGACCGCTTTGGAACTCTCGGCGAGGTCTTCATCGAGAAAGTTCCTGTTTACTCGCATATCCATCACTATAGGCAAACCCTTGAAAAGCGCGGCTTGTAATTTTTCGAGCAGGTTGGCGCCGTTCTTTCCGGCAGCTATTTTAAGCTCATTAGCCCTTGTTTTGGCATACTCGTGGGGCGAATTCAAGTTGCCTCGAAAATGTCCGATAAAATTCACATGCGAAACGTCGGTACGACTATCGGTGTCGCCCAATTTCCATGTCGCGGAGGAATTTCCTGCTTTCAGTATGAAACTCATGACATACTCGCTGACAATGAATTTCAGCTCCTCGCCTTTCCAAATCCCTTTATCAACCGGCTCCTCGAACAGCGCGGACGCGAATCCGGCGGCATCGCAATGTCCCGCCCATCCGGCACTCTCGCCGCAATGCCCGTTTTCAGGGTCTGCTTCCCAAGCTAAAGCTCTGCCGCGATCCTGAAGAGGATTGACCGCCGTAAAGTGTTTGGAGAAGGTAACGAGCGGCGTCATCAAATCTTTGTTAATCAGTTCGGATTTTTTTTCCCTTAATTCTCTCTCTTCATCGAGCTTCAATTTTTCAATGGCGCTTCGAAGATCGAGATCGAGTTTCGTCTGAATCCGCGAAAGTTCCTCTCTGTATTGATTTCTTAAATTATCACGATTGAGTTCTCTTTTAGTCGCCGCTTCTTCCTTATACTTCGCTAGTTGCAAATTGATATTTTTGCTGAATTTTGCGTAATATTCTTCCGCTTTCTTCTTCAGTTCCTCATAATTCTCGGCACCCTCATGCTCTTTGAGTTTCGCCAATACTTCTTTTTTCTTGTTTTC
>JALHNX010000043.1:30632-33186 GCA_022843305.1 Pyrinomonadaceae bacterium | reverse complement strand
GGCACGCCGGGGATGCGTGCGCTCCCGGCAAACCACGCTTTTGTTTTTCAATCACCGATTGAGAATTTCAAACAGCCTTACTTTCAGTTCACTACCTAAATTTCAGCGGAAATGGTTATATTTTTCGTTTCTTTCGTGTGTTTCAGGTGCTAAATATATTTTAATCCGCAAGTTTGCGGTTTTCTGAGAGGTTTCATTTTTCACATTTCGCCGACAAAGCGTTATAATCAAGTTGTAATAACAATTGACGGGAGAAAAACAGAAAGGGTAAATTACAAGTAATAAATATGTCATCTTTAAGACTTCAAACATCACTAAAACAACAGATGGTTCTGACACCGCAGTTGCGACAAAGAATCGAAATGTTGCAGATGACATCGGTCGAACTTCAAGACCTTATTTCGCAGGAGATGGTTTCAAATCCCGTTTTGGAAGAAGTCCAGCCCGATGAAGAATTTGAGGAAATTTCTGAAAAAATTCTTGACCAAAACACCGACGGACACGATGAAACGTTTGTCAACGGCGCGGATTCCGAAGCGGATATTTCCGCTTATTCAGATGCTTTTTCGGAAGGCGTAAATGCCGAAAAAGCAAGTGAAAACGGGTTTGACGAACAACACACCGTTGATATTGAAGGCGACACTGAAGATTTTTCAGAAGTAAAATCCGACGCGTTTGAAGAAATTGATTACGGCAGGGAATTTCAGGATTATCTCGACCCGGGATACAAAACACAGGAAATCGAATACAAGGATGACGCGCCGAGTTTTGAGCAGTTTTTGTCGCGTTCCGAATCTTTGACCGAACATCTCGAATGGCAGCTGCATCTTCTGCAAATCGATGAGGAAACGGAAGATACGGCGATGGCGATTATCGGAAACCTCGATTCGGACGGGCGTTTAAACGCGACCGACGAAGAACTTGCCGAAATGTGCGATTGTTCGCAGGAAACTGTTGATAAAGCGCGGCAGACCGTCTTAAAACTCGAGCCGGTCGGCTGCGGCGCGCGCGATGTTAAGGAATGTCTTTTGGCGCAATTGGAAGCAAACGGCGAAGGAAAATCGCTTGCCGCCGAACTCGTCCAAAATCATCTGGAAGATTTACAACCGCACCGTCTTCAGCATCTGTCGAAAGACGTTGGCGTTGAGCTTCACGCGCTGAATGAAGAAATCAACAAAATCCGCATTCTCGACCCGTATCCGGGCAGACGATATTCATCGGAAGAACCGATTTATGTCGCGCCGGAAGTTTATATCGAAAAAATCGAAGATGAATATGTAATTTATTTTACCGACGACGGCAGTCCGCGGCTTCGCTTGAGCAACACTTATCAAAAAATGCTCGGTGAAGAGAAAACCACTAAAGAAGAAAAAGATTTTATTAAGGATAAAGTTCGTTCGGCGGTTGATCTGCTGAGAAACATCGAGCATCGCCGGCAAACGATCTACCGCGTGGTCGAATGTATCGTTGACCGGCAGCGAGAATTTTTGAACTACGGCGTTGAGCATCTTAAACCGATGATGCTCAAAGATGTCGCCGAAGACATCGGAATGCACCTTTCGACGATTTCGCGCGTCGTTAATCGTAAATACGCGCATACGCCGCAGGGTGTCATCGAACTTCGCCGATTTTTCAGCGAAGGAATGTTAAATGAGGACGGCGAAGAGGTTTCGACGCGGATTTTGAAACTCAGGATCAAAAAGATGATCGAAGATGAAGATACAAAGAAACCTTTGACCGACGACGAAATCGCCAAAATTTTAATTAAAGAAGGCATCAAACTTTCGCGCCGCACGGTTGCCAAATACCGCGACCAGATGCAGATTCCCGGATCGCGCGAAAGGAAAACTGTTATTTAGTCCGTTGTCAGTTGTTGTTTGAATTAAACCTTTGAACTTAGCTTACATTCAATCGGCAACGGACAACGAACAACTGATAACTACAAAGTTCTTTGATTTTCTAATAATACACGAGGGCAAAACAATGAAATTTGAATATACTGGCAGACATATCGAAGTTACTCCGGCACTACGTTCTCATGTTGAGGAGCATTTTAATCGGCTAAACCATTTATTTGACGGAAAAGCCTTGAATGCGCACGTAATTATTGAAGTTGAAAAAGGCAGACATCGTTCGGAAATGATCGTCAAGTGGCGAAATGAGGTTTTAACGGCGACAACGACTTTAGCCGATATGTATCAATCGCTCTCAAAAACAATTGATAAAATTGAAAAGCAGGCTCTGAAAACTAAGAATAAGATTATTGACAAACATCACAAGGCGAAAAAAGTGACGGCGGTCGCAAAACCTGTTGATGAAGTCGCGCCGACACCGAACGAACCGAAAATTGTCAGTGCCAAGCGTTATGCGATAAAACCGATGACGGCGGAAGAAGCCGTTTTTCGCCTCAATGATGAAGAAAATCAATTTCTGGTTTTCAGAAATGCCGAAGACGAAAAGGTTTCGGTTATCTATAAACGCAAAGACGGAAATTACGGTTTGATTGAGCCTTAAATTTAGTTTCGGGTCGCGTCTTGAGGCGGCTTTTATTCGC
>JALHNX010000043.1:0-30622 GCA_022843305.1 Pyrinomonadaceae bacterium | reverse complement strand
CGCCTCAAGACGCGACACGGAACAATTCGAATGCAAAACGAAAGCCCCAAAATAAGCGTCGCCAAATTTGTCGAAAAATCCCCGTCCGATCTTCAAATCGAGATTTTAGGCGGTGAAGACGGCTTGAAAAAACGCGAAATCAATTCGGCGCGGATTCAAAAACTCGGGCTTGCGCTGGCAGGTTTCGCGCATTACATTCACACCGGACGCATTCAAATTGTCGGTCAAAGCGAAATTTGGTATCTTTCACAACTCGAAAGCGCGCAAAAGACCGAAGCCATCAAAAATCTCAATCTCGATAAAATCAGCTGTATTTTGATCACCAAAGGTCTCGAACCGCCGCCGGAGTTGTTAAAAATTTCCGATGAAAGCCAAGTTCCGCTTTTGCGGACAAATTTGATAAGTTCGGGCGCGATCAATAAGGTCAGCGAATTTTTACAGGAAGTTCTCGCGCCGCAAATGACCTTGCACGGCGTTTTGATGGGAATGTTCGGCATCGGGGTTTTAATTCTCGGCAATTCGGGCATCGGAAAATCCGAATGCGCACTGGATTTGATAACGCGCGGACATTATCTGATCGCCGACGATTCCGTATTGATAAA
Organism: Pyrinomonadaceae bacterium; assembly: GCA_022843305.1. Classification (GTDB taxonomy): domain Bacteria; phylum Acidobacteriota; class Blastocatellia; order Pyrinomonadales; family Pyrinomonadaceae; genus JAFDVJ01. The sequence goes on along the minus strand of JALHNX010000043.1, from coordinate 30,020 downwards.
AAAAGTCGGTGAAAAGCTGGAAGGAAAATCGCCCGAATTGATTCAGGATTATCTGGAAATTCACGGTTTGGGAATTATCAACATCCGCGAGCTTTTCGGCGTTTCGGCAATCGGCAAGGGAAGTCAGATCGAAATTTGCATCGAACTCAAAAAATGGAGCGAATTTGAAGAAATTGACCGTTTGGGAATAACGATGATGGAAGAGGCAATTTTCGGTCTGAAAATACCGAAATTCATTTTGCCGGTAACTTCCGGCAGAAATCTTTCGACATTGGTGGAAACGGCGGTCAGGATTCATCTGCTAAAAGCGACCGGCTACGATGCCGCGCAAGATTTGATCGAAAAACATAAAACTTTAGTCAGCGGTTTATAAAAATTTAATGTCTCAGGAAAACTCCGATAAAAAAAATCTCCCTAATTTTGTAATAATTACGGGTTTAAGCGGCTCGGGAATGTCATCGGCGACCAATGCTTTTGAAGATTTGGGCTATTTTTGCGTTGATAATCTTCCGGTTACGATGCTTTCGACCTTTTCGCGTCTGCTTTTGCCGAATTCCGAAGAAATCGTCGCAATCGAAAAAGCCGCGCTCGTCATCAACATCCGCGAGCGTCATTTTCTCTCGGATTTTCCGAATGAACTGAGACGATTAAAAAAGAAAAAACTTCAGTCTTTCGTTTTGTTTTTCGAGGCTTCGGACGAAGTTTTACAGCGACGTTTTTCGGAAACCCGCCGTCCGCATCCGGCGGATAACGGCAAAGGTCTGCTCGAAGCGATTCGCGCCGAAAAAAAGGAAATGGCAAAGGTTCGGGAAACCGCCGATTTGATAATAGATTCATCGGGGCATACGGTTCACACGCTTCGCCGATTGCTGGTGCAGGAATTCAGCCATCGTGAAGACGGAAATCCGCTGCACGTTCAAATCCTCAGTTTCGGTCATAAACACGGCGTGCCGAATCAGGTTGATCTGCTTTTTGACGTGCGCCATTTGCCGAATCCGTATTTTGTCGAAGGTTTGCGCGAATTGCCCGGTTCGGATGAAAAAGTTATCGGATTTTTGGACGGGCAGGAAGAAGTCGGCGAAACCCTGCGTCGTCTTACCGATTTGCTTAAATATCTTTTGCCGCTTTATAAACGCGAAGGCAAATCTTATCTGACAATCGGGGTCGGCTGCACGGGCGGGCGGCATCGCTCCGTAATGGTCGCAAATCGTTTGGCGGACGCGCTCGGAGGCGACGGAATGGAAATCTCGGTGATGCATCGTGATGTTCAGAAATAATTCCGGGAGGAAAAAAATATGAAAAAAATCGGCGGAGTGATAATTTCCCACGGACAGGTTGCAAATGAACTTTTGGCGGCGGCGGAAACCGTCGTCGGCGAATTAAAACATATCACGGCGGTTTCCATCGGCTGGCACGACGATGTCGAAACCGCTAAAAATGAAGTTGCACGGGCGATTAAAAAGGTTTCCGACGGCAGCGGCGTTTTGCTTTTAACCGATATGTTCGGCGGCACACCGACCAATATTTCGGCGATGTTTTTGGAGCAGAACGATGTCGAAATTATTACGGGCGTTAATCTGCCGATGGTTATCAAAATCGCTTCGCAAAACAAAGAAATGACTTTGAGCGAAATGTCGCAGGCGGTTGAAAGTCAGGGAAAACAGGCGATTTATCGCGCCAGCGAACTTTTAATGCCGCAGAAATTGAAAAAAGATGCTTAAAGGAAAAGTGGCAGTTATCAATCGGCTCGGACTTCACGCGCGCGCCGCCGCGCAGCTCGTTCGTCTGGCAAGCGGTTTTCAGAGTAAGATAAAACTGATTCGTAAGGATAACTCAGTTATCGCCGACGCAAAATCAATTTTAAACGTTTTGACGCTCGCGGCTTCAAAAGGCGTTGATTTGGAAATCGAGGTCGAGGGCGAAGACGAACAAGCGGCTTTTGAAGCTGTGCAGAAAATTTTTAAGAATGGGTTTGGGGAATTATAAGTTTTGAGTCCCGCGAAAAATTCGTTTCAATGTTGAATTGATGGAGTTTCACCGTGAAACCGCCTGAAGGCGGAACTCAAAACCGATTATCATTACAATTATGAATTTTGAAGAAACATATTTTCCGGGTAAAAACAAAAAAATCGGTCTTTTAGGAGTTCCGCTCGGTTTTGGTGCCGGTAAAAAGGGGAGTGAACTCGGCGCGACCGCGATTCGGCTCGCCAGTATTCGCGGTAATCATCTGGAAGAACATATCAAAGATTTAGGTTTTGAAGTCTCGGATTACGGCGATGTCGAAGTCGTCAAGCCGAATTATGTTGCCGAAGCGGGTGAAAATCCGAAATATTTGCAGGAAATGGTTGCGACCAGTAAAAATACGGCGGCGGCGGTCAAAAAAATCTTACAAGCAGGCGAATTTCCGGTGATTTTGGGCGGCGATCATTCGATTGCCATCGGAACTTTTTCGGGAATTTCATCATTTTTCCGCGAACAAAATGAAGAAATCGGAATGATTTGGTTCGACGCGCACGCCGACATCAATACGCCCGAAACTTCGCCGTCAGGCAATATTCACGGAATGCCGTTTGCCACGATATTAGGTTTGGGAAGCGAGGAACTCGTGAATTTAGAAGGCTTTGCGCCGAAATTAAATCCGAAATTCTGCGCTCATGTCGGCGCGCGCGATTTGGATTTAGGCGAAAAACGCGAAATTCATCAACTCGGAATGCGCGAAAATTTCTTTACGATGAGCGATATTGACCGACGCGGAATGCCGGCTTGTATTGAAGATGCGATAAAAATCGCGTCGCAGGCGGCGGGCGGTTTTGCCGTTACATTCGACGTTGATATTATTGACCCGCGTTTCGCGCCCGGTTCGGGAACGCTCGTGCGCGGCGGAATTACTTACCGCGAAGCGCATCTCGCATTGGAAATTATCGCCGAACGCGGCGGAATGCGTTCGTTTGAAATTGTCGAAGTCAACCCGATGCTCGACGAACATAACATCACGGTCGAATTGGCGGGCGAATTAATACTTTCCGCACTTGGAAAAACCATTCTGTAAGTTTATATTTTTATTTTTAGATTTGTTAATAAATACAAAAACGGCATCATTTACCCTTCAATTATATGAGCAAATTAAAAATCGGCGTTGTTTTCGGTGGTCGTTCGGGCGAACACGAAATTTCCGTTCGTTCGGCAAAATCGGTAATCGAGCAAATTGACAAGAACAAATACGAAATCATTCCAATCGCCATTACAAAAGAGGGAAACTGGCTTAATCCGGTTGAATCTTTGGGTTTATTGCCGCCGCCGACGCAAGAATTATTGATTCACGAAATCGGTAACTTTCCGCGCAACGCGGTTGCTTTTTCGGGCGATCCGACTCATCAGGGATTAATCAAACTTGAACCTCAAAACGGCGAGGAAAGAGTCGAGAAACTCAATGTCGTTTTTCCGGTTCTGCACGGCACTTTCGGCGAGGACGGGACGATTCAGGGATTGTTGGAAATGGCTGATATTCCATACATCGGCTGCGGCGTTCTGGCATCGTCGTGCGGTATGGACAAAGCTTTTATGAAGATTCTTTTCCGCGATGCCGGACTTCCGATTTGCAAATACGTCTGGTTTTTGCGGAGCGAATGGGAAGCCGACAATGATGCGACAATCAGACAAATCGAACAGCAGTTAGGCTATCCGTGTTTTGTCAAACCCGCGAATTTAGGTTCGTCGGTCGGCGTTTCAAAAGCGGCGGACGAAAATTCTCTGCGCGCGGCAATCGCGCTTGCCGCCGAATACGACCGTAAAATAATCGTCGAAGAATGTCTGGAAATGCGTGAGATCGAATGCGCGGTTTTAGGGAACGACGAACCGCGCGCGAGTCTGCCCGGCGAATACATCATCCGCGACGAATCGAAAAAATTTCTCGATTACACCGAAAAATACGCCGGAACGGGGAACAACGAATTTGTCGTGCCAGCGCCCGTCAGCGAAGAATTAACGAAAAAGATTCAGCAAATGGCGATCACCGCTTTCAAAGCGATTGACGGCGCGGGTTTTGCGCGGGTTGATTTCTTTTTGCGGAAAGATAACGGCGCACTGCTCGTTAATGAAATCAATACGATTCCGGGTTTAACCGACGCTTCGGGTTTTCCGAAAATGTGGACGGGAAGCGGACTTGAATTTTCGCAGGTGCTGGATGCGCTCATCACATTGGCGATCGAACGGCACGCAGATAAATCAAGAAATAAAACAAGTCATTAGATTAATTTGAAGGATAATAACCTTTGTAATTGGCTTCCAAACCGGATAAATTTAATAAATAAACACAGGCTTTTGTTAATTCTTTGCTTGGCGTAATACGGTCAATAATGTGGTAATTCTTGTTACTGTATCCTTCGATTATCCACGATGCACCGTCTCTGACAGGGTCATCGCTTTTGTCAGAGTATGGTATATCCCAGAACATCGCTTCGTTAAGAAGGTTAAAAAATCTGTTCCATTCTTCTTCGGTCAAAGGTCGGGTTTTTTCGTAAGAAAGTTTTCCAAACTTTTTCATCCCAAAACCGCCCTCACCGTTTGTTTTCTTGGTTGTTAGAAAATATTCATTTTTTGAACGCCAAATGCGCACAACGACCGGTGCATCAAAAGTTGGTATTAACATAAAACGATAAAGTTCATCAGACGAATCTGCCAAAACTAGCAGTGGCGATTCATTAAATCTTGAAAGTAAAACCTCTTCCCAATACTTTTGTTGTGCTTTAGAAATCTGCGAATGGGCAATAAAATTTGAGTTGCGAAGTTTTTGCGACTCAGGGATCGGGACATCAGGCAATTTTTGATTGAGTAATAAAAACGATGTAAATGAAAGTCCAATCGCAAAAGTCAGTAAGGCTAGGAAAAATCTAAGGGATATTTTTTTCATTATAATTTATTTACCTTTTGGTGCATTATAACCCTTTCGGGTTCTGATATTTAATCCGGCTTTTGTGCTTTTAAGTTCTATTTCGCGCCATTTACCGTCTTTCGAAGTGTTGGTCGTATGATAACCGAGCGTGTATTGAACGCCGAGTTCTTCGACGATGTTTTTAAATGCATCGCGCATTGCCACACCGCCGGGAGTGGCGATAAATTTTCCGCCTGATTTTTCCGCGAAATTTTTCAAAATGCCCTGATTCTGCATTCGCTCGCGGTTATTTCCTGAATTAATACCCGACATATCAACCGTGTAAATCGTCGCGTTGACGGCGAGCGCGGCTTTTAGTGCTTTATCGGCGGAACGCCGGCTTTGTGTGTCAGCACCGTCTGAAAGCACGATGATCGCACGGCGTTTTTCCGAACGTTTGCCGAGTTCTTCGGCGGCTTTCACAATCGCGTCGTTCAAAACCGTCATCCCGTTTGCCTTGATGTCGAAAATTCCTTCGTAAATGTCGCGGCTGTTTGAAAAATCCTGCACGAGCGAGATTTTCGAGTCGAAATTGAAAATCGCCGTCACGTCGTCCGTCCGCAGACGGTCGAGAAACTGGATTGCCGCCGAACGCCCCAATGAAATGCGTTGTTCCATACTGCCCGAAGAATCCAGAAGAATGACCGCCGCAAACGGAGTTTTTTCGGCTTCGAAAAATTCGATCTTTTGTTCTTTGCCGTCTTCGAGAACCTGAAACTGATTTTGCCTCAAACCGCTGACAGGCTTGCCTTTCGCGTCGGTAATCGTGGCGTTGATAACGACTAAGGACGATTCGACCCGGATCGGTTCGTCGTCGTCAATCTGGGCAAATGCGGAATTGGCGAAGAAAAGCGCGGACAAAAAAATAATCCCGAGTTTGGAAACGGAAAAACCTGTTTTCATTGTTTTAATCTTCGAACTAAAAAACTATTTGCCGAAACGAATAAATTTGACCAATTTCAGAAGCGCGTTTGAAGTCTGAATCGCAATGACCGAAACGCTGTAGCGGGTTGATTTTTTAATCTCGGAAAACAACTGCGCGGCGTTTGTCTGCAATGTTTTAAGAGCATTGCTCATAGTCGAAGATTCCTGAGTTTCATCTTTATCAAAAATTTCCTTTTCGCCATCGTCATCGCCGCCGAGATCGCTTCTGATTTTCTTGAGAAGTTTTTCAAGGCGTTCGAGCTTTTTGCGATCTTCCGATGTAAGTTGATTTGAATCTGTGAACGATTTTTCAAGTTCCTCGCTGAGCTTGACAGCCTCTTCGCTTTTTTCGAGAAGTTCTTTAAATTCCTTCTTTTCGCGCTCGATGCGCTGTTTAGCCATCGTTTCCTTAATATTTTTCGGAAGGTCTTCTTTTTGCCGCGGTCTGCCGCCGGATGTCGAAGCGTCACTTTGCGAGAAAGCCGTAATGCCGAAAAGCATCACGAGCAAACCTGATAAGCAAATTGTGGAAAGTTTAATACGCATTTTTTATTTCTATCGGTTATCCGTTTTCGGCTCATCGGGCGAAATTCCCGTAACCAATTCGACCAGTTTGATAAGAAATTCTTCTTCCGCCGCGCCGCTCGATTGCAGCGTCGTCCATTCCGATTGCAAACCGTTTTCCGAACGTCCTTCGACCTTTGCCGTGACCGAAACATTATTTTGGATTCCGTCAATGGATTGAATCTCGATGGTTAAAGTATAACGTCCGCGCGTCCACGAAGTATTCGAGGGAGGCAAAACCGAATAACGGCTTAATTCGTTTCGCGTAATGACCGCGCCCTTTGCGAAAACGAACGGCTGCGTAACGATAATTCCTTCCTTCTGGCGCGAGGATGCTTCGTCTACAATAATTTTTCTTTCCTGCAAGACGCTCATCACGTTTTCGATCAAAACATCGCGCCGCGCGTTCATCCGGTAAGGATTTTCCAACCTGTCGCGGACTTTGGTTTTCCCGTCGCCCCAATTGATCGAGCGTCCTCCGCTGCTGCTGCTGTTGGTATTAACGGTTTGAGTTGTTTTATTGGTGTTTTCCTGAATTTTTTTATTTTGGTCGTCAACGCCTTTTTGCCCGAAAGTTACTACCGAGTAAAGCAAAATTAACGAGATCGGAAAAAGAATTTTCTTCATAAAATTAAATAATCGCCTGTTAGAAATATAGCGCAAAATTACAGGAAACCAAAGGTTTGATGTTCCGAAAAATTTGATGGTTGTATTCGTCGGGAAATTAGGGATTACTTTTTATTACGCTGTAATTCCCAAAGCAACAGATGTTTGAGAAATGAATGATGAGCGGCAAAACGGGCAATGCAAAAGCCGGCTAAACCGTCGAGAAACCCGAGTTTGAGAAAATATGTTTGAAAGAAAGTTATAAACCCGACGGTCGCAATCTTTAACCGCGTTGTTTCGCGTCCGCTCATAAACATCTGCTTGGCGGCAAGCGGCGCGTAACGTTCGCCGATCAACCGGTGATGATGCGCGGCGTTTTCGACGCTGAAATGCAGAATATCGCCCGAAAGTTTTTCGACCTTACCGTTAATTTCAACCGATTCGTGAATCAAAACATCTTTCCATTTGCCTTTTTGACGATTGAAAAAACGCAGCTGCCAGTCGGGATACCAACCGCCGTGTCGAATGGGGCGGTCAAGATAATATGAAAGACGCGGGATTCGATAACCGTCAGCCGGATTCGCTTTTGAATTTTTGAGTGCCAAAATTTCGATTTTCAATTTTTCAGAAACCTGTTCGTCGGCATCGAGGCTGAAAATCCAATCGTTTCGGGCAGCATCGGCGGCAAATTGTTTTTGTTTTGAAAAACCCATCCATTTTTGAATAATGACCCGCGCACCGTGCGATTCGGCGATTTCACGTGTTTGGTCGCTGCTTTCGGAATCAACCACCAAAATCTCGTCAGCCCATTTGACGGATTCGACGGCACGGGAAATTTTTTCTGCTTCATTAAAAGCGATGATCACGGCGGTAATTTTCACGTCAAAGATTGTCGCAAACTTTACGAAAAACATAAAGAGTCGGCTGACCGACTCTTTATAAAATATATCAGAAAATATAAGGTAAATTCTGAGAACGCAGAAGTTATTGCTGATCTGTGGTCGGCGAATCAACCTGAATATTATTTACGCGGAAGGTTGTCGAAGTTACGCGCTGTAATTCAGAAAGTGCTTTGTTGTAATCGGTTTCGGCGCGGATTTCGGCGTTCCGCGCATTGGTTAAAGCATTTTCGCGCTGGAATAAAAAGAATGTCGTCGAACGTCCGACCTCAAAAAGTTTGCGTTCGCCTTCGAGCTGGATTTCGGCATTTTCACGCGCCCGACGCGCCGTTGCGATTCTTTGCCGCGCTGTTTCGACCGCCTGCACGGCGTTGCGGACTTCGGCAAACACGGCTTGTTCCTGCGAACGGGTTTGTGCGTCAATTCTTTCGGTTTCAAATCTCGCACTCGCCAAATCAGCTTTCGCGGTTTGGTTTCGCAGCGGGAATGAAAACGTTACGCCAACCGTAAAATTGGGCGCGTCCGAACGGAAAAGATTTGCAAACGAACGGTTAAAACCGCCTTTGTAATAACTCGGTGAACCCGGAAACGTCACAATCGGGATATTATTGATTCCGCATCCCGGCGGCGGCGCGGGATTATTTGTGCCGCAAATTAAATTGTAAAAATACGAATTTGAAGTTCCGGGGATCGTCGGGTCAAACAAACGCGTTTGAAACGAATCGGTACTGACATTTCCGAGCGAAAGACCGTCTAGCGAAAATGTCGAAACCAGATCAATGCGCGGTTTGGTTTGATTTTTGTAATAATCGAGGTCAATTCTGTTAATTTCCTTTTGCAGCCGCAGACGGCTCAATTCGGGACGAAATTCCATTGCGTCCTTCATCGCCGCATCGAGATTAACGGGTTCATCGCTCAAAACCGGCGTATCGGTCGGAACAAGCTGCATCAACCATTCGCTCGCATTCGGATCGCGTAAAAACAATTGTTTCAGGCGATTTTCGGCAGTTGAAACCTGCTGAATCGCGCTCAGAAGCTCGCCTTCGCGGGTTGCAAGTTCGGTTTCAACTTCGGCTTTTTGCAGCGGCGCAGCTGAACCGGCTTCGATTTTGGCTTCGACCTGCCGAAGGTTTTCGCGGCTTAAATTTACGTTGGCAACCTGATTTTGCTGATTTCTGAGTGCAAAAACCAAATCCCAGTAAGCGGTCTGCACCTGTGAAATCACGAGAATTGCCTGCCGGCGAAAATCGGCATCGGTTTGCGAAACGCGTTTGCGTTGAATCTTAACCTGCCGGCGATTGAAATCGGTCTTCAAATTTCTCCAAAGCGGCTGAGTATAGGTTACGCCCATACTCGATGAAAAAACCGCGCCGCTCGAAGCCGTCGAACCCGAAGTAACTTGCTGTTGGGCAAACTGGTTTTCGGTTCGGCTGTTGTTCAAAAATCCGCGAATCGTGCCGCCGCCGGGTTTAATTTGCTGTGTGTAATCCGAATTGACGCGAAAATCGGTGGTCGCGCCGCGTCCGGTTGTCGAATTTCTGTCGAGATTAGGCTGAATGGTAAAAACCGGATCGTAAAATCCGAGTATTGAACGAAGCGTTGACTCGGCGATTCGAACATCGTTTTTCGCAACTTCGATGTCGTTATTATTTTCGAGTGCTTTACGAATTGCCTCGGACAAAGTGAGCGGCATCGTCTGCGAATTTTGAACGCCGATGCGCGATAATCGCGGCGCGGGTCGGTTTGAAAAAGTAAACGACGGCTGATTTTCTTCAGATTTGGTTGAAGATTCTTCTTTATTAAGATTCGATTTGGTATCAACCTGATTTTTGGCAAGCTGCGGCGTTGTCGTTTCCGTCTGGGCAAACGATTCGACCGCGTTCAATCCGCAAAGCGATACGGAAAGACTAAAAACTAAGGCATAAAAGCGCAATGATTTCATTATAAAAGTTGCTCCGAGTTTTGATTTTTAGAACAGGTAAAACGTGTAAAACTCAATGGCTTACTACGACACCGTTTTTGCGTTTGTTTCAAAAAAAAACAGGTCGGAATCATCGGCGGTCGCGGATGATTAGTTTTAGAGTAAACATATATTTTGTCCGAACATTTAACCCGCCCGCGACCGGCGGCGGTTCTGACCAACCTCACTTTGAACTTTACCCGAAATTAAGTTAAATTCAAGTTTTTAACACAATTTATCAAATCAGGAGAAATTTATTAAAAATGGCAATTAAAGTCGGAATTAACGGTTTCGGACGCATCGGACGCAATGTTTTGCGGACGTGCTTGGGCGATAAAGATATTGATTTTGTGGCGGTTAACGATCTGACCGACACAAAAACGCTGGCTCATCTTTTGAAATACGATTCGATTATGGGCAATCTCGATAACGATATTAAGGCTGACGGCGACACGATCAGCGTTGACGGCGACAGTTTTAAGGTTTTCAGCGAAAAAGACCCGGCGGCGATCGATTGGGAATCGGTCGGGGCGGAAATCGTCATCGAATCTACCGGACGATTTACAAAAGCCGAAGACGCGGGCAAACATCTGCGCGGTTCGGTCAAAAAAGTCATCATTTCCGCGCCCGCGAAAGGCGAAGATGTGACCATCGTTCTTGGTGTCAACGAAGGAATGTATGAAGCGGCGAATCACCATATTATTTCAAACGCATCCTGCACAACGAATTGTTTGGCGCCGGTTGCAAAAGTGATCCACGAAAAATTCGGCATCAAGAATGCTTTGATGAACACAATTCACTCTTACACGAACGATCAGCAATTACTCGATCTTCCGCACAAGGATTTGCGCCGCGCGCGCGCCGCCGCGCTTTCGATGATTCCGACCTCGACCGGCGCAGCAAAAGCCGTTGCGCTCGTCATTCCCGAATTAAAAGGCAAATTTGACGGAATTTCCGTCCGCGTTCCGACCCCGAATGTTTCGCTCGTTGACGTGGTGATGAACGTCGAAAAAGAAACTTCGACCGAAGAAGTCAATCAGGTCTTAAAGGATGCCGCAAACGAGGAATTAAAAGGAATTCTCGCCTTTTCAGAAGAACCGCTCGTTTCCATAGATTTTCGCGGAAACCCGAATTCGTCAATTGTTGACGCTGAAAACACGAAGGTGATCGGCGGAACCTGCATCAAAATTCTTTCGTGGTATGACAACGAATGGGGCTATTCGTGCCGCGTCCGCGATTTGGTGAAATTTATCGCCGACAAAGGTTTGTAAAACCTTTTGCCCACAAAACACACGAATAAAACGAAAATTAAAACAAAAATTTATTTATTCAAAATTTTCGTATATTTCGTGTGTTTCGTGGGCAAAAATGATCTTTTAAACAATTTTCTTTTTTATCTCAGCAAGAAATTTCCTTGCTTCGTCAGCAGACATTTTTTCCACGTCAAACTCTCTCAACTCATCAATCACATTTTCATTCGAGATCGCAAAAAGCGAAAATTGCGAAGCCATTTTGCTGTGTTTGGCGCGTTCGGCGGCTTTTTCCATGCCGTTATGTTCCGATTTACCTTCGGAAAAAATGGCAAGCTCGTATTTTTCGAGTTTTTCGAGAACGCTTTTGGCGCGTTCGATGACCTTTTGCGGCAATCCGGCGAGCTTCGCTACCGCGATGCCATAAGATTTTGAAGCCTTTCCTTTTTGCAATTTATGTAAAAACACGACTTCGCCGTCTTTTTCGGTTGCCAGAACCTGATAATTTTTCGCGCCCGGAAGATTTTCCGCCAATTCCGTCAATTCGTGATAATGCGTCGCAAACAAGGTTTTTGCAGAATGTTCGGGCGAATTATGAATGTATTCGGCAACCGCCCACGCAATTGAAAGCCCGTCAAACGTAGAAGTTCCGCGCCCGATTTCGTCCAAAATCACCAGCGAACGCGCGGTCGCGTTATGTAGAATCGCGGCAGTTTCGGTCATTTCGACCATAAAAGTCGAGCGTCCCGAAGAAAGATCGTCCGACGCGCCGACGCGCGTCCAAACGCGGTCAATCATCGGAAGTTTTGCTGAAACAGCCGGAACGAACGAACCGATCTGACTTAAAATCTGAATCAGCGCGATCTGTCTTAAAATCGTGCTTTTTCCGCCCATATTAGGTCCGGTGATGATCAGCAAACGGTCGGTTGAATTGTTTAGATAAATATTATTGGGGATGAAATCATTTTGTAAAAAGGCTTCTATTATCGGATGTCTGCCTGATTTGATTTCGATTTCATCGCCGTCGTGCAGAGTCGGGCAAACGTAATTTCGGCGCGTCGCGGTTTCAGCCAGCGAAGCCAACGCGTCCAAAGTCGCCAGCGCACGGGCGGTTGATTGTAATTTTTGGGTTTCTTCACGAACCTGATTGCGAACATTTTGAAAAATTTCGGTTTCGAGCGTGATTATTTTTTCTTCCGCGCCGAGAACTTTTTCTTCCCATTCCTTTAACTGCGGAGTCGTGTAGCGTTCGGCGTTCGTCAGAGTTTGGCGGCGTTCGTAATCGTCGGGGACACGCGAAATATTGCCCTTTGAAATTTCGATAAAATAGCCGAAAACGTTATTAAACTTGATTTTCAGATTTGAAATATTCGTTCGCCGGCGTTCCTGTTCCTCAAAACCGGCAATTGTTTGTTTCGCGGTTTGAGAAATGTTTCTCAGATCATCGAGTTCAACGTTAAAACCGTCGCGGATCACGCCGCCGTCATTAAAATTCAATGGCGGTTCATCGGAAATCGAAAGCGATATAAGATTACGGATTTCGGGCAGTTCAAAAATGTTTTCGGACAAAACCTGAATCAAAAGGCTTTGTGCGTCTGATAACGTCGAATTGATATTCGGAGTTTGTGAAAGGGAACGGTTGAGGGCGATCAGATCACGCGGAGTTGTCGTTCCGAGATTTAATCTGCCGACGAGTCTTTCCAAATCGGAAACTTCCTTTAAAAGAAAACGGATTTTGTCGCGCAGCATCGAATCGGTCAATTCCGAAACCGCCGAAAGCCGCGTTTGAATCTCGCTTCGTTTGACCGACGGACGAAGAAGCCACGAACGCAAAAGCCTTGCACCCATTCCGGTGACGGTTTCGTCTATGACGTTCAAGAGACATTTTTTATTGCTTTCGCCTTTTGATTCGACGATTTCCAGATTGCGAAGCGTAATCGCGTCCAAAATCATAAAATCGCTGGCTTCAAGCAAATTTATTTCCGAAATATGTTCGGCGGATGCTTTCTGAGTTTCCAGCGCGTAGCGCAAAACCGCGCCGCTTGCGCGAATCGCCTCGGTTTTTCCCGAAAGTCCGAAACCCGTCAACTCACGAACTTTTAACTGATTTTTTAAAAGATTTTCGCAATCTTCCGTGTGAAAAAGCCAATCATCCAAAGCCGTTAAGGTCGTTGTGAATTTTGCCGAATTCGGCGATGAAATCGAAACGACATTTGATGCGTCTGATAATGTCTGATTTCTGAAATTGCTGAACGAACTTTCGACCAGTTTTTGTAAAGATTCGGGAAAAAGCAGTTCGCGCGGCGCGAAGCTTTCGATGTCGGCACACGCTTTTGTCCAGGAATTTTTATCGGAAATTTGGGTCGTGAAAAATTCGCCAGTCGAAAGTTCAAGAAAGGCAACGCCGAAAGTTTCGCCCGCACCGGCAATTGATGCGAGATAGATAGATTCTTTAGACTCTAGCAGTTGCGGGTCAATCGCCGTTCCGGGCGTGATGATCCGAACGACCTCGCGTTTAACTAATTTAACGTCTTTTCCGGCGGTTTCGGTTTGCTCGCAGATGGCGACGCGGTAGCCTTTTTTAACTAATTTGGCAATATAATTTGCGGCTGCGTGATGAGGAACGCCGCACATCGGAATCGGGTTTGCAGAATCCTTATGCCGCGCGGTCAGCGTAATTTCAAGTTCGCGTGCGCCGATCACCGCGTCGTCATTAAAAAGTTCGTAAAAATCGCCGAGCCGGAAAAAGAGCAGTGTGCCGGGATATTGTTTCTTGATTTCCAGATATTGCCGAAGCATCGGCGTTGCGTTTTGCATAGCTAAAAAGTGTTTTGTGAACGAAAATTTTGAGTGTCAAAAGTTTAACCTAAATGAAGGCAAATTTAAATTTTCAAACATTGAAACTTTATAATTGTTGATTTTGCGGGAAATTTGCTAAAATCTTTACCTTAAAAGAGATTTTGTTAAAATAGCCTAAACAGGTAAATAAAGCGAAAAACTTTTCTCGGAGAAAAAGGATCAAAAATACTTAATTAACCTACCTTGTAGTAAATAATTATTCAGGAGTTGTTTTATGAAAGCGGTACGATGTTTTTTACTAATTTTAATAACGGTTTTGTTCAGTTTCGGAAATTTATACGGTCAGACCGATACAACTAATTCGGCAAAAACAATTCCCGTTTCCAAAACCGATAACGAAGACGAACGCTACCGCATCGGTTTTCAGGACACGCTCGAAGTTCAGGTTTTCCAACATCCTAATCTGAGTCAGAAAGTCAACGTCAATCCTGACGGCACGATCACGCTTTTCAGAGCCTCGAAACCGATCGTCGCAATTTGCAAGACCGAAACTGAACTGGCAAGGGAAATCGAGAAGGAATATATCAGTTTTTTGAAAAAGCCGGAAGTCAATGTTTTTGCGATCGAGAAAAAGTCGCAGTCGTTCGGCGTGATCGGCGCGGTCGAAAAAGCCGGAACTTATTACGTCAGCCGCCGGATTCGCCTGCTCGAATTGCTTTCTTTCGCGGGCGGTCCGAATAAGGAAGCCGGAAGCCGGATGATCGTCGCCCGAACGGGAAGTTCTTCGGCTTGCAAGGTCGAAAGCGACGACAGCGTGATTGATAATGAAATGATCTTGTTAAACTTTAAGGTCAAAGAGGTTCTCGAAGGCAAGCAAAATCTGTGGATGCAGCCCGGCGATGTTGTTTCGGTTCTGGACTCCGATGTCATTTATGTTTATGGCAACGTTAATAAAGTCGGGGCAGTTAGAATGGGTGAACCGATAACTTTAACGCAGGCAATCGTCACGGCGGAAGGCTTAAAACCGACTGCCAAAAATCAGGTTAAAGTTTTAAGACAAAAAGAAGGCAGTGCCGACCGCGAAGAACTGATTTTCAATCTCAAAGACATTGAAAAACAAATAATCCGCGACCCGTTTTTAGAGCCGAACGATATTGTCGCCGTTTCCGAAGATTCGTCCAAAGTTATTATGAGAGGTATCATCAGAACCTTTCAACAGGGACTCCCGAGTCTTTTTTACAGAATTCCCTAAAGTTAAAGAAAATGAAAGAAACCCGTGAAATTATTCAAAAACCGGTAGCCGAACGCGTTGAAATCGAACGAACGTTTGAATCACCGATGCCTTCAGCCAACGGCGGTTACGGCGCATACCGCGAAATTTACGCATCCGAAGGGATGCAGTTGATGGATTATTGGCGCGCAATTCGCAAACGCCTCTGGCTGGTAATCGGCGTGATGGTTTTGATCACAACTATAACGGCGATTTACATGGCGAGGCGACCGAATATTTATCAGGCGCGGGCGCAGGTTCAGGTTGATTTAGAACAAGCGAATCAGGATTTAGTAACCAGCGACCGCCGAAGCGGAATGTCGAATCCCGATCCGGCTTATTTCAATACGCAATTACAACTTTTAAACAGCGAAACGCTTCTGCGCCGTGTGGTCAAAGAATTAAGCCTCGATAACAATAAGGAATTTCAGGTCGCCAAAGCAGAAGAATCGGTTTCGGCTTGGCGTTCGCTGCTCAAAGCCGTCGGCTTATCGAACGACGAGAAAAAGAAAAATGAAAAGGGAATCAGCGACGTTTCGGTAACGGCAAGCCCGTCGGTCGCTTCGTCCGAAGAAATTGCCGAAGCCATCAGGCTTGCGCCGTATGTTGATATACTTCGCAAAAATATCGGCATCGAACCGGTGCGCGAAGCCCGCGCGACATTTAAAGATACGCGGCTGATTGATATTTCCTTCCGGCATTCGAATCGCGAGCTTGCGGCGATGATCGTCAACGGTATTGCCGAAGTTTTTACAAAACAAAATCAGGAAAAACGCACCGGAAAAAATGTTAAAACCAGTGACTTTCTGCTCGACCGCGTAGCAAACCTGCAATCGCAGATCAAAGCGGACGAGATAAAATTGCAGAATTTGAAAAAAGATTCGGGCATTATCAGTTTGGACGAAAACTCGACCATCGTTCTGCAAAGACTCGAAGGCTTAAATAAACAGCTTCTCGATGCGGAAAATGCGCGTAAAAATGCCGAAGCCAATTATAATGCCGTAAAAAACGACCAGAGTAAAGTCAAATCTTTAGCCGAAGCCGAAACAATCCGCTACACGACCGAGCGCGAAAATACAATGCAGGGTTTGCGTAACAAGACTTTTGAAATAGTTACACAGTTAAAAGCAGAAAGAGAAAAACTTTTGCAATTGTATCAACCGACAGCGGACGAAGTTGTCGAAATTGATAAGAGAATTGCGACGATGGAAAACGGCTTGAAGGACGCGCAACAGAAAAACGAGCAGGATTTAAGGGAATTTCGCACACGCGTGACAACCACGATTTTGGATAATCTGCGGACGAAATATTTACAGGCGAAAGAACAGGAAGACAAAATCCGCGCTTCATTTAATCAACAATACAACGAAGCTCAGGGGCAAAACCAAGCCGGAATCGTCATTCGTCTTTTGGAACAAAATATCACGACCAATAAAGGCTTTCTTGATAACTTGAATAAACAGCAAAGTCAAAATGATATTGAAGCGCAAGGCACGGATAACAACATCAGCATTGCCGAAATCGCCATTCCGCCCGAAACGCCGATTGCGCCGCGCCGTTTAACGACGGTTATCGCCGCTTTATTTTTATCAACGCTTTTCGGAATGGGACTGGCTCTTTTTCTCGAATATCTCGACGATACGATTCGCACGACCGAAGAAGTCGAAAATCTTTTACGGCTTCCGGCGTTGGCGGCGATTCCGACGATTGATTCGATGCCGAAACGCCGTCTGCTTTTGGTTGGCGGAAATGGCGGGGAAGAAGAGGAATCAAAACCGAATTCCGAACTTTTGATCAACAACGACCCGCGTTCGTCGTTAGCCGAAGCGTATCGTCAACTGCGAACTTCGATTCTGCTTTCGACTGCCGGACACGCGCCGAAATCACTGCTCGTGACATCGAGTTTGCCCTCCGAAGGAAAAACGACGACGGCTGTTAATACGGCAATCAGTTTGGCGCAGACGGGCGCGAAGGTTTTGGTCATTGATGCCGATATGCGCCGACCGCGTCTGCACAGCGTTTTCGGGGTCAGCAATGCCGAAGGGTTAAGCACGATTTTATCGAGCGAAATGAAAGCCGAAGAGATTTTGCGGATTATTCAATACGAAAATGACGCAAAACTGCATCTTTTGCCGTCGGGACCGATTCCTCCGAATCCGGCTGAGCTGATCGGTTCGGAACAGATGGCGAATTTGCTGAAAACGATGCAGGATCATTTTACGCACGTCGTGGTTGACTCGCCGCCGATTGCTTCGTTCACGGACGGCGTTTTGGTCGCTTCGATGGTGGACGGCGTTATTCTGGTCGTTCATTCGGGCAAGAGTTCACGCCAGATCGTGCGCCGCTCGCGTCAGCTTTTACAAGACATCAACGCGAAGGTTTTCGGTGTCGTGCTGAACAATGTCAATCTTCGTTCACAGGATAACTATTATTATCAGAGTTATTACCACCGCGATTATTATCGGAGCGGAAACGACGAATAATCAGCGCGTTTTCAAGTTAAAAATTCATACAATAAAGGAAAATTACGTTTAAACAGATGATTGAAAAAACTAGAGTTTTGGTTACCGGTGCGGGCGGTTTTATCGGCAGTCACCTGGTTAGTTTTTTGAAGGAAAAAGGTTATTGGGTGCGCGGCGTTGATTTGAAATACCCGGAGTTTTCGGAATCGGATGCCGACGAATTTGAAATTTTAGATTTGCGCCGTTGGGATAATTGCCTGCAGGCAACCAGAAACGTTGAAGAAGTTTATGCGCTGGCTGCCGATATGGGCGGAATGGGGTTTATCTCGGCGCACCACGCGCAGATTCTTTATAATAATTCGCTGATCAACCTGCACACGCTTGAAGCTGCCAAAACGAACGGCGTCAAGCGTTATCTTTACACGAGTTCGGCTTGCATATATCCCGAATATTTGCAGGAAGATGCCAATGTTACACCCTTAAAAGAAGAAGACGCTTATCCGGCACAACCCCAGGATGCCTACGGTTGGGAAAAGCTCGTTTCCGAAATTCTCTGTCATCATTACCGCGAAGATTACGGAATCGAAACCAGAACGGTTCGTTTTCACAATATTTTCGGCGAAAATGGAACTTGGGACGGTGGACGCGAAAAAGCTCCGGCGGCAATGTGCCGAAAAATCGCGGCGGCAAAAATAACCGGCAATCACGAAATTGAAATTTGGGGCGACGGCGAACAAACCCGTTCGTTTTGTTACATTACGGATTGCGTCGAAGGTCTTTTTCGTTTGATGCGCTCGGATTTTCACGAACCGCTCAATCTCGGTCAGGACAGAATGGTGACGATTAATCAACTTGCCGATATTGTGGCTGAAATAGCGGGAATCACGATCACGAAAAAGCACATTGACGGTCCGATGGGCGTTCGCGGCAGAAATTCGGATAATACGAAACTTCGTGAAGTTTTAAATTGGGAGCCGGAAATTTCTTTGGAAAAAGGCTTACAAACTACGTATCAATGGATCGAAGAACAAGTCAAACAGTCGTTAAGTGAAAAGGACGCGAATGCCTTCAACCAAACAGTTTAGTTTGAAAATGAACGAAAACTTGATAAAAGTTGAGATAATTATTCCGGTCTATAACCGCCGTGAGACAACTTTGCAGGGTTTACAAAGCCTCTCTCGGATTGATAAAAGCGGTTTTGCCGTTCACATAATTATTGTTGACGACGGTTCGACCGATGGCACGAGCGACGCGATTCGTCAAAACTTTCCCGAAGTTCAAATTGTTGCGGGAGATGGCAATTTGCATTATGCGGCGGGAACGAATCGCGGTATTTCAGCCGCGCTCGAAAGAAAGCCTGATTTTATCCTGACGGCGAATGACGACGCTGTGTTTCACGAACAATTTCTGCAAAGATTGATAAAAACCGCCAACATTAATCCGCGTTCGATTGTCGGCGCACTGCTTTTGCTCTGGAGCGAACCGCATAAGGTTTTTCAGGTCGGACAGGTTTGGAATACTTTTAAGGGCGGTTGGGACATTCCCGAAAATCTGACGGCTTTTAACGTTCCGCAAGCTGCTTTTGAAGTTGAATGTCTGGTCGGAAACTGCGTTTTATTTCCGGTTGAGGCAGTCCGGGAAAACGGTTTGATGGATGAAGAAAATTTTCCGCACGGTTGGGGCGACGCTCAATATTTAATGCGGATGAGAAAAGCGGGCTGGAAACTACTGGTTGAGCCGAAAGCCTTTGTCTGGTGCGAACCGAACACCTATCCGAAACCGCTTCATCAGCTTCCGGTTTCCGAAATCTTGAAAATTTTGTTCAAAAACCGCCGCCATCCTTTAAATCTGCAGCGTCAGTTTATCGCCCGTTGGGAATCCGCCCCGACCAAACCGAAGGCTTTTTTGGCTTTTATGGTTTATTGTTTCCGGCTTTTGGGCAAAGCGTTTCGGATTAATCAAATCAGTCAAAACTGAAATAAAAATCGGTTTTAATCTTATGCGGCAATTTTCTGAATCAAATTTGCGAATAACCGCGCTTTTTTGCGGCTTGGCGATTTTAACTTGCAGTGGAATCTGGAGTGTCGGTTTGTATGTTAATCAGGACGGAATGCCGCATCTTTACAACGCTTTTTTGATTCGTGAGATCGTCAGCGGCAACGAAGCCATTTCACAGTTCGTCTCGCTAAACCCGGCTTTAATCCCGAATCTTACCGGACATTGGATTCTCGCCGGACTTTTAACTCTTTTTTCCCCCGCAATTTCCACGAAAATTTTTGTTTCGATGCTTTTTGTCGGGCTGGCATTTTCGGCTTTCTGGCTTCGTTTACAGGTTGTCGGGCGCGAAAATTATGTAACCGCCCTGCTTTTGAGTTTTGTCCTCGCTTTTAACTGGATGTGGTTTTTAGGTTTTTATAACTTCATTCTCGGTGCAATCGGATTCGGTTTCACGCTCGGATTGTGGTGGCGGTGGCGCGAAAATCTGAATTTATGGCGGAGTTTCGTGTTATTTCTACTTCTCCTGTTCGTTTTTTTTAGTCATCTGATCTGTTTCGCCATTTTAGCCGGAACACTTTTTTTATTATGTTTGACAAATTGGCGGGCGGATTATTTTAAGAAAACGGCAATCTGGACTTTTGCGGCGATTTTACTTGTGCTGCCGTTTTTTTTCAATTATCTGATTTTGAGTAAATCTAACGCGAGTCTCGCGCCGAGTTGGGGATTTTTGGAAAATTCCTTCTCGGTTTCAAACTGGATTCTTCATCTGAGGTCAGCCGACCCGTTCCAGTTGATAAGCCGAAAAGCGATTCCGTTTTTTGAAACTGCTTCACCGTTGTTCGCTTTGTTTTCTTCATCTTTATGGCTCGTAATCGCGCTTTTTTGTTTAACCGCGGGCAGCTTTATTTATTTTCGAAAAGAAAACTCGCCGGAAAAAATTATTTCGTTCATTTGGTTCGCCGTTTCGATTTCGCTCGGTTTTCTATGGATTGTCGCACCGAACGATTTCGGCAAATCGCACGGCGGGTTTTTGCGGGAACGGGTTTTGCTTCTCGCCCTAATTTGCTTTTTACCCGTTTTTAGACTTGCCAACCGCAGAAAACTCGAAATAACAGCGCAAGTTTGTTTAGGTTTCGTGATTATTTTTCAAACGCTTGTTGTTTGGAGTTACGCGCAGGAAGCGAACCGGACGGCAAATGAGATATTGGAAGCAAAACAATATATTGCGGATAACGAGTCTTTCGGTTCGATTATCGTCAATCGCACAGGTTGTAAATTCAAACCCGTTCCGCGTTCAAATTTAACGCCTTTTATAGCGATGGATAAAAATACAAAGGTTCTGGATAATTACGAACTCGGCTACTATCTTTTTCCGGTAATTGCCCGTCGAACGGAAGACCGTCAGTTTATCTATGATTTCCGCGAATCGAATACTTACGATTTTTGCGACCCGCAGGAACAGTTTGAAGCAAAATTCGACAGATTATCGAATGTGCTTGAGAATAATCACGCTAAAATAGATGTTTTACTTGTCTGGGGAAAAGATGAGAAAATCGAAAACTTAATAAACAGATGGTTTGAAAGCGAGCCATATTTTAATAACGGAAGTATGCGTTTATTCCGTCTGCGAAAAACCGGAAATTAACAACGCGGCATTAGGATAACTTTAAAGGTCGGCGTGATTTGAGAGGGAATCAAACTTTACAAAAGCGTGATTGACAGAAAATGAAACTGAGCAGAATCGAAAATATTTTATTAAAAACGGTTAGGTTTTATACTTTTAACACTCCGATACCGAAAGGCAAACACCGTGCTTACCTGTTGGCTCTCAAGTTCTGTAAATCTTTGCCCGACAAAATGATGGCTGAAACCAAAGACGGCAGAAAATTTTCGGTTCACTTAAAGACCGGAATGCAGACGACGGTTTATTTTCTGGGCGAATACGAAAAGGCGTTGACGGAAATCGTCAAAGCCCAACTGCGGGAAGGTGACGTGTGCCTCGACATCGGCGCGAATTTCGGCTGGTATTCCACGCTTTTTCATAAATATTGCGGCGATACGGCAGAAATCCATTCTTTTGAACCCGTGCCGCCGACTTTCGCCGAGCTTGCCCAAAATTATGAGTTAATGGGAAAACCGCCGAACGTTTTTATTAATAATCTGGCACTAGGCGAAAAACCGGACGAATTGACGATAAATCTTTTTGAAGGCTTATCAACCGGACACGCTTCGATGTCGGATCAGGGACGCGACGACGCGATTTCCTATAAATGCAAAGTCGTAACGCTTGATTCTTATCTTGAAGAAAAAAACGTCGGCGACGTGAATTTTGTCAAAGTTGACATCGAAGGCGCGGAAATGATGTTTCTCAAAGGCGCGGGAAAATTGTTTAAACAGAAAATTCCGCCGATCTGGTTAATGGAAATGGCGCTTCAGCAAACCGAAAATTTCGGTTATCTGCCGAACGATTTAATAAATTTTATGCGAGAACGGGCGGATTATGATTTTTATAAAGTTGACGAAATAAAAAATAAACTTATCAAGATCGAAGGGTTTGAAAAAGACGACATCGGCGCAAACGTGATCTGTTTTCCGCGCGGATTTTATCAAGACCGTTTTGCCGCTCTGCAAAACTATTTATGACGAAAAACGCGAACTCTTCCGTTTTCAAAAACCGGTTGCGCATCGAACCATCTATTTAAAACTGCTTCAACCCTAACGTCTTTTCCCCACAGGATTATAGTTCTGATTTTATGATTGTTTTCAGATAAAAAAGAATCAAGATTTGTTAATTTTTCGTCAAAATTTTGCTTCGGATTGTTTGGTGAAAACGCGTTAAAACGGATCAGATCAAAAACGAATTCTTTATCGGCGGCGTTGGCGGCGACAACCGGAAAAAGATAGTGTCCGATTTCATAATTGTCCCAAACAATTCGATTTTTTTCGAATCCGAAATAATTGTTTATCATCGCCGTCGGTGTCGAATTAAAACGCAGGTCGTTCTCGATCAAAATTACCGAAGCTACCCGGTCATCGGGCAAAATAGAGTTTTGCGCGGAAAGAAATTCCTTTGCCTGCGCGTTGGTTTGCAGAGAATATTCCCAAAGCGCCGCCGTCTGAAAAATAACGACAAATATCAGACACGCCTGCGCAAATCTTTTCAGCCGAAGCGAGTTTTGAGCGCGAAACAGCGGGACAAAGAAAATCAAACCGCAAATCAGAAGCCTTTCGCGCAAAATGCTGCCGTTTTTCAAACCGAAATCATCCGGCGCGAACATCGCCGCGAGAACGCAGATAACAAACAGAAAAACAAAAATCAGATTGGTTCTCGAATAAAGATTTGTCTTATTTTTTCCAAAAAACGAAGCAATGGTCAGTGAAAATAAGGCGGCGAAAATCCACAGAAGCGGCGTAAAAACCGCAAAATAATTTGAATTTTCGGCAATAAACGGGAAAGATTTGCGGCTCATCAAGATAAACGGATCAGCCGTCCGCATTTGTAAAAGCCAGCTTAACGGCGAAAACGGATTTTCCAGATTTCGCCAAACGGGAAAAAATCCGCCGCCGCTCGCGCTTAATGTTTTATACATTATGACAAGCGGCAAAATCGGTAAAAGCGCGGCGAAAAAGCATAAAAGATTGCGTTTGATTTTGGATTTTTCGCCTGAAAAAAGAAGCAGAAAAACGCTTCCGGCGAGAATTACAAAACTGATGATATGACTGAAATAGCCGAGTAAAAACAGTAAGGCGAGAATGACGGTTCGCCAAACATTCATTTTATCGCGCCAATTGAAAATCAAGCCGACCGTGAACACAAAACAGCAAACGCCGATCAGAAAATTGTAAAAACCGCACAGCCACAGCCAGTTGAAACCGATTGCCGCGCCGATTAAAAAACTTGTTTTCAAGCCTTCGACACCGACGGTTTTCAGCCGCAACCAGCCGATTGAGGCGACAAATCCGGCAAATGTTAAAGTTACGATAATTTTTGTAACGACAATAGGCGGGAAAAAATTCAGCAGCAAAACCATCAGCCAATGCCCGCTTGAATTCGGAATTGAAATCGAATTAAAGGCAAAGATTTCGCCGAAAATGGGATTGCCCTTCAGAAGTTCGAGCATAATGTGTGAAGAGTAAAGATGCGCCGAGCCGTCCTGATTTATGAAATATTCAACCGACCAAAGAGGCGCACAGCAAAAAATAATCAGCAATAGGAAAAATCCTAAAGTGCGAAATTTTGGCGAGCTGAAATGTTTCATAAAACGGCAATTATGACAACAAATACCTGATTTTCAAAATTAAGCGTTTGAAATGTTTCCGCTGAAACCACAAGACAGCAAATCCGAATTTTGTTAAAATTCAATTTCTTTTTCGATATAACTTAAAGAATAACTTTAATTAACGGATTGCCGACACTTAGCCAAATACTTGAAGTCTGAAAACAAAAAAAAATTAAGCGAACTTAAACCTAAACGGGTTTTTTACGTTTGGAATTATCTCGAATGGGGCGGTGCGCAGGTGTATTTTCTCGGCGTGGCTTCGCGGATAAAGGATAAAACCGGCGTCAGATTCGTTTTTCCGAAAGACACGAACCGCCAGTTTATAAAGTTTTGCGAAAATCTCGGACTCGAATACGAATTCATTGATGTGGTCGCCGATTTAAAGCCCGCGCCAACTTTGAAAAGAAAGCTCGAAAGGCATTGGAATAAAATTTACAGCGAATATTATTTGTTGAAATTTTTGAAAAAGTTTGATTTTTCGGACTCCGTTCTGCATATCGAGCTAACGCCGTGGCAGTCGGTTTTTTCGTTAATAACGCTTTGCCGCCGTGCCGAACAGGTTTTTATCACGATGCACAACGCGCTTCCGAAGGTTTCAAAATGGCGGTTTTGGTTGTGGAAACTAAAATTTTCGATGATTGCGCAGTTTGATAATTTTCATATTTTCCCGTCGAACAAAGATGCCAAGAACAGTTTGAAACCGTTTGTCTCAAATGAATTTCTCGAAAAAACAAAGGTTACATACACGAATGTAAATCCCGATGAGGTTGAACAGGCGTTACGGTTGCCATTAAACCGCGACGAAATTTTTGAAAAATTCGGCTTGCCGAAAAATAAAACGCTGGTTTTTTGTCTCGGGCAGTTTATTGACCGCAAAGGTCGCTGGATATTTTTGGAAGCCGCGAAAATATTGTCGGAAAACGTGCCGGATATTGCCTTCGTATGGATTTCAAATTCCGTTTTAACAGCCGATGAAACAGCGAAAATCGAAAGTTACGGACTTGGCGAAAGGTTTTTTCTGATTAAATCCGAAGATGTCGGCGCGGAACATCTCGAACTGATGAAATTTTTGCGGCTTGCCGATATTTATACTTTGCCGAGTTTTGTCGAAGGTTTGCCCATTTCTTTGCTCGAAGCGATGGCTTTGGGCGTTCCGAGCATTTCGACGAATGTTTACGCGATTCCCGAAGCGGTAAAAAACGGCGAAACCGGAATTTTGATCGAAGCCGGCGACAGCGAAGCACTTGCCGATGCGATCAAGACTCTCAAAAACGACGCGGATTTGCGAAAAAAACTGGGAAAAAACGGACGCGAATGGGTTTTGGCGAATTTTAACGAAAAAATGGTTTCGGAAATCGCCTTTGAATGTTATCAGGAAAGTTTTGAGTTTCGCCCTTAGACGGCAAAACATTTGTTAATTAAATTGATTGTTTTTTGGAAAAGCCGCCTAAAGGCGGAACTCGAAACTTATAAAAAATGGCGGAACCACGTAAAGAAACCGGAAAAAGCATCGTTCGGAACAGCATCTACGGCTTTTCGACGTGGCTTTTGCCGCTTTGTTTGAGTTTTGTCGCCACGCCGATAATCGTCAAAGCGCTCGGTCACGAAGATTACGGAATCTACGCGCTCGTGCTTGGTTTTATCGCGTATTCTTTTAATTTCAACGTCGGTCGCGCGATTACAAAATATATTGCCGAATATCGCTCGGTCGGAGAAAATGAAAAAATTGCGGAAGTTATTTCGGCGACGCTTTTTATAAATCTGACGCTCGGGGCAATCGGGTTGCTGACGATTTTTTCGACCGCAAATTGGCTGGTTGCGGATGTTTTGAATCTTCCGCCCGAATCACGGGACAAATCCGTCTATGCGCTTTATATTGCGGGGCTGACAATATTTTTTCTGATGCTCAATCAGGTTTTTAACGCGATTCTTCAAGGGATTCATCGGTTCGATGTTTACGCGAAAATTTATAACCTGAATAATATTTCGCTGATTTTAGGAAATCTTATTTTGGCACTCACGGGTTTCGAACTTTTGCCTTTGCTGCTTTGGAATCTTTTGATAACGGGTTTGTCGGTGATAATTTCGGCATTTACCGCGAAACGTCTTTTGCCTGAATTTTCGTTCAGTTTGAAATTCCGGCGCGAAACGTTAAAACTTGTGTTTAGTTACAGTTCAGGCATTATCGCGTATCAATTAATGGCAAATATTCTTTTGCTTTTTGAACGAATCTGGATAACCGGCAAGCTCGGCGCGGAAAGTCTGACGTTCTACGTCGTGCCGATGATGCTGGCGCTTTATATACACAGCTTTATCGCAAGCATTATGCTGGTTGTTTTTCCGCTGGCAAGCGAATTAAAAAACGAAAAGGAAAAACTTTTGCGGCTTTATCAGAAGGCGACCAAAATTGTCAGTTTTCTGGCGGTTTTTCTGGGCGCGACATTGATAGTTGTCAGCAAACCTTTGCTGACGCTTTGGATGGGCGCGGAATTTGCCGAACAATCGGCGGCGTTGCTGGTTCTGCACAGCATTACTTTCAGTTTACTGGCGATTGAAATCGTCGCGTGGCAGACGACTGAAGGTTTGGGCTACCCGAACTATAACTGCTATCTTTTTATGATATGCTTTATTATCAGCATTTTCGGGATGGTTTGGCTGATCGGCGATTTCGGAAATTTCGGTGTTGCGCTTGCCCGAACAATCGGTTTCGGTGTTTTGTTCTTGTCGGTTTTTTATGTCGAAAAACGATTTTTGGGGAAAATTCATATCGGATTTTGGCTCAAATTGATTGGCATTTTGGCGGTTTCGGCGGTTTTAGCGGTGGTGGTTGAAAGTTTTCTGACCGCAAAACTCGGGACAAGCTGGTTTTCACTGATTATAGCGGGATTTTTCGGCGGCATTGCATATTGTTTGACGGCGTGGGTTTTAGGATTTGTCAGCAAAGACGAAATCGCTTTGGTAAAAGGAATTCTCAAGCGTTAATTTTAGAATGAGTAAGAAATTTGAACTGGTTCAGCGCGTTGAATTTATAAAAAAAGCGTGCGCAGGCAAAAAGGTTCTGCATCTCGGATGCACGAATTATCCATATACAAAACAAGCAATCGAAAGCGAAATGCTGCTGCATTTCGAACTGGAAAAAGTCGCCTGCGAGCTTTACGGTTTCGATTTTGACCGCGAAGGACTGGATATTTTACAAGCCGCCGGCGGCAAAAATCTTTTTCGGGCGGATCTACAAAAGCTCGGAGAAGTTGAGCTCGACGAAACGTTTGACGTCATAATCGCCGGCGAAATGATCGAGCATCTTTCAAATCCGGGATTGTTTTTACAGGGCATCAAGCGTTTTATGAACGCCGAAACGGATTTGGTGATCACGACGATCAATGCGTATTGCGCGATGCGGTTTTTAATTTACGGCTTGCGCGGCAAAGGCGGCGAAAATGAGCCGGTGCATCCCGATCACGTGGCTTATTATTCCTACAAAACTCTCGGTTTGATTTTGAACAGGGAAAATTTAAACGTCAAAGAATTTTATTTTTACGATGTCGGCACTGAGCATCGCCCGTTTAACCGTTGGTTTTATAACGTGTTCAACGATATTTGTGTTAAAATTTCACCACAACTAAGCGACGGAATAATTGCAGTCTGCGGTTTGAAGTAAAAAATGGCTGAATATAAACTCCAAAATCCGGCTTTTTTGCCTGATAGAAAAACAAATTTGCTTTTCCCGATAGCTCTGCTGTGGGGCTTGGGATTGATTTTTATCATCGGTTTCTACATTGTTGACGCGAGCTTGAACAATTCGGGAACGAAATTTTATCTTTTGCCGTGGACGTTTCTGACCGGCGCGGTCGTCATCGCGCCAAGTGTCTATTTATTCGCCAAAAAGAAATTCGATCTGTTTCATCCGCTTGTTTTTGCCGCCTGGACTTATTTTTTTCCGGCTTTTTTTATCGGCGGGCTGATTTTATCGGGAGGCTTTTCCAACCCGTATTTTCTGAATTTTATTCAACACGAGGAATACGACCTGCCGCTGACCCTGGTTTACGTGATGCTCGGTTACGGCGGTTTAACGCTCGGCTTTTACCTGCCGTTGGGAAGGAAAATCGGCGAAATGATAAGCCGCCGCCTGCCCGTTTGGAATTGGAAACCGGAACAGGTAATCAAACCCGGATTAATTCTTTTAGGACTTGGTTTGGCAAATACGATTCTGGCTTTCAGTGTCGGACTTTTGGGGTTTCAGAGGGTTGATGAAATCGGCATTTTTGACGGTGTGATTTTTCTTTTGACATTCTTTTGGCTCGAAGCCGCTTTTCTGCTCTGGTTGTCTGTTTTTCGTGCCGAAAGATTGAATTTCAATCATTATTTCGTGATTGCGGTTCTGCTCATCACATCCCTTACAAAATCCGCCTTTCAGGGAAACCGCGGCAGCTTGATTCAATTATTTATTTTAGTTGCTTTCGCATTTATTCTTTCGGGTAAAAAGGTTTTGCTCAAACATAAAATTTGGGGCGGAATTTTACTTTTTGGCGCATTGTTTATCGGGATGATTTACGGCACTACTTTCCGCACGATCAAGACGACCGAAGAAAGAATCGGGATGGAACAATATGCGTCGAATGTCTTTGAAACATTTGAAAAAATCTCCGATCAAGACCTTGGAGCAAATCTCGAACGCGGGTTTTTTGCTTTATCCGAAAGATTTGAAAATGTCAGTCAGTTGGCGGTCGTCGTTTCAAATTACGAAGCGCTGGCGGTTTATGAAACCCAATACGGACTCGATAATAACATCTGGAAGGACAGTGTTGCATTTATGATTCCGCGTTTGTTATGGCAGGACAAGCCCGTGGCGACCGATCCATACAAATACGGCGATTTATATTTTAATTTCGGCGCAAATGCTTTTACGCTGACCCCGATGGGCGATCTTTTGAGAAATTTCGGACCGATCGGCGTTCCGATCGGAATGATTATTCTGGGGATTTTTCTGCGTCTTATTTATGCGACGCTGAGAGAAAATCAAGATTTTTCATTCTGGCGGGCGACGATGTATTATATGCTCCTGACGGGAATTTCTTACGAAGGTTCATTCGGTTTGTTGATTCCGTACAACATTAAAATCGGTCTTGTTTCGGCGTTGGGATTGTTTATTGTCTGGTTTCTTATCAGAAGTATGAGAAGCTCGGTGCCGAGATTTGTAAAACCTTAAAAAGCGAACTTTTAATCCGGCGGGAAAGTTCGCTTTCGCTTATTTTTTCTTAGCTTCCGAAACGATAAAACTGCCCATCCGCAGATTATTTGTCATCAGGCGGCTGAAGCCATTCGGAACCAAATCAAGCATTTTATATTTCAGACGGCTTCCGGGAATCGGCAGAATTGCAGATTTCGCGCCGAAAATCCGAATATTTTCAACCTGCAAACCGGCGGTTTCGAGTTCTTTTTGCCATTCAGAAGGCGCATAATAACGCGCAATCGCGCCGTCGGTAATTTTCTGCACCGATTCGTGAAAAGAGTTTCCTTTAAAAAAATATCCTTTGCCGATGCCGGCGAGCAGACCGAAAGTGTAATAACTCCAAAAACTTCGGTAATAAACCATCGCCTTGAAAGTTCCGCCGGGCTTGAGAACGCGATTGATTTCCTTTAAGATTTGACGCGGATTTGCCGAATGATGGATCACGCCCCAGCTCCAGACAAAATCAAACGAATCCGATTCAAACTGCAAATCTTCGGCATTCATTTGCAGAATTTTGGCGTTGTTCAAGCCGAAAACTTCCATTCTTTTGGAAGTCGAATTGACCCCGTAATCGGTCAGATCAATGCCTGTAAAATCACCCGCATAAGTTGCCAAAAGCTGTGCGTGACTGCCGTTGCCGACACCGATTTCGAGAACCTTTTTATCCTTCAGGCTTTCAAAATCAATCAAACCGTCGAACGGAATTTTTTTCAGCGGCAGATACTCGTTGGCATTGGCGAAAAAACGGCTGTCAATTTCGCGGTAAAATTCCTTTGAAAATTCGGGATAAGGGATTTCGTCGAGTTTTCCGTCGAGCCAGTCATAGCGCATCGGGTTGGTTTCCCACC
>JALHNX010000042.1 GCA_022843305.1 Pyrinomonadaceae bacterium | reverse complement strand
GAAAGTGAAAACATCAAGGACGAAGGAAAAACAGCAAGCTGTTTTAATGGCTTGTGCAAATCAACAAACCGGACATTTAATGTGCTAGAAAAAGCGGACATCTTCATTTGCTATTAACATCTTTTTTTTGACACGAGAAAAGTTGACCGAAGCACTCAACAAATTAAGCCAAAACGAAGACTTGGGCATCGCCGAAGAATTGTTTGGCAATCCCAAATCTTGATTTGTCTGAAAATCACTTCGTAACTTTTTACGGAGGCATTACACTGACCGTCATTTATAACTATGTTTTGACTTTTGAGAACAAATAAATCCCTATCATCGAAAACAAAAAAAGCGGTGTCCAGACGGCGAGTTTCGGGAAAATATTGCCGCTCAGTCCGGCTTGCTCGAAGCCGCTCGAAATTCCCATAAAGACCAGCCACAAACCGACCGCGTAACCGACCGTTATAACCTTTCCTTTTCGGCTTAAAGATAAGGCAAATGGCGCGGTGAAAAGCGCGATGATGAACGGCAAAAGCGGTGTCGTGTATTTTTTCTGGAGGGCGATTTCCAGATTCCGCGCTTCGGTTTCCGATTCGGCTTCGAGCATCTGCGTTTTCGTCTCGGAAGATGTCAAATAACTCGGCTTTTGATTGAGATTGTTAAACGGATTTTCCGTCTCGGCGAATTCAAAATCCGCTAAATTTTGCGTTTCCAAAACCTGATTATTGACAACGGTTTTCTCGGTTTCCGTCAGAACAATTTTATTCGCCTGCCAAATCGCATCGGGCGTTTTATAGATCGCCGCGAGTCTCTGATTGTCGTTTGAAAATTCATAAACCGTCAGGTTTTGAACTTTGCTGTTCGAGCCGGACTGCTTTTCAGCCTTATCGAACGAATAGATGCGGTTTTGATTGGCGACCCAATACTTCCCTTCTTTTTGCGCCAAAATCCCTTTATTGCGGATCTGTGCGCGAATGGTGTCCTGTTTCTGGTTGGTTTTCGGCGCGACAAACTCCTGAATTCCCCAATTTAGAATTCCGAGAAAAATCATCAAAACGAAACACGGCAGAAGCAGACGATAGACGCTCTGCCCGGCGGCGGTCCACGTAACAATCTCATTCTGTCTGGATTTAATAACAAATGTGGCGAGCGTCGCGATCATCACCGCCGACGGCGCGAGCTGTATATATATAAACGGAATCAGGTAAAAAAGATACTTTACTAAAAGCGAAATACCGTTCGGCGCGGTTCCGGCAAATTTCCACATCTCGAAGGTCGTGAATATCAGATAGATCGCGGTCAGGAATCCGAGTGTCAGGAAAAAATATTTCAAAAAATTGAGAATAATATCGAAATCCCGAATTCCGGTCGTCAGATCAATATAGAAATTACTCTTGGAAACCTTTTCGCCTTCGCTTTGGTTTAAGGATTTTAAAAATCCTTTCAACGGCTCGAAAAGATTTCTTTTGAAAACACGGGTTGAAAGCGAAAACCAGAAAATTGCCAAAACACTTATCAAAACGGGTAAAAATCCGGCTAATAAAATATTTATCCTACCGGTTCTCGCCAGTTGTTCGCCGAAAAGCGTGACAACGTAATAGCCGATCAAACTTACAAGCGCCAGAAATATCCCGAATCCCCGACCGCCGCGATTGAATCTGAGAACGAGAACCGTTCCCAAAAGCGCGAAAATAAGCGGCGTTACAGACAACAAAAGTCTTCTCTGCCAGAGAATCCGCGCCTCGGTGTTCTCTTTTCCGTCTGCCGCGTTCGCCAATTTTGCCAGTTCGCTTAAACCTAATTCTTCCTGTGTTTCCTGACTTTGGGTTAGTTTTTTAACGATGTCGTCGCGTTTTGTTTTGATCGCAAAACGAATTTCCCCGATGTTTTCCGATGCCGTCTTTCCCTTTATTTCAGATTTCGGATTTAACGGCAAAGTCGTCGAAACCGCATTCTGCAAAACCAATTCGGCAACTTCCCTGTCCTTTTCAAGCGTCGAATCTATCTTGCCATTTTTCGCCGTTATCAGACGCATTTCGTTGTTTTTCTGATCTTCGCGGTAGATAAAGATATTTTCCCAATCGCCGTCAATTTTATCGCCGGTTTTGACATAGATCGTATAGCCGCCGATTTCCGTGTTAAAAACTCCGGGTTCGATGGGTGATGCGAGTTTATAAAGCGCGGTTTGAAGCGCGATGTTTCTGACGATATTGGAAGCCAGCGGAACGCCTTTTAAGTTGATAAAAAATGCAAAAAATGAAAGCAGCAACCCGAGAATGATGATCGGCAGAGCTATCTGAAGATTGCCGACACCCGAAGCGCGAATCGCAATTAATTCGCTGTCGCCCTGCATTTTCGACAGACCGATAATAACGCCGATCAAAATCGCCATCGGTGCGGTAAAGGCAATAACATTCGGAATTAAGGCAAAGGTCAGTTGCCAAACGAGGCTTTTGGGAATATTGACGCTGAAAAAGATGTCGGCATAACGGCTTGCCTGCTGGACGAATAAGATCACGCTGAGCAAAAGCCACGTAAAAATGAAGTATGGCAAAATATTTTGCAGTAAATATTTGGAAATTAACCAGCTATACTTTTTCATTCGGACTAATTACCGGCAATTAAAATCTTTTCGCCCGTCGTTTCACGACCTAAAACATTTGAAATAATGCGTTTAAGGATATTTGAAACAATATTTACATCTTCCAAGCCGTCCTTTGTCAATTCCAAAAATTTGAGGGGCGAAACTCTCTGCGCCACTAAAAACATCTCGCGCTGGGCGGGTAAAATCGTCCATTCGCCGCGTGTTTTACGGCAATTTCGGCAGGCAAGATGAAAATTTATTTGCAGATTGGTCGGTTCGGGTTTGGCTAATTCGCGCTTGCAAATATCGCATCTTTCCCAGGACGGCAGATACCCGCCGAGTTTCATAAGCCAAAGTTCGAAATAAAGAATCATTTGCGAAAGTTTTTCGGGATGCGCATCCGATGTTTCGAGACAAACTTTCGTCATCCGGTAAAGCCTTTCGTTCGGATCGGACGGCGGCGCGAAATCGTTTAAAAGTTCGACAAGATACGCGAATTTTTGAAACGTGTTCGGATTAACGGCAATGTCAAAAAATGATTTAACGATTTCCGATTGCTGGATCGAAACCAATTCACGGTCTTCTTTTTGAAAATATGTCAGGCGGACAATCGAAAACGGTTCCAGACTTCCGCCGAATTTGCTTTTCAGACGCTTTGCGCCTTTCGCAACCCCGCGAATCAGCCCGTGTTCCTGAGTCAGAAACACGACGATCTTATCGGCTTCCGCCAACCCGTAACTTTTTAAAACCAAACCTTCCGTTTCGATGAGTCCCATTCAATTACCAAGGAATAAAATAAAAAATCCAAGCCAAGACCAAACTTATGACAACAAATTGAGCGAAAATTTTTATCCCGTATATGATGCGTTCCCTGTTCGTCCCGTTCGCAAAAATACTGAACGCGATCGAAACAAAAATCGCAAAAGCAAATAAATATACAAAATGAATCATTTCTTTCTCCCGAGATGAATATCTACCGCGTCCATCACCGCCAGATAATTTAAAAGTCCGGCGACTTCCAAAAATCTACCGCCATATTCAAAGGTTGCCCAAGCCGCGACATTCGGCGGCGGACTCATCGCAATAAGATAACTGATGACCGCGCCGAGTCCGCTTCCCAAACGCCCGAAAATATTCAGTAAATATAACAATGCGCCTTCGCCGAAAGTAAATCCCGGATAATGTGCGCCGCCGCTGAAAATGGCAATGACGAACATTGTCCAAAAAATAAACACGATCAGCGCGCCGCGTTTCCAACGCTTCTGCAGGAGATGCCCGCCGCCCGGAAATATCCAGGAAATAAGACCGATTATAAATGTATTATCCATTTTTATTCCTTCAAATTATTAAAGCTTTACGTTACTCGTCGGCAAATCAACAATTAAATTATTTTTCAAGTTATCTCTGTAAATATTGAGTAAAACCTTTTTACGGTTTTCGAGAAACTGCTTTAACTTTAATACAACAAATATTTTTCCCGAATTAATAAAAATTCTTCGACTCCTGTCCGGCAAAATGATTTCAATTCTTCCCAACTCGCCTTTTGTTCAAACATCTCTCTGATTTTGGTCGTTCCCGCGATGACATCGAACGGGTTGCGATCAAAAACATATTCGTAGGGCGGATTTTTCCATTTAAACTCTTCGGGGTATAAATCGAATGCCGTTTTTATCATTGCCAATCCCGTAATAACCGGCTCGAAAGTTAATCTGTCGGTAACGTGCAAAAAAACGCCGCCGCAACTGTTTCCCGCGTGTTTTTGAAACGTCGGTAAAAACTCTATCGGACGGAATATAACACCCGAAAGTTTAAGCGATGCGAGAGCTTCCGAATACTCTTTCGAATTAATATACGAAGCACCGACAATTTCAAACGGTCGCGTCGTGCCGCGACCTTCGGAAACCTGCGTTCCCTCGAAATAGACAGTCGCCGGAAAAACGACGGCAGTTTCGACCGTCGGCATATTCGGCGAAGGCATCACCCACGGCGCATCTGTTTCATCGTAAAAATCATCGCGCGACCAGTTATGCATCTTCACGAGTTCGAGGTCGCAACCGATTGAAAACTCATGATTAAAGAGTCCGGCAAGCTCGCCGATGGTCAAGCCGTGGCGCATCGGAATCGGATACTGCCCGACAAACGATTCGTGTCCGATTTCAAGCACATTGCCCTCGACGGCAATTCCGCCGATCGGGTTCGGTCGGTCTAAAACGATGAACTTCTTGCCAAATTTCGCACAGGACCTCATCGCGTTCGCCATCGTGTAGATAAACGTATAGACGCGGCAGCCGACATCCTGCAGGTCATAGACCAGCACATCCGTATCACGCAGCATCTCTTCGGTCGGTTCACGGGTTTCGCTGTAGAGCGAATAGACTGGCAAACCCGTATCTCTATCAATCGAATGCGTGGTTTCGATCATATTGTCCTGCACATCGCCGCGAATGCCGTGCTGCGGTCCGAAAAGCGTCGTCAGATTTATCTTCGGATGTTCAAAAAACAAATCCGCCGCGTGCCGGAACCGGTGATCAACCGTCGCCTGATTGCAGACCAGCCCGACGCGCGAATTTTCCAAAAGATTTATTTGTTCGTCTAAAATCTTTTCCAAGCCCAATTTAATCGGTTTTCGTTGAAGTTTTGCCACAGGTTAAATTCTTATTCTACTTTTTATTTTTACAAGCCGAGATAAAATTCTCGAAAATATTTTTTGATAAACTGTCCGTTTTCCATGACAATTCGGGATGCCATTGCACGCCTAACACAAATCTGTCTTTCCGAGTATCTTCGATGCATTCGATCACGCCATCCTTTGCCCAAGCTGTAGGTCTCAGGTTTTTTCCCAACTTCCCGACCGCCTGATGATGATGAGAATTGACCCGCACATCATTTTTATTCGTTATCAGACGCGATAATAAACTTTCTTCTTCAAATTCGATGCGGTGCGAATTTCTCGACAGAGGCTTTCCCTGTTCGTGTTTGACGCAATTTTCGATGTCTGTTTCTATATCTTGAAATAATGTCCCGCCGCGCGACACATTTAAAACCTGCATTCCGAAACAAATCCCCAACACGCTTTTTTTTAATTTTTCGGCTTCCGCCAAAACCATCAAATCGGTATTTTCCTTTTCGGGAATGATTTTCTTCAGATTCGGTCG
The DNA here is from genome assembly GCA_022843305.1 of Pyrinomonadaceae bacterium. Taxonomy (GTDB): domain Bacteria; phylum Acidobacteriota; class Blastocatellia; order Pyrinomonadales; family Pyrinomonadaceae; genus JAFDVJ01. The sequence goes on along the minus strand of JALHNX010000042.1, from coordinate 27,650 downwards.
CGGTTCTTCGTTGAAAATCAGTGGATCAACGTCGGTATCGCTTCCCGGAAGCAGAATTCCGTCAACATTTTTCACAATTTCGGTTAAATAATCCTTTTTCGGAATCAAACTAATATGATAAGGTATCGCGCCTAAAGCCTCCAACGCCTCGCTGTAATCGCGTCCGAGGTAAAAGCGGTCGCTTTCCAATTCGAGACGCATCGTTAGCCCGATAATCGGTTTTCTGTTCATAAACCATACAATGTTCAAACATCTCAATAGCCGCTGTCAATTTGAGCATTTCAAAATTAAGATTTATCATTGAAATTTATGCAAATTGTAAGAAAACCGACTGTCATTCGCTCAACGACTGTCCTGCTTGTTCAACGAAACGGACAAATTGCCATGGCTGGCGACGGACAGGTAACTCTCGGCGAAACAGTTATCAAAGGAAATGCGCGAAAGGTGCGCCGTCTTAAAAACGGCGAGGTGTTGGTCGGATTTGCCGGCGCGACCGCCGATGCTTTTACGCTTTTAACGAAGTTTGAAGCGAAATTGGATCAATTTCAGGGGCAGTTGGAACGCGCCGCCATCGAATTGAGTAAAGACTGGCGCACCGACAAATATTTGCGCCATCTCGAAGCGCTTTTGATCGTCGCCGATAAAACCGATGCTTTTCTGATTTCGGGCAAAGGCGATGTGATCGCTTCGGACGACGGGTTGCTTTCGGTCGGTTCGGGCAGTATGTATGCGCTTTCGGCGGCTCGAGCACTGTTAAAACACACCGCGCTTTCGGCAAGAGAAATTGCCGAGGAATCATTAAAAATCGCCGGTGAAATTTGCATCTATACAAACTCGGAAATTTTAGTGGAAGAAATTCAATAATCGAACAATGGCAATTTTTTTAGGTGGAGAAGTGAAAGAAACGGTTTCAAGTCCGAAATTGGACGATTTAACGCCTCGTCAGATAGTTGCGGAACTGGACAAATACGTGATCGGGCAGGACAGCGCGAAACGCGCCGTGGCGGTCGCGCTGCGTAATCGCATTCGACGGCAAAAACTGCCGCCGGAAATAGCGCAGGACGTTTTACCGAAAAACATTTTGATGATCGGCTCGACCGGTGTCGGGAAAACCGAAATTGCCCGCCGTTTGGCGAGATTGGCGAATTCGCCGTTTATCAAAATCGAAGCCTCGAAATTTACTGAAGTCGGCTATGTCGGGCGTGATGTCGAGAGTATGGTTCGGGAACTCACGGACGTTGCCGTAGATATGACCAAACAGGCGGCTTTTGAAGATGTTCGGCAAAGAGCCGAAGAAAATGTCGAGGAAAAGATTCTCGATATTTTACTGCCTGCTTCAAGCTCGTATTACCCGCAATCATTCGACAATCAAACCGATATTCTTCAAGAAAAACAACCAAATCGAACCCGCGAAAAGTTGCGCGAACAATTGAGAAACGGCGAATTTGACGACCGTCTAATCGAAATCGAAACACAGGATCGTTCAAACGCGATGATTGATTTCGTCGGCGGTCAGGGAATGGAAGAAATGGGCGTCAACCTGCGCGATATGTTCGGCAATCTTTTTCCGTCCAAAACCGTCCGCCGAAAGATAAAAATTTCGGATGCCCAAAATTTTCTGCTCCGCGACGAACTCGAAAATCTTGTGGATATGGAACAGATCACCCGCGCCGCAATTGATAAAACACAATCTTCGGGAATAATTTTTCTCGACGAGATAGACAAAATCGCCGGACGCGAATCGGGCAGCGGAAACCCCGATGTTTCGCGCGAAGGCGTTCAGCGGGATTTGCTTCCGATTATTGAAGGAACAACCGTTAATACCAGATACGGAATGGTCAATACTGAACATATTCTATTTATCGCTGCCGGAGCTTTTCATGTTTCAAAGCCGTCAGATTTGATACCCGAACTTCAAGGTCGCTTTCCGATTAGAGTCGAACTTGAATCATTAACACTTGAGGACTTTAAACGCATTCTTATTCAGCCTAAGAATTCGCTTATTAAGCAGTATCAAGCTCTCTTAAGCACAGAAAACATTAAACTGGAATTTACCGACAGCTCGATTACGATGCTTGCCGAGATGACGGTAAAAATCAATCAAAACACAGAAGACATCGGCGCCCGAAGGCTTCATACTCTTTTGGAAAAACTTCTCGAAGAAATCAGCTTTTTGGGTGAAGAAATCGAAAACAAAAATCAAATTATTGATGAGCAATATGTCAGCAACAAGCTCGACGGGCTGGTTCAAGACCAAAACCTGCGGCAATATATCCTTTAATTATACAGATGTTTTTCAAGATGCTTAAGCAAATTAAACATAAACACAAAAAAGCGGTATTAGCGTTTATTTTTTTTGGCTTGCTTATTTCAGCAGGTTGCGGTAAACGTAAACCGCCGCTTCCGCCAGTCGAAAGAGTTGCTCAACGAGTTGAAATTTCAGGCTTTCAGCGCGGCAACAAAATGATTCTGTCCTGGACGATGGCGGCACGTAATGCTTCGAACAATAATGTTTTAAACATTAGCCGGACGGATGTTTATCGTCTGACCGAACCCGCAAACGCTGCTTCAAATATCACTGAAGAAGAGTTTGCATCGCGCAGCACTTTGATTGCTACTATTCCGGTTTCCGATTCGGATTTTGCCGGTAAACAGATGACTTTTACCGATACACTCAATTTTGCCGGACAACAATCGCGCATTCGATACGCCATCAGATTTACCAACAACGCGGGGCAAAAAGCGGGATTTTCAAATTTTCTAACGATTGCCCCAACCGCCAAAGTTGCCGAGATTCCAAATGATTTAACAACCACGATTACTCAAAATTCGGTTGAGATACGATGGGCACCGCCGACCCAAAACATTGACGGTTCAACACCGGCGAATATTTTAGGCTTTAATATTTACCGGCTTGATGAAAAAAATTCACTGAAATTGTTAAATACTGCGCCCGTAACGTCTAACGAATTTGCGGATAAAGTATTTGAATTTGAAAAAAGTTATTCATACTTCGTCAGAACGGTTTCCCTCGGAGCAAACGGCGAACCGTTGGAAAGTGCTGATTCGAGCATTAGGAAAGTTCTGCCGAAAGACACTTTTCCGCCAGCCGCGCCGAGTGCCGTGACCATTGCGGCTTCGCCCAACACTATTTCAATATTCTTCGCGTCAAATATTGAAAATGACGTTGCCGGTTACAGAATTTATCGTTCGACAGCTCGGGATTTACCGAAATCTGATTGGACTCTGTTGACCCCGCAACTTTTGACCACAAATACATTTCAAGACACAAATGTCGAATCCGGCAATACATATTTTTATTACTTGACCGCAGTTGATAAATTTGGAAACATCAGCGAAACATCGGATGTTGTCGGAGAAACCGTTCCCTAAGTTTTATGAGAATTTATCGTTTTTTACACGAAAACAAGGAATATTTTGGAGCCATTAAAGAGGGGCGTGTTTACCCATTTCCGAAAAGTGAAATTTCAAAAGACTTTGATTTTTCACCTTCTGCGCAAAATCTCGACATTGTATGTGTAAATTTTCTTTCACCGGTTTCTCCTTCAAAAATCGTCTGTGTCGGAAGAAATTACGCCGAACATGCCGCCGAACTTGGCAACGAGGTTCCCAAAACGCCTCTGCTTTTTCTGAAAGCTCCGTCGGCTTTGATTACTGATGGTGATTCGATCATCATTCCCGAACAATCCCGGCAGGTTGAACACGAAGGCGAACTGGGAATTGTTATCAGCCGCGAATGCCGAAAATTAACCGAAAACGATGATCCTTTCGATTTTGTTTTTGGTTATATTTGCCTGAACGATGTAACGGCACGTGACCTTCAGCGTCAGGATGTTCAATTTACACGAGCCAAATCTTTCGATACGTTTTGCCCGGTCGGAGCGTTCATCGAAACCGATCTGGACGTTTCGGATCTACTGGTTCAAACAAGAGTCAACGGCGTGATTAAACAGGACGGCAGAACTTCGCAGATGGTCTTTCCCGTAGATTTCCTGATACGATATATCTCAAACCAGATGACGCTTTATCCCGGCGATTTAATCGCCACGGGAACGCCTTCCGGAGTTTCAAAATTAAACGAAGGCGATGTTTGCGAGGTTGAAATTGAAGGTATTGGTATTTTAAGCAATCCTGTTTCAAAATAATATTAAGAGGAAAATATGAAATTTTTTATAGATACGGCAAATTTAGATGAGATTCGTGAAGCCAACGAAATGGGCTTGATTGATGGAGTTACGACAAATCCGTCGCTCGTTTCAAAGGAGGGCGATGTTGATTTTAAAGAGCATATCGCCAAAATTTGTGAACTCGTAAAAGGCGATGTTTCCGCCGAAGTTACTTCTTTAGACACGGAAGGAATGCTTCGTGAAGGTCGTGAACTCGCCAAAATCGCTCCGAATGTAGTTATCAAATGTCCTTTGACACTGGACGGTCTGAAAGCAACCCGCACATTTCGAGATGAAGGAACTAAGGTAAATGTAACCCTTTGCTTTTCAGCCGCTCAGGCACTGCTGGCAGCTAAAGCCGGTGCGACCTATATCTCGCCTTTTATCGGCAGACTTGATGACATCGGTCAGGACGGTATGCAGTTAATTCGTGATATTGTTCAGATATATGACAACTATGGTTATGCAACTGAAGTTTTAGCCGCTTCGATTCGGCATCCGATGCACATTGTTGATTCCGCGCTCGCCGGTGCCGATGTCGCAACCATTCCCTTCAAAGTAATCCAACAACTCGTAAAACATCCGCTGACCGATAAAGGACTTGATTCATTTTTATCGGATTGGAAAAAAAGCGGGCGGACTTAAGTCCTCTGAATAAAGCAAATAAAAAAGCGTGATAAATTCACGCTTTTTTATTTGCTTTATAATAAGCTAGCTAATAGAATATAATTAGCTAGCTTATTATTGTCTAGCTAAACATATTCTATTAGCTTGCTTATTATATGAATTTTAATGAAACACTGCCTTTTTTATTTGCGCAGATTTCTACTTTCTTTAAGGTAGAAATCGAGAAAGAACTTAGAGAATTTAATCTCCACTCAGGACAGATTTTTATACTTTTTGAACTCTGGAAAACCGATGGTTTGAGTCAGATTGAGCTTTCCGCCAACCTCAAAGTTTCACCGCCGACAATTAATAAAATGGTCAAAAGTTTAGTGAAAAATGGTTTTGTTATGAGTTCCGTATGCTCAAAAGACGGGCGTGTGATGCGTGTCTATCTTACCATGAAGGGGGCGGCAATCCATCCGCAAGTCGAAGATAAATGGCGAAAACTCGAAGAAAAATTGGTTGCCAACCTGACACCGACCGAGCAGCTGGTTTTATCACAATTATTCGGTCGGCTCGTTGAAAACTTGCTGATGAAGGAAACTCCAATTTCCTGATAATTGCCGATAAAATAATTTACTCCGGCAACTTTTTACGCTATTTTAATGGGTGTAAAATACAAATCATTATGAGAATAATTTTAGCAACCGATGGTACAAAGCAAAGCGAAGCCGCAATTGAGATTACGCGAGCCTTGAATCTAAATGCAGGAGATGAAATACAAGTCATTTCCGTCGTAGATATGGCACTTCCCCTCTCAATTGATATTTACGCGGGCTATCAGCCCTCGACCGAAGAAATTGAGAGTGCGGTCAAGGAAAATGCTGAAAAGATTCTGGAAACGACCGGAAATAAATTAAGAGCGATTTTTGCTGAAAAGAATATTACTGTCGTAACGGAATTACTAACCGGTTCTCCCGAAAGCCGGATTGTTGAAAAAGCCGAAGAAATAAGCGCCGATCTGATTATTGTCGGTTCGCATGGATATAACCGTTGGGAAAGGCTTTTGCTCGGGTCGGTTTCCGATTCCGTAATACACCACGCGCCTTGTTCAGTTTTAGTGGTGCGGAGCAAATAATTTTATTATGAAATTGTATTTTGATGATATTGGCAAAGGCAAAACGATTGTATTGATCCACGCTTTCCCGCTTTCCCGAAAAATGTGGCAGGCGCAAGCCGAATTACTCGCCATTCAAGGTTTTCGCGTTATTTTGCCGGATTTGCCGGGTTTTGGTAAAACCGATACTGCCAAGCATTTCTCAATTCGTGAAATGGCAAAGCAAATAGCTGAGTTAATTGAATCACTAACAATTGAAAAAGCGATCATCGGCGGACTTTCAATGGGAGGTTATGTTTCATTTGAACTTTTTCGCTTAATCCCCGAAAAGTTTTCCGCGCTAATTTTATGCGACACAACGCAGCTGGCGGATACTGTTGAAAAAAGAAATTCGCGCTTTGAATTAATCTTGAAAATCGAAAAACAAGGCTCAGACGCATTGATTGAAAATATGCTTCCCAATCTCGTTTCGGAAGACACAAAGCAAAACAATCCCGAATTGATGACGGAACTGAAAAGAATTTTTACAAATATTGATCCGATTTCAGTCATCAATGCGCTTCGTAGTATGGCTGAAAGAAACGATAGTTCCGAGCTTGTCAATCAAATTTCCGTTCCGACTCTGCTGGTTTTTGGTGAATTTGATAAAGTTACAAATCTTGAAAATGCACGAATGTTGAATCAATCGATTTCCGAATCCGAACTGGTCATTATCGAAAAAGCAGGACATTTTTCAAATTTGGAACAGCCCGAACAATTTAACCAAACCTTATTGAATTTCTGTAATCGAATCGAATTTAATGATTAAACCGGCAGAAAAAATCACAATCAACTCACGAAAATTTAACGGAGAAATTCACCGCTCATGGAAAGCCGATTTTATTGAACGGCGCGATTCCCTTTTGATATTTGTGGGCGAATTTGAAAAGGAAATCCGCCACCCCAAATTAGGCGTTATCAGACGCGGCACGATTTCTTACGAATATTATTGGCTCGATAATTGGTATAACGTCTTTAGATTTCACGAACCAGACGGAGAGTTTCGTAATTTTTACTGTAATCTGAATATGCCGCCGCGCTTTAAAGATAATGTGTTGGATTATGTTGATCTGGAAATTGACGTGCTGGTTTCAAAGAACTTCGATGTCGAGATTTTAGACCGCGAAGAATTTGACGAAAATTCAAAATTATTCGGTTATTCTGAGGAATTAATAAATAAAACATTCAAAACTTTGGACGAGCTTTTGAAGATCATTGAAATTCGTGCGTTCCCTTTTTCTTAAATTGCAACTATTATTACCGGGAAACGTGCAAATAAAAATTTCAGGAGAAACAATATGAAAATGAATTTGTTATTTCTTTATGCTGTTTTTTTTCTTTTTTCAACGTCTGTTTTTTCTCAAACCACACCGATTGTTGTCCAAAACAATGAAAAAACGCAGCAAACTTTGGAAAATATTTCCGAGGAATTAACACTACTGACAAAATCTCTGCAAACATTTAATCAACGCCTGAACGAATTTCTCGAAAGCGTCAATAAATACAAGGGCATACAGTTAAGCGAAAGACAGCAGAAACTTTTATTCGGCTATGAAATTCTTAACCAAACCGAGCAGTTAGCCGCGACGCTTCGCAAATCCCTGATTGAAACCGGCGAAAGAGAAGCAACCATCAAGCGCCGCATCGGACAAATCCAGATTGATCTGCGCCCCGAAAATATTGACCGCTCAATCCAGTTTCAAGGCACGACCAAAGCCGAAGAAATGCGCGAGAACCGACGCAGAACATTGGAAAATGAGCGAAATACACTGCAAACTCTGCTTTTTGAAGTCGAAACCAGCCGCACTCAAATCTCGCAGAACCTGCGCGAAGCCGAAATCTTTGCGCAAAGTTTCAGAAAAAGGCTTTTCGCTCAAATCCGTGATGCGATGGAAGATTTTTAAAATACAAACCATTCATTTTAAACGGCAAAATTAATTCCCGCCGTTTGAGTATTTACTCAAAAACACTAAACTTATCTGTGGTATGAAACCGCAAACACAAGAAAAGTCTATGAATAAATTAGATTTATTGCAGGAAAAATCCCGGCTTGCAGAATTAGGCGGCGGCGCGGCGCGACTCGAAAAACAACGCGCTGCGGGAAAAATGACCGCCCGCGAAAGAATCGAATTCTTTTTGGATGAGGGCTCGTTTGAGGAATTCGATAAATTTGTCGTTCACCGCTCGACGGATTTCGGCTTAGAGAAACAAAAATTTATGGGCGACGGCGTTATCACCGGACACGGACTGGTTGACGGGCGCGAAGTTTTTGTTTTTGCGCAGGATTTTACGATTTTCGGCGGTTCTCTTAGCGAAACTCACGCCAGAAAGATTTGTAAAGTAATGGATTTAGCGATGAAAACCGGCGCGCCGATTGTCGGTCTGAACGATTCCGGCGGCGCACGCATTCAGGAAGGCGTTGTGTCGCTTGGCGGTTATGCCGATATTTTCCTGAGAAACACTTTAGCAAGCGGCGTTGTTCCGCAAATCAGCTGTATTTTAGGACCTTGCGCGGGCGGCGCGGTTTATTCACCGGCGATCACGGATTTCAACATAATGGTCAAAGACACATCTTATATGTTTATCACCGGACCGGATGTTATAAAAACCGTCACGCACGAAGACGTTACCAAAGATCATCTCGGCGGCGCGATGACGCATAATGCCAAATCCGGAGTCGCACATTTTGCCGCCGATTCGGACGAACATTGTCTGCGGCTGACACGCGAACTACTTTCATTCGTCCCGTCCAATAATCTTGAAAATCCGCCGTTTGTGCCGACAAATGACCCGTCTGACCGTGCCGATGAACTGTTAAATTCCATCGTTCCGCAATCATCGAACCAACCTTACGATATTCGTGAAATTATCAATAATGTCGTTGACGAAGGTTATTTCTTTGAAGTACAAGAACATTTTGCCCAAAACATAGTCATCGGTTTTGCCCGTTTAGGCGGCTTTTCGGTCGCGATTGTTGCCAATCAACCGGCGTTTCTGGCAGGCGTTTTGGATATTGACGCTTCGGTCAAAGCCGCTCGATTTGTCCGTTTCTGCGATTGCTTCAATATTCCAATTATCACGTTTGAAGATGTTCCGGGATTTTTGCCCGGTGTTAATCAGGAACATTTCGGTATTATCCGCCACGGCGCAAAACTTCTCTATGCTTTTGCCGAAGCGACCGTGCCGAAAATTACCGTTATTACGCGCAAGGCTTACGGCGGTGCATATTGCGTAATGGCTTCAAAACATATCCGGACTGATATAAATTTTGCATATCCGACCGCTGAAATCGCCGTCATGGGCGCGGAAGGCGCAGTCGGGGTTCTGTACCGCAAGGAAATTGCCGAAAATGATGAACAGTTTCGGCAATCAAAAGTGACGGAATTTAAGGAAAAGTTTGCAAATCCGTATGTCGCCGCGGAACACGGTTTTATAGATGAAGTGATCGAGCCGAAATTTACGCGTCCGAAACTTATCCGGGCTTTATCGCTTCTGCAAAACAAACGCGACAGCAATCCGCCTAAAAAACACGGCAATATTCCGCTTTAGAAACAGCTTTAAGTGTCGCAAAGCAGACACTTAAAGCTGTTTCTAAAGCTAAAAATCATAACATTAATTATTTCAACACTAACACGTTTTCATTAGCAGTTTGCTTTAATTTATTTAATGTCGAAAATTATTGCGCAAAGACCGACTTGGGCAGAAATTAATCTTGATAATCTCACTTTTAATCTTCAATCGGTTAAAAATTTTGTCGGTCATAATCTGAAATATATGGCGGTCGTTAAAGCCGATGCTTACGGACATAATGCGGTTCAATGCGCCCTCAGATTGGAAGCGAAAGGAATTGATTGGTTCGGCGTTGCCCTTCCTGAAGAAGGACTCGAACTTCGTGATGCCGGAATTACAAAACCGATACTTTGTCTGGGCGGATTTTGGTTTGGGCAGGAAAAACTGTTGCTTGACAACAGTTTAACACCCGTAATTTACCAAATTGAAAAAGCCGAAAGCTTCAATCTGGCAGCCAAGGAACACGGAATTATCGCTGATGTTCATATCAAAATTGATACCGGAATGAACAGAATCGGCGTTCGATTTGATGAAGCTGATGAGTTTGCCGAAAGACTGAAAAGCCTTAAAAATTTAAATGTTGAAGGATTGATGACGCATTTCGCCGCCGCCGACAATTTGAACGAAAACGATTTTACTGATTTACAAATTAAACGCTTTAAGGAATGTGCGGCAATCTTTGAAGATAAAGGATTTAAGCCGATTTATAAAGATTTGGCAAACTCTCCGGGAGCGATTGTTCACGAAAAATCCAGAGAGAATTTGGTCAGACTTGGCGGAGTTTTATATGGATTGGGCGGCGATATTTTGCCGAAAAGTGTTGCGAAGCCGGAGTTAAAAGCCGTTATGTCAATTTTCACACAAATAGCACATCTCAAAAAGGTTGCCAAAGGCGAAACGTTGGGTTACAGCCGCACATTTAAAACGCAGAAAGATTCGCTGATCGCAGCGATTCCAATTGGCTATGAAGACGGAATACCGCGTGTTTTATCAAACCAAGGAAGAGTTTTAATAAATCAACATTTTGCACCGATTGTCGGGCGCATTTCTATGGATTGGACGCTTGTGGATGTGTCCGACATTCCTGATGTTAAACTTGAAGACAGAGTAATTATAATTGGTGAAACAAATAGTTTAAGAATTTCAGCCGAAGAATTGGCGCAAATTTCTGACACAATCTCTTATGAAATAACCTGCGGTATCAATCGCCGCGTTCCGAAAATATATGTTGGAAGCAAATAAAAGCGTCGTTTTCGAGAAGGTTTTCTCACTTTATAATCGCAATTTGCTTAAACGGCACTTTCATTCTTTTCGGGTTTCCGGTTTGGATTTTTTATTTAACAAAAACATTGATTTACCGCTGATAATTTACTGCAATCATTCGAGTTGGTGGGACGGACTAATTGCTTTTCAGATTTCACACGAAACAAATTTAAATAGTTTTGTGATGATGGAAGAAAAACAACTAAAAAGTTTGTTTCTATTTCGCAAGCTCGGCGCGTTTTCGGTTGTGCGTGAAAATTCACGCGAGGCTTTGCAAAGCATCAAATACGCGGCAAACTTATTACGTGAAAATTCCAATTCGACGCTCTGGATATTTCCGCAAGGCGAAATTTTACCGAACGATTTGCGCCCGCTGAGGCTTTATAACGGCTTGTCGAAGATAATCGAAAAAGTCGAAAAATGTTTCGTTATTTCCCTTTCGATGCGCTACGAATTTCTCGGCGAGTTTAAGCCGCAGATTTTTGTTAAAATCGGAAAGCCTGAAACGATTTCTGTGGCTCAGGCTTTTAATGCCAAAACACTGACCGAAAATCTTGCAGAACGCTTGACGGAAAATCTGGATGAGTTAAAAAATGATGTGATAAATCAAAATCTCACCGCATATAAATCTATTTTTTAATCAGACCGAAGATAAAAGAAATGCCGCTGCCTTTATCAACAAATATTGAAACTCCGATTTTGCAGGAACTTTCCGCGGTTGGCGGAACGGACAACGTGCGTTTCCTTTATGAGCGGCTGATTTCCTATTTCCCTTCGTTATCAGACGCGGAAATTGCGGCAATAAAATCCGGCGAACAAAAGTTTTGGAAAAAAGCCGTGCAGAAAGCCGGAAAAATGCTCGATGAAAATAATCTGATTCGCCGCGAGCGCGGAATTTGGTCTTTGACCGAGAAAGGCAAAAAATCGGTCGAACAGGAAACCGAAGGAATCATATTTTCAAAAGCCGGCGTTGAAATCGAATCGCTTTCACACCGGCAAGCTCAGGAAATACTTTTAGAGATCGGCGAAATTCTCGGGTTTTATGGCGAAATGGAGTTTCAATATTACGATGTCGTTTGGCGAGAGAGGACAAATAATCAGCGGCTTTCGCACGTTTTTGAAGTTCAGAGCAAAGGCAATCTGGATTCGGCGTTTGCCAAGTTAAAACGCGCCCACGATGCGCAGCGTTCAAAAATCTTTCTCATTCTGGACAGTGAACGCGATACGAACCGCGCAAACAAATCGCTCACGATGGAATTTCGTGAACTCGAAAATGTTTTAACTATTCTGAGTTTTGCCGAACTCAAAAAAATCCACGAAAATTTATCATCAATCGCAAAATTTTTGCCGAACTTTTTACGGGCTTAATCTTTCCGGACTAAATACTGTAAAATAAAACTGTTTTACCCGATTTTTTCTGTATAAGGAGAGACAATGAATTTTCCCCTTAGTTTAAGTTTCAAGTTGCTCGCGCTGGCTAATCAAATCTATGTCCGCGACGCAAACGGCAATCTGCTCGGTTATGTTAAGCAAAAAATGTTCAAGTTGAAAGAAGACATCAACATTTTTGCCGACGAACAGCAAACCCAGATGCTTTTCAACATCAAAGCCGACCGGATGATTGATTGGTCGGCAAATTACAGTTTTAGCGATAATCGCGGCAGCCATCTCGGCTCGATAAAACGTCAGGGAATGCGCTCGATCTGGAAAGCCAGTTATGACATTTTCGACGCAAACGGCAATCAGGTCTATAAAATCAACGAAGAGAGCGGTTGGGTCAAGGTCGGCGACGCGCTTTTCGGCGAATTGCCGTTAATCGGAATGCTTTCCGGTTACGTCTTTCATCCGGCATATATCGTTTCCCGCATTGACGGAACTCCGATTGCGCGTTTAAAGAAAGAACCGGCGTTTTTTGAAGGTAAATTTGTTCTGACAAATCTTTCACAGCTTTCGCCCGAAGAAGAAACGCGAATCGTTCTCGGCGTTTTGATGATGACGCTGCTCGAACGCCGCCGCGGTTAAGTTTTTATGAAGGACGAAACGCCGATTCGTCGGCAGTATCTGGAAATCAAGGCAAATCACCAAGACGCAATTTTGCTTTTTCGTCTTGGTGATTTTTATGAAGCGTTCGACGAGGACGCGCGGCTTTTGGCGCGTGAACTCGACATTGCTTTGACTTCCAAACCGATGGGCAAGGGAATGCGCGTGCCGCTCGCCGGTGTTCCATATCTTTCGCTCGAACGCCATCTCGCAACTTTGATTTCGCGCGGTCATCGCGTCGCCATCTGCGAACAGCTTTCCTCGACTCCGATTAAAGGAAAAAACGGTAAACGATTGATTCAGCGTGAAGTTACGCGAATCGTCACAGCAGGCACGATCATCGAACCGCAGCTTTTGGAAAGCAACTCGAACAATTATCTCTGCGCTTTTTTCAGCGACGGAAACCGCGCCGGAATCGCGTATGCCGACATTTCGACCGGCGATTTTGCGGCAACCGAAATTGAAAACAGAGATGCTTTAGCCGAAATATCGCGGCTCGCTCCGGCTGAAATCTTAATTACCGATACGCAGGAAGAATTGAGCAACCGCGATTTGCCGCGGTTTGTAACGCGTCTGAAGCCCGAAGTTTTTGCGTTTGAAAGGGCGCGCAAGAATGTTCTCAAACATTTCAGCACAACGACCCTCAAACCCTTCGGTTTGGATGAATTGCCGCTCGCGGTTTCGGCGGCGGGCGCGATAATTTCCTATCTCAAAGACACGCAATTCGGTGCGGCTGACCAATTAAATCGTTTGAAAAGCTATGATTTTTCAGAGTTTATGCTGCTCGACGGCAATACTCTGCGAAGTCTGGAAGTTTTTCAAAGCGCGACGGGCGCAAGTCTTATAGCGGTTATTGACCGCACAAAAACGCCGATGGGCGGAAGGCTTTTGCGGCGTTGGCTGCGGCAGCCTTTGCTCGACACGACGGAAATCTATCGCCGTCAGGAACATCTCGCGTGGTTTAAGGAAAATCCGAACGAACGAAACGCAATTCGTGAATTTTTGTCGCAGATAAAGGATTTGGAAAGACTTTCGAGCCGCGCCAAAGCAAATTATATTTCGGCGTATGAGCTTCGCGCTTTTGGAAAAAGTCTGGAACTAATCCCGCGACTCAAACAGATTTTGCAAAAAGACACGATTCGATTCGGTCAGCTTTTGGCACATCTTCCTGTTTGTGAAAAGACCGCAAAGCTAATTGATTCTTCGATTTCCAAAGAATTGCCGACGCGAAACACCGATCAAATCGGCATCATCAAAAAAGGTTTTTCGGAAGCATTGGACAAATTGCGCGAAAGTCTGCAAAACGGAAAGGAATTTCTTGCCGCGCTCGAACGGCGCGAGCGCGAACGCACCGGAATTAAATCTCTGCGCGTCGGATTCAATAAAGTTTTCGGCTATTTCATCGAAGTAACGAAATCGAATCTGCATCTCGTTCCCTCGGATTATTCGCGCAAACAGACGCTTGTGCCGTGTGAAAGATTCATCACCCTGGAATTAAAAGAACACGAATCCCTTGTCATTCACGCACAGGAACGGCTCGAAGAACTCGAAAACAATTTGTTTCGTCAGATTTGTTTAGAGGTCGGCAAAGCGCGTCCCGAAATTTTGCTCGCGGCGCAAACGATTGCTTATCTCGACGCGATTTGTTCGCTTTCGGAGGTCGCCGATGAAATGAATTACAATCGTCCGACCGTTAATGAAACTTCCCTTTTGCGAATAAAAAACGGACGGCATCCGGTGATCGAAAAAATTCTGCTTGAAAACGAAGTAAATTTTATCGCCAACGATTCCGCGCTCGGCGGAAACGGTGCGCCGCAGATCGCGCTGATTACGGGACCGAACGCTTCGGGAAAATCAACTTATCTGCGGCAAATCGCTCTGATCGTTCTGCTCGCGCAGACGGGATCGTTCGTTCCGGCGGACGAAGCGGTGGTCGGCGTTTGTGATCGGATTTTCACGCGTATCGGACTTTACGACCGGATCGGCGCAGGCGAATCTACTTTTATGACCGAGATGATCGAAACCGCCGAAATTCTTCATCATGCAAGCCCGCGTTCGCTGATTTTGCTTGACGAACTCGGGCGCGGAACTTCGACGTTCGACGGTTTGGCGGTCGCGCGGTCGGTCGTCGAATTTATCCATAATCATCCGAAATTAAAAACCCGCACGCTTTTTGCGACGCATTATCACGAACTCGCCGAGCTGCAAGGCGTTTTGCCGCATTTGGAAAATCTGCATTTTTTGATCGAAGAAAACGCGGGTGATCTGACGTTCAAATACAAACTTGAAAAAGGCACGGCACTGAAAAGTTACGGCGTTTATGCCGCGAAGCTCGCCGGACTTCCGAAACCCGTTATCCGACGCGCCGAACAGCTTTTGCGTGAATATGAGCTTTCAGGCGAAAAATCTCAAATGCTTTTAAGTGAAAACAGCGAATTGGAAAACTATCTAAACAATCTCGATGTGGATTCGATTTCACCCGTCGAAGCGATGATGAAACTTTATGAACTGAAAAAACTGGCAAAATCTTCATCAATAAGCGAAAATATAAACGAACTTAAACGCACGGGATAAGAATTTATGTCCTCAGAAATCGGCGAAAAATATAATTTTGTCAAAGCCGTTCTTTATCGCCTTTATGACGTTTTCTGGGATGAAGACGTTTTGAGCCGTTCGGCGCAGGTCGCGTTTTATCTTTCATTTTCGCTTTTTCCGCTGCTGCTTTTTCTGGTCAATCTTTTCGGTTTGATTTTGGGCAAAGCCGAGGATTTGAGATTTGAATTGTTTTCTTACCTGCGCCAGATAATGCCTTATTCGGCTTTTGAACTGGTGCAAAAAACGATTTTGGAAGTTACGCAAAACAGCTCGGGCGGAAAATTGACGTTCGGTTTCATCATTGCATTATGGTCGGCTTCGGCGGGAATTGATGGTTTACGCGTCGCCTTAAATCACGTTTATAAACTGAAAGAAACACGCTCTTGGTGGATGACAAAACTCGAATCTCTGGTTTTTACGCTGATTCTGATTTTTCTTTTGAGTTTTGTTCTCGGCATCGTTTTTTACGGCTGGAAATTTCTTTTGCTTTTGCTGACGCTGGTAAAATTCCCGATTGAATCTTTTATCGTTTTGCAGATAATTCAATGGGTTACTTTCATCACTCTTTTGTTTTTGATATTCGGTATGTTTTACAGATATTTGCCGAATCAAAAAGATAACCGGTGCAGTTGGGTTTCGCCCGGTTCGATTACGGCGATTATTTTATGGATTATACTGACCAACGGATTTCGGCTTTATCTTAATTATTTCAACAATTACGATAAAACATACGGATCGCTCGGAGCGGTTATTATTTTGATGCTCTGGCTTTATCTGACGGCTTTGGTTATTCTAATCGGCGGTTCGCTAAATCAAGTTATCGAAGAAATTTCAAAAACAAATCCGGCGGTCGAATCGCCCTGCGAATCGGACGAAACAGTTTCAGAAACTTAATTTTAAAATTTGTTTTGAGTCCCGCCTTCAGGCGGCAAAACAGCTTTTTAGGTTAAATTTAGAAATCAAAATGCAAGCCGCCTAAAGGCGGGACTCAAAACTTTTTATTTTTTTTATGTCTTTAATGCTGCAGGAAATCACGGAACAGCCCGTGGTTTTGGAACGGACGATTCTGGCGGAACGCGCCAAACTCGAAAAACTCGGTGAATTTTTGCGGGGGCGCGACATTGATCTGATCGTTCTGGTCGCGCGCGGAAGTTCGGACAATGCTTCTCTGTTCGGGCGTTATCTGCTTGAAATTACAACCGGAATTCCGGTTTCACTTTCCGCGCCGTCGGTTTTCACGCTTTACGGCGCGAAATTGAATTTGAAACGCGCGGTCGTCATCGGCGTTTCGCAATCAGGCGAAGGAACGGACATCAATTCCGTGTTGGAAAGCGCGAAAAATTCGGGCGCTTTCACTATCGGAATCACCAACGAAGCCGATTCGACAATGGCAAAGATTGCCGACGAAACGCTTTTGATTCACGCCGGACGCGAAAAATCGGTTGCCGCGACAAAGACCTACACCGGACAAATGCTGCATTTTTATATGCTCGCGTCCGCGCTTGCCGACACGAAAATCGAATTCGAGCGAATCCCGCATTTTTCATCGCAGGCTTTACAGCTTAAATCCGATGTCGAGGAATTGGTCAAACGCTACGTTTTTATGGAAAACTGCGTCGTTGTCGGGCGCGGTTTGAATTATGGAAATTCTTATGAATTCGCGCTGAAATTGATGGAAACCTGTTACGTCGTCGCCGAAAGATTTTCGTCCGCCGATTTTTTTCACGGTCCTTTGGCGATTGTCGAACGCCGTTTTCCCGTCATATTATTTGCGCCGACCGGCGTTACCCGCCAAAGCAATCTGGATTTGCTCGAACGCCTGCACGAGCTTCACGCCGATTGTTTGACGATCACGAACGACACGGAAATAGCCGCCAAAAGCCCGCGTTTTTTGCAGATGCCGTCCGAAATTGACGAATTTCTTTCGCCGATTCCGTTCATCGTTCCCGCACAGCTTTTCGCCGCTTTGCTCGCAAAGGAAAAAGGAATTAACCCGGACGCGCCGCGCTCGCTTTCAAAAGTAACGAAGACGATATGAATTCAAAATTCAAAATTCAAAATTCAAAATTCGTTTTACTTCCGACTTTTGTTTTCTGTCTTCTGTCTTCTGCAATTATGGCTCAAAACTCGGCTTGCCAATTTGACGAAAAAAATCTTCAATTCGTCGGTCGTCCCGTCGAACAAGCACGATGTTTACTGCGCCCGAACAAGATCGGCGGAGTTTTAGGCGATCAATTAAAAATCCTTCCGAAACCGCTTGAAGCTCTGATCGGCGAAACGGTCAAAATCAAAAAGGAAAATCTTCGTAAATATTTGAAGAAACATAAAATTGACGAAGAAACAATCGGCGGGAATTTAGATAAACCTTTATCAACCGCCAAATTGCCGAACGGCGAAACTATTCATGCACTTTATTTCATCATTCACGATACTTCAACGCCTTACCTGAAAGACGCGCCTTTTCCCGAAGACTTCGACACGAACGCGAATTGGCGCGGAAACGATTTAACAATCTGGTTAAAACAACCCGTCGCGCATATTTTCGTCAACCGAATCGGCGAATCAATCACGACCACGCCGTTTGACGAAACCGTCCGCAAAGGCTGGGGAACAAAATTCGCCCGCGATTTTCTAAAAACCGACGGCAAAGGTTTGCAAATACATATCGAACTTATTCAGCCGCGCCGCCGCGATGCAAAAAATGCGAATCCCGAAAACGATCTGATCGCACCGTTTCCCGGTTTTACCGACGGGCAATACGAAAGACTGGCGCTGCTTTACATTTCCGCAAGCGTTCGGCGCGAAACGTGGCTCATTCCGGCGTATCATTCGGCGATTGATGCCGGAATCAAAGGCGCGCACGACGATCCGCAAAATTTTGAACTGCGAAAATTTGCCGAAAAACTGAAATTTTTGCTGAATAAACTGAAATGACATTAAAGATCTGCAAATGGTTATTTCTGTTTCTCATCATTTCTCTGCCGCTTGTCCGACCGTTCAACACCCAAATTTTCGGCTTGATGGTTCCTTACACCGATTTTATTTTTCTCGGAGTTTTTATATTTTGGGTCTTGGCGTTGTTTCGCCGTCAAACAAAATTCAGGTTTGATAAATTCTATCTTTTCATCGGTTTATATGGCTTCGCTTTAACAATTTCGACAATTTTTTCAACTCAGCCGCAAAGGAGTTTTTTCAAACTTTTGGGCGAATTTTATCTTTTCGGGCTCGCCGTTATCACATTTAATCTTGTTCGTGATAAATCTTTTTTCAAACAAATCTGCTTTGCGTGGCTGTTTGGAACGGGTTTGACGATTTTGGCTTCGATTGCCGGATTCGTGCTGTTTTATCTCGGCGATAAAACGATTTACGACAATTATTTTCTTTCGCATTTCGGAAGTCTTCCGGCGGGAAATTACCCGCGAATTCACGCGCTTTTTGCCAATGCGAATATGATGGCGAATTTTCTGAACGTCAGTTTATTGCTCGCGGTTTTGGCTGAAAAAACAGGCTGGCTGAAGAAAATCGCGGCACGGATTTTACAGGCGGGTATTTGGTTCGCGGCGATTTTCACCTTTTCAGCCGGACTCGGCGGAATGATTTTGAGTTTGGGAATTTGGTTTTGGGCTTTATTCAATGAAAACAAAAAGACTGTGTTTTCAAAGGTTTCGTTGGCTTTGGCGATAATTTTTGCCGTGGCTGTTTTCAGCTCGACGCTGATTTCGCCCGACACGAACAACACGACGCGGGAATTTTCATTTCCCTTGTCCGATAAAAAAATCGAAGCCTCGGTTCGTGTTCTGGTTTGGGAAAATGCGTTTGAAAATTTCAAGGAATTCCCCCTTTTCGGCAGAGGAACGGGCACGAATACGGCATCGCTGCAATACGCAACGCTTTCGGGCGGGAATCAGATTTTGCTCGACGCGCACAATGTTTGGCTCAATGTTTTGGGACAGACGGGTTTGTTCGGCGTTACCGTCTTTGTTTTGCTAAGCATATTTTTAATAACAAGATGCCTTTTTAAGTTTGATAATTTAAGTGAACAAAATTTGATTCATTTAGCATTGTCCTGCGCTTTTGTCGGAGCATTTTTGTATCAGGGTTTGAGCGGTTCGTTTGAAGACGCGCGGCATCTTTGGGTTTTATTCGGAATGCTTGCCGGAATTTCTACTTTTTCCGAAAACGATAATTCACAAGCGTCCAAAGCGCCTTAAAACCGTCCTTCCATTTGATTTTTTTGCCTTCGAATTTGGTTCGCGGGCGGTATGAAATCGGAACTTCGATAATCGAAAAACCGTTTCGGATAATTTGCGCCGTAATTTCCGGTTCGATCTCAAAGCGGTTTGCTTCGAGCGATAATTTTTCGGCAACCTCCGATGTAAAAACCTTATAAGCCGTTTCCATATCGGTCAAATTTGTCCGAAACAGAACGTTTGTCGTAAAAGTCAGAAAATAATTAGCGAACCTGCGAATCGGCGCGACACGGTTTTCGCCCAGAAATCTCGAACCGTAAACGACCGACGATTTCCCGTCAAAAATCGGCTGAAGCAATAATTTATATTCGTTCGGATTCAATTCGAGATCGGCATCCTGAATCAAAATAATATCGCCTTTCGCAAGCGTTAAGCCGATGCGGACAGCCGCGCCTTTACCGACATTGACCGGCGTAAGATATGTATTCGCAACTTTTACGCTGTTTGATCGGAGAATTTCGACCGTTCCGTCCGTCGAACCGTCGTCAACGACAATAATTTCCATTTCAATCGGCAATTCGACCGCGGAAACCATTTCGATGATTTCGGAAATTGTGGATTTTTCGTTGTAAACCGGAATTATGACCGAGAGAAGTTTGTAAGAATCCGGCATAAATTTTTCAAATAATTACTTCATTGCTCTGAGTAAAGCGTCGCGCATTTCGCCCGCCGTGCGCCAGCGGAGTTCGACTTGTTTGGCAATGGCGGTTTCGATGACCGAAGCAACGCGCAGCGGAACGTCCAAATTTCTTTGCGCAATCGGAATAATCGGTTTTTCAAAAATCGCTTTGACGGTTTCGGAAATCCCGGCGCGCGGGCTGATGTCGAGCGCGTGCGCGCCGGTCAGCAAACTGTAAGCGGTCATTCCGGCGGCATAAATATCCGAAGGCGGCTGAACGTCTTTGAAATCCCGAACCTGTTCGGGCGGCATATAGGCAATCGTTCCGGCAACGTCGCCGACCATCGTCACACCGCTCATTCCGGTTTGTTTATAGCTTTTCGCCAACCCGAAATCTGTTAATTTCGCGTTATAATTCGGGTAATTTCCGTCAACCAGAATATTTTGTTCCTTAATATCGCGGTGAACGAACCCTTGCGAATGAGCGAAATCGAGTGCGCCAAGCGTTTGTTCGATAATTTTTACGACTTCCTGATAAGTCAATTTTCCGCCGCGCATTTTGGCAAGTTTCGACGCGTCCATGCCCTGCACGAATTCCGTGACGAGATAGACGATTCCGTTATGCGTTCCGTGTTCGAGATAGCTGACGATATGCGGATGCTGAAGACTGGCGGCAACCTCGATTTCGCGCAGAAACCGTTTCAAAGACTGCTCGCTGATGGCAACTTCGGGAAGCAGGGTTTTGATGGCGACCGGGCGACCGTCCTTCATCGAACGCGCCAGCATGACGCTTCCCATTCCGCCCTGCCCGAGAATTCGAATCATTTGATAATTCGGAATCGGCTGCGGATTCTGTTTTAATTTTTCGCGGCATTCGTCGCACAGAAAAGTCATTTTCGCGTCGGGACGCGACGCTTCGGCTTCGGCGGGAATTCCGCAGTTCAAACATTGAACCGTCACCAATGAAGGAATGGTCGCGCTTCTCGCAATCGGCAGCTGACCGACAACGGCGGGCATAAAAGCCGATTCGGTTGAAACCTCGACTTCGAGAACGGTTTCGCCGCCCTGAATGCGGTCGCCGCTTTTCAGATAACAGGTTTCGACCCTTATTCCATTTACAAAAGTTCCGTTGGTCGAGCCTAAATCACGCAGAAAACATTGCGGCGGCGCAATCTCCAAAATGCAATGATGGCGCGAGAAATAGCGGTCTTGCGGCAGGCAAAAATGTGACTCTTCGCTGCGCCCGATCATAAATGTTTCGTGTTGTTCAAACGTAAACACGCGTCCCGTTTGCGGACCCGCTATTACGCGGAGTGTAACTCGCATTTGTTCAAATTTTACTTAATTTCGCGGTTTATGCAAAAGACGTAATCAATTGCCGCCTGATTATCCCGCCAAAGCCAGCAGAATTATTAAGATACTGAAAAAAAAACCGATTACGCCGGTCACGATTCCGGCAATCGCCAATCCCTTTCCGCCGTATTTTGCCGGGTCGCGCTTTTCGTTATTTAAAGCCATTACGCCCAAAATTATTGCCAGAGCGCCGAGCGGAATACCGCCCATAAAACAACCGACCAGAACCGCAAAGATACCGAGAATTAATGAAATCGTCGGCAAAGTCTGGTCTTGCGACTGAACCCGCATCGGATAATTCGGCTGCTGTTGCTGTAAATTTTGCTGATTTTGCCAAACCGCAGGCGGTTGAAAGCCTTGTTGTCCCCAGTTTGTTTGGTTCGTGATACGGGTCTGTTCCATATAAACCGTTTTCGGTTCATTCTCAGTAGCCGTGGTTAAAAATGAGCCGTCGGTTAAACAAAAATTCAGATTGTCATCGGTATAAGTTTGCCTACAGCTTGGACAAATTTTCATAAAGAACCTACAAGATTTATCACGCTAACGAAATCATTATAACGTATTTTATTGATTTTTGTTCTTTAGTTATGGAAAAATAACCCGACCGGCGGCTTGACCCTGAAATGATTATTTACTTCGGTAAAAAAACACTTACAATCCCGCGCCGCAACGCCCGCAATATTTGATATTCGGCGGAAAAGCCGCACCGCAACGGCGGCAGACTCTTTGAACCGGCTGAGGCGGATTTTGCGCACCGCCCGAATAAAATCCGAGTGATTGTGCGCTTTTCCCGCTCGTTTGCTGCGTAAAGCTGTAACCGCAGCGTCCGCAAAATTTTGAATTTTGCGGCAATTGCGTCGAACAGCGCGGGCAAACCGTGTAGCTTTTTGAATTGACACCCGCACTGACGACCGTGAACGAACGGTTTCCGCAGCGTCCACAAAATTTTACGCCTTCGGCAAAACGCGCCTGACAATTTGTGCAGGCGACAATTCCGGGCATAATGCTCGACTGCGCCATTCCGCTCTGGCTCGATTGCGACGACGAAGGCTGGCTCGCAGTTCCCTGCATCGGTTTTAATTGCGCTTGAATGAGTTGTTCCTGTCCGCCTTCGCGGAGTTCGATAACGCGTTCGTCGTCCCTTTCGCCGGGTTTTGAAACGCGCAAAATATGCTGTCCGGCGGGAATGGTCGTTAAAACCAATTTGCCCGAGCTTCCGATACTTCCCTTGCGCTCGTCGTTGACGTAAACTTCAGCACCGACCGGGGCAAGAACGACAAGTCTTGCGCCGCCCGATTTATTTTTATCAACAACGTCTTCCGCCGCGTTTTCGAGTTCGGAAATCCATTCCATGACGGTTGACTGACGGCGGTTCGGGTCGGTGTCGAGCGACCGCATAATTATTCGTTCGACATCGGACGGAATATCGGTTCTTAAGGTCGAAAGCAGCGGCGGCGCATGCATAATTTTCTGCATCACGAGTTGCATCAGATCGCCCGCAAACGGCGTTCGTCCGCCGAGCATCAGGTAAGCAATTGTCCCGAGCGCGTAAATATCGGCGCGAACGTCAACGCCGAGTTCGGGCTGCATCTGTTCGGGAGCCATAAATTCGGGCGTTCCGACAATTCCGCGCGAGGTCGGACCGGCGCTTGAATCAAGATCGCTCATCGCCTGATTGACAATTTTCGCCAAACCGAAATCGCCGACTTTGATAAAGCCATCGTCGTTTGTTCTGCCTTTCGACATAATAAAGATGTTGGCGGGTTTCAGGTCGCGGTGCAGAATTCCGGCATCGTGCGCGGCTTCGACGCCGTCGGCGATCTGCCGCAGAAGTTTGACGGCGCGTTTGACCGAAAGCGTTCCTTCGCGCCGCAAAAGGCGATGAAGCGTTTCGCCTTCGACGTATTCCATCACGAGATAAAAGACGCCTTCTTTGGTTTCGCCGAAATCCGTCACCGAAACCGTGTTCGGATGCTGGATTGAAGCCGCCGACTGCGCTTCGCGCTCAAACCGCGCGATCGCCTCGCCTTCCTGCAGATCTTCGCTGCTCAACAGATCCTGCCGGACGGTTTTAACGGCAACCTTGCGCGCCTCGAATTTTTTATCCTTTGCCAGATAAACCTGTCCCATCGCGCCTTTGCCGAGCTGCTTTTCAAGATAATAGCGATTTGCCAAAAGCTGGCTTCCGGGCAGCACGTGGCGCGGCTCCTTTAAATCATTCGGGCAAACCAGCGCGTCGTCGCCGTAACAGGTTTTACATTCGGGGCATTCTTTCATTCAGCTTATATTTTCTCTATAAGTATATTATTTGCAAAATAAAGAACGCATAAATCAAAAGAAATTTGCAAAATTCGGCTTTGGATTTTCTAAAAGCTGTTGTTATAATCCAATTCGTTCGCAAATTTGGGTCGTTAGCTCAGTTGGTAGAGCAGAAGACTCTTGTTCATTGAAATAGGAGCGTTCATTGGAAACAATGAAATGAAAATGCGGCTGTATGCTGGAAACCCCTGAGAGTTTCAAGTACGAAAAAAAACGTAAAAATCTTGAAAATTGGGCAATCAGCAGGCAACCTTGAAACTTTATAAATTTCGAGAAAGCCCTCAGAGACTATACGCCGCACACCCAAACAGTTTCGGCTGCGGGTGATGAGATAGTCCAGACTACAACGCTGAAATCTTTAGCGACTGGCGAAAGTCAGTGTGGTATGTAATCTTCGGGTCGCAGGTTCGAGTCCTGCACGACTCACCAAAATTTTTCGACAAAAGGCGGAAAGTAAACTAATATAATGTTTTTACTTTCTGCCTTTTATTTTTTTATGAATAACATCGCCTGGGCAACCGATATTCATTTAGACCGTTTGACTGAACGCGATTATTCGGAATACAAGGAATATTTGCAGGAATTAAATCCCGATTGTTTAGTGATTTCGGGCGATATTGCCGAGGGCGAATTTGTTTGCAAAGCGCTGAGGGATTTTAACGATTGGCTTGATTTCCCTGTTTATTTTGTCCCCGGCAACCACGATTTTTATTTCAGCAGCTTTGCAGAGGCAGAAAAAAATGTTCGTGAAGTGGTCGGACAGTCGGCAAATCTACAATGGCTCAGTGAAAAAGGAATTGTTAAGCTGAATAATTCGACGGCTTTAATCGGTATCGAAGGTTGGGGCGATGCGCGCAACGGCACACTTAATTTAAGCGAGGCATCGAGCCGCGATGTTTTGTCAATCGGCGATTACAAGGGCTTAAGCCGCGAAGAAATCAGCGAATTGTTGAAAACTAAAGGCGATCATTATGCTGAAATGCTTCGACCAGTTTTACTTGAAGCGGTTGAAAATTATAAAAATGTCATTTTAGTCACGCACGTTCCGCCGTTTGTCGAAGCGTGTTTCGACCGGAGTTTGCGAATTATCGGCGAATTCAAACAACCGTTCTACACGTGTAAAGCCATCGGCGACATGCTTTTAGAAGTGATGACCGCAAATCCCGAATGCCGTCTGACGGTTCTCTGCGGACATACGCACGAAAAAGCCGATGTTAAGATACTTGAAAACCTGCGCGTCAGAGTAAAAGAATCAGGCTACGGAAGCTGGTGGGACGCGACAATAATTGAATTGGATAAATTATGAGAAAACCTGTCATTGCGGGAAATTGGAAGATGTATAAACTGCACGGCGAAGCGGTTGAAACGGTGCTTGCGTTAAAAACTTTGGTGAGGAACGCAAGTCATTGCGAAGTCGTCATCGCGCCGGTTTTTGTGCATTTGAAAACGGTTGCCGACCGGCTCGAAGGTTCGAATATTCGCATCGCCGCGCAGAATTGCGCGCCCGAAGCGAAGCAATCGGCGAATACGGGCGAGGTTTCCGCCGAAATGCTCAAAGACATCGGCTGTTCGCACGTTATTATCGGACATTCCGAGCGGCGGCAGTTTTACGGCGAAACGGATGAATCGGTTAATAAAAAGACGAAAGCGGCTTTACAATCCGGTTTAACCGCAATTGTTTGTGTCGGCGAAACTTTAGAAGAAAGAGAATCGGAAAAGCTTTTTGAAGTCGTCGAAAGACAACTCCGCAGAGGGTTAGAGGGTTTGACAACTTCGGATATGGAACGTATCATAATCGCTTACGAGCCTGTTTGGGCGATTGGAACTGGTAAAACAGCCTCGCCGGAACAGGCTCAAGAAATGCACGGCTTTATCCGTCAAATATCAGCCGAAACTCACGGCGAAGATGTCGCATCTAAGTTGAGAATTCTTTACGGCGGTTCGGTCAAACCCGAAAATATCGCGGTTTTAATGAACGAAAAAGATATTGACGGAGCCCTCGTCGGCGGCGCGAGCCTCGACGCGGAAAGTTTTGCGAAGATTGTTAATTACAAGTAGTTTTTAGGTGGTTTAGAACTTTGACTTATTTTTTATACGGACTATTTTTTCTATCCTGCATCGTGCTGATCGTCGTCGTTTTGCTTCAGCCGGGTAAATCCGATGCCGGTGCGCTGTTTACGAGCAGCACGTCGAGCAACGCCTACGGTTCACGCGGCACGGCGACGGTTTTATCAAAAACGACGATCGTGACGGCAACGATTTTTATGTTGTCGGCACTGATGCTTTCGATGCCCGCTTTGACTGGGAATATTTCGGTTTTGTCGAGCAATCCCGAAACCACGGAAACCGTTCCCGCGACAACTTCAAACGCCAATGTTGATACCAATCAGCCCGGTTTGAATACCAATACGGCTGTTCAGGTTCCGCCGATTACGAATCTAAATTCGGAAATTCCTGCAAATACGGCGACCAACACGGCGGCAAATTCAACCACGAATACAGCGGCAAATACGGCGAAAACAAACTCGAATAAATAGTTTTTCGTCAGATTTTGAAAATTAAAGATTGCTGAGGTGGCGTAATTGGTAGCCGCGCACGTTTGAGGGGCGTGTGGAGTAATCCGTGCGGGTTCGAGTCCCGCTCTCAGCACCAATTTTGCAAAAGACAGGCACAAAAAACCTGTCTTTTTGAATTTTAAACAACATAATAAAAGGGATTTATCAAATAAATCCATTTTTTTGGAAAAAATGTGCAACCAACAAAAATATTTCTCCGTCTAAGCTCGCATAATCGAAAAATTTAGTTGGTAAACCCTTTTTTACTAAACTCGGCAATATTAATTCACAAAAAAAAAATCAAGCTTAACCTAACCGCAAATTAGGTTAATTAAAGGAGTAAACTATGCAAAAAAATTACCTTCTTGTCTTTTTAGCAACTTTTGTCTTCGTTTTTAGTTCTTCAATCACCGGTTTTGCCCAAACAGCCCCGCAAAGTTTTCCGAATATAGACATCATAAACTTCGGTCAGATGGACGAGCGGTTTTACCGCGGCGGACAGCCGGAAAAAGGTGATTACCAAGCCCTGAAAGATTTGGGCATCAACACCGTCATTGATTTAAGAAACGACCCGACCGATTATGAAAAAACCGAAGTCGAAGCACTTGGAATGAAATATGTAAATATTCCGATGACCGGCTGGAAATATCCGAAAGACGAACATATCGAAAAATTTATGCAGGTGATGGGCGATCCCGAAACGGGCGTAGTTTTCGTTCATTGCAAAGCCGGAAAACACCGCACAGGCGTAACGGGAGCGGTTTACCGTTATGAAAATTATGGTTGGAATTACGAAAAAACCTACAAGGAAATGAAAAATTATAATTTTACAATCTGGCTGGTTCACGGCAGACTTAAAACATTTGTGAAAGATTACGGCAGAAAAATGGAGAAGGAACGGGCGAAATTAAACAAAGTTCAGAAATCTTCGCCGATCGGTCAATAAATATTAAACGTTACGAAAAAAGAAAAACGGCTTGGTTAATTCCGTGCCGTTTTTCTTTTTGGCTTTATTATTCCTAGAGCAGATTTGTAATTAGTGTATGGCATATCCGCAACTTTTGAACCAGCCTTGCGCGTCCTCTTCGGTTATCAGCAACAGAGCCTCGCGCAAGGCTTTTTCTAATTCTTCGCGCG
>JALHNX010000041.1 GCA_022843305.1 Pyrinomonadaceae bacterium | reverse complement strand
GTAAGCTGTTCCATTCGGCTTCGTCAACGGTTTTCGTTTTCCAACTGTCTTTCCAATCAACCATCGTGAATTTTTCGTTCATATAATTGCTCAGAAATTCGAGATAAAACCGCACGTGTTCGCAATGCGCGGCAATCGTCGTGCTGCCTTCGGCAACCGAACGCGAAGCCTTTTCCGCGTCAATGCTTTCAATCGTATCGAAAAATCCCGTGCCTGCGTCGAGATACATCGTGCCGAAAGCCGTGTTCGTGCTTTCGAAAGTTTCCTTCAAAAGAGCGAACAGCGAATTTGTAAAATCGTCCTGGTTGATTGTTTTCATAAAATTTTGTGTAATTTATTTAAATGCCGCTTCAACCGAAAAGCTATTATCAATTATCAATTTTCAAATATCAATTATCCATTATTTTCAGAGGTTTGCCACGTAATAAGCCGACAAAATAATTGATATTTGAAATTGATAATTGATAATTTCTATTCTTACTATGGTTACTTTATATGATTGAAAACATCGAAAAATTTATCTCGGAATTCGCCCGTTCTTTACAGGCAGAAACCTTTGTCAAAATGTCTCTCGGCAATTATAAAGGCGCGGATCATCACCTGCAAAAACTCCTTCTGCGGCTGATCGAAACGCGCAAGGGCAAACGTCTGTTTTTTCTCTATCGCTATGATACACGCGATACGGCGAAAAATCACGATTTCAAAGAAGCGGTCAAAATCCTCCGAAATCTTTTAGGCACGGATTTCCTCAGCGGTCATCTTTTCACCACCGAAAACGATTTTCAGCTTGATGTCGGACGCAAAAGAAAATCGCGCCTGAACATTGCCAAACCGACTTTTACTACAAAGCCGCAACTCGCACATGACCGCGAAAAAAGAATTCAGGTTAATCCGAATGCTTTTTACCTGAAAGCTCTCGGAATTACGACCGACCGGGGCGAAATCCGTGACAAACAACACGACAAATGGAAGCAGATCAACAAATTTGTCGAAACGCTCGCATCGCTTTTCGACAAATCGCAGTTAAAAGACCGCAAGGAATTGAAAATCGTTGATATGGGTTCGGGCAAAGGTTATCTGACTTTTGCGACGTATGATTTTTTCAAAAACATTCGCGGAATTGATGTCAAAGTCACGGGCGTTGACGGCAAATCCGAACTTGTCGGGCTGTGCAACGATATTGCGGCATCGTCGGAATTTGATAACTTAAAATTCGTCAACGGCTGGATCGGTGATTTCGATGTCGAAAATGTTGATATTTTAATCGCACTGCATGCCTGCAACACGGCGACCGACGACGCGATTTTCAAAGGCATCAACGCGAAAGCCGACCTGATCGTCGTCGCGCCGTGCTGTCATCAGGAAATCCGTCCGCAGATCACGCCGCCCGAAATGCTCAAAAATATCTTAAAACACGGCATTATGCTCGAACGCGAAGCCGAATCGATCACCGACGGTCTGCGCGCGCTGCTTCTGGAAAAAAGCGGTTATCAGACAAAACTTTTCGAATTCGTCTCGACCGAACACACACCGAAAAACAATATGATCGTCGGCACTCTGCAAAAGCAAAAAGCTGATTCGGAAAAGTTTGAAGCAGAGGTCAAAGCGATCAAGGATTTTTACGGGATTAAAGAGCAAAGATTAGAAAGCCTGTTGGAAGGCGTAAATTAGCAACGGTACAGTTTTTTTATTGACATTTAATAAAAAATCCGCATCATAGTTATTGGATTTTAGAGGTAATAAAAAATGGCAATAGATAATAAAATAAAGTTAAATTCTTCAAATGGAAGTAAGACTTCTAAGCGGTCTGCCGGAAAAACGGCTGAAGGAAAAACTGTTTACGATGATTCTGCAACAGGTAAATTTACTGACAAATCCGAAAGTAAAAACTCTATTTCCGAAGCTGATGAATTAACGATTCGGGCTTGGAAAAAAACTTTTGAAAATCGGAAAAAAGCCGCGTAATGCCGATAATAACTTTCGACACCTGTATTTTCATTTCATATCAGCCGTCATATCTACCGAAAGGTTTTCGTATGACGGCTGTTGTTTTACAGGAATTAACCGTCGGAGCGAGTGATTATACGGAAGTTAAATATTGGAACGAAGTCCGCAAAGCGCGAGAAAAAGACGGAACTTTGCTTGTCCCAAACGGCGAAGATTGGTGGATTGCGGGAAAAGTTTTGAATTCGCTTCTACGAGGATTGAAAGCGGAAAATGCCGGCAAAACGCCGAAACTTTCGGCGGACGAAATACAAAGAATTACGAGAGACGTTCTCATTGCGCGAACCGCTAAACGCGAAAACGCTTTGTTAATCACCGACAATATCGCGGATTTTAATAAAATCAAAAAATTCTGCGATGTCAAAACTCAAAACGGTAAAGATTTTTTTGGTCTAAGTTAAAAGTAGAAAATCATATAGCTAAGTCCGAAGCCAACCTTTCGGCTTGACGTTTCATCCGATTGACGCATATTATTACAGTTTGCGTTTTGGGCGCAAAAGTAAAACAAACTTTAGTTTGTTTATGTGATTAATAAGAAAATAAACAACCGGACAAACTGAAGTTTGTCCTACAAAATAGAGGAGACCATTGAAAAAATGAAACCTGAAATACATCCGAATTATACCGAATTAAATGTTGTCTGCGCCTGCGGAAATTCTTTCAAAACCCGTTCGACGATGAAAGAAGACCTGCATATCGAAATCTGCTCGGAATGTCACCCGTTTTTTACCGGAAAACAAAAACTCGTTGACACTGCCGGACGTGTTGACCGCTTTAACAAACGTTATGCGCGGGCATCGAAATAAATTGTTTATCAGCCAATTATAGCTAAATAAAAATCTGACGCCGACGCTTTTTCGCGCCGTTCGCTCCTGGTGTATAATCATCCGGAAAAAACGCAAGAAAAAGGTCGGCGTTAATCTTTGGCAAAGGGGCTGAAATGAAAGTTGCCCGAAGAACTAAACAGCCAAATGCGCGAACAGGGCATCGAAGATATTGCGGAAGTAAAGGTCGCGCACATGGAAAGCGGCGGGCATTTCAGCTTTATAAAGAAAGACGGCGACGCGGAATTAAAACATAAATCGAACGAAAAAGCCGTTCACTGAACAATTATGAAAAACAATAAATCGGCGCGGAAAATGAAATTTTTACACACGCTCTTTGCGATGGAACGTGATTTAATTGTCGGCGGTCAAGCCGTTATGGAAGGCGTCATGATGCGCACGCCGTCGGCTTACGCGATTGCCTGCCGCAAATCGGACGGCTCGATTGTGACGACGGCGGAGAAACTGCCGAAATGGAGCGATAAATATAAATGGCTCAATCTGCCCGTTTTGCGCGGCGGCGCGACGCTCATTCAATCAATGGCGCTCGGCGTTAAGGCGCTGAATTTTTCCGCCCGCATTTACGAAGAAGACCTCGAAGCACAGGAAGCAAAAGAAAAAGCCAAGGAATTGGAAACGCAAGCCGTTTTAGCCGACGGCACTCTGGACGAAAATTTCACGAAAGCGCCGGTCAAGGTCGTGATGCCCGAAAAGGAAAAGGCGAAGAAAAAAACGTCGCAGTCGGCAAGCGCGGTCGGTTCGATAATTTTCGCGCTCGGTTTTAATATTCTTTTGTTCATCGTCGCGCCGCTTGTTTTGACGAATGTTTTGTTCATCGCGCTCGGCTGGGCGCAGGCGCCGTTGATCGCCGAAAGCGCGTCGTGGTGGCAGTCGGCGACGGCTTATGTCTGGAAAATCCAGATCGCTTCGTTCGGCGGTTGGGTCGGGTTCAACCTGATTGACGGTTTGATTCGCATGGTGTTCTTTATCCTGATGATCTTTTCGATGTCGTTCTTGAAAGACATCCGCCGCGTTTTTGAATATCACGGCGCGGAACATAAGACGGTTTTCGCGTGGGAAAAAGGTCTCGAATTGACGCCCGCCTACGCGAAAACGATGCGCCGCCAACATCCGCGCTGCGGAACGTCGTTCTTGATGGTCGTGATGCTCGTCGCGATCGTTTTGTTCTCGGTCATCAATTTTGAAGCGATGTGGCTCAACTTGGTTGTTCGCATCGCCTTGATGCCGCTCGTCGCCGGACTTTCTTATGAAGTCATCCGTTATGCGGCGAAAAAAGAATCGGGCGCGATCTTTAAATTTATGACGCTGCCGGGACTCTGGCTGCAAAATATTACGACGCAGGAACCCGACGACGATCAATTGGAAGTCGCCATTGTTTCGCTCAAGGAATCTTTGAAACTGGAACCGAGCGAAGTCAAGACCGCGCCGGTGTTTGAACGTGAACTGGAAGTTGTCGTTTAGCGTTTTGAGTCCCGCCTTTAGGCGGCTTTTCGCTTGATTGTCAGAACTTGAAACCTAAATTACAATTTGCCGCCTAAAGGCGGGACTCAAAACAAATATATGTTGGAAAAACTTGCACAGATCGAAAAAAATTACGAGGATTTGACCGCGCAGATCTCATCGCCCGAAATCATGTCGGATATGAAGACGTACGCCAAAACGATGAAACAGCATCGCTCTTTGGAGGAAATCGTCAATAAATACCGCGAAGTCAAAAAAATGAACGAGGCGCTGGCGGGCGCAAAAGAAATCCTCGAGCTTTCCGACGACGCGGAAATGTCGGAAATGGCGCAAATGGAAATCGCCGAGATCGAGGAAAAACTGCCTGCCGCCGAAGAAGAATTGAAAGTTTTGCTGCTGCCGAAAGACTCGAACGACGAGAAAAACGTGATTATCGAAATCCGCGCCGGCACGGGCGGCGACGAAGCGACGCTGTTTGCGGCAGAAGTTTTGCGGATGTATTCGCGTTATGCCGAACGCCAAGGCTGGAAATTCGAGATTCTCGAAGCATCGGAAACCGGAGTCGGCGGAATCAAGGAAGCATCGGTCGTCATCGAAGGCGACCGCGTTTATTCGAAAATGCGTTATGAATCGGGCGTTCACCGCGTTCAGCGCGTGCCGGCGACCGAAACCGCCGGACGCGTTCACACTTCGGCGATCACGGTCGCCGTTCTGCCAGAAGCCGAAGAAGTTGACGTGCAGGTTGACCCGAAAGATTTGCGCGTTGATTATTTCTGCTCGTCGGGTCCCGGCGGTCAGTCGGTCAACACGACTTATTCGGCGGTGCGTTTAACGCATATCCCGACAAACGTCGTCGTTTCGATGCAGGACGAAAAATCGCAGATCAAGAACAAGGAAAAAGCGATGCGAATTCTGCGCGCGCGTCTGCAGGAACTGGAAGAGCAGAAACAGCACGACGCGCAATCCGCCGAACGCAAATCGCAGGTTGGCAGCGGCGACCGTTCGGAAAAAATCCGCACCTACAATTTCAAGGAAAACCGCGTCAGCGATCATCGTATCGGTTTGACCGTTTATCAGCTGGATTTGGTGATGGAAGGCGCGTTGGACGAATTTATTAACGGTCTGACAACGCATTACCAGACCGAAAAACTGAAAGCCGAAGTCGCTGCGGCTTAATGGTTTATAGAGTTTATAGAGTTTGTAGAGTTTATAGAGTTTGAGGTTTAAACTCACTCTACGAACTCTATAAACTCTACGAACTCTATAAACTTAAAAATGCCCGTAACAAAAATTTATTTGGTCAGACACGGACAATCTGCCGGAAACGCCGAGGGGCGATTCGGCGGACACAGCCCTACACCTCTTTCCGACTTAGGGTTTCAGCAGGCAAAACTGACGGCGCAAGCACTCGCCAAAGAAAAGATTGAAGCGATTTACACGAGCGACCTGCTGCGCGCCGTGCAAACCGCCGAGCCGCTTGCCGAGCTTTTGGATTTACCGATTATCAAAACGCCCGCGTTTCGTGAACGCCACGTCGGAGTTCTCGAAGGTCTGACGTTTGACGAATCCAAAGAATCTTTCCCGAAGGATTATTACGCGCTCGTCAACCGCAACATTCATCACGTTATCACCAAAGGCGAAAGCTATCGCCACCTTTTGCGCCGCGCGACGGGCGAATTAAGAGAAATCTTTCGGATTCATGAGGGCGAAAAGGTCGTGATCTTTTCGCATACCGGCGCGATTTGTTTTTTAACTCTGCATCTGATCGGTGCGATTAACCGCTACACCAAACAAACGCCGTGGCTCGTTACTTCAAACTGCGGCATTAACCGCTTTGAAGTTCGCGGACGCAATAATATCCGCGTTCTCGCCGTCAACGACACCCGTCATCTTTATCAAACAACCGGCAACGATTCTTTCGGAGCATTATAAATTCCGTTCAAAACAAAAAAGGCTAGAGCTGTAAAAGCCCTAGCCGCAAAGTTCTTTAACCTTTCGGTTTAGAATCTATAACGGACCCCGAACTGGAAGAAGCGCGGAGAACCTTGAATACTGGTGTAAATTTTTCCGAAGTCCGACGCGGCATCGCTGATTTCCGAGTCTTGCTGCAAGCCGAACGTCGAACGAGTATAGTTACCGTTCTGAGCGCTGAAATATTGAACGTTGGTAACGTTAAACACTTCGACGCGGAACTGGAGATTCTGTTTTTCGCTCCACGGCATTCTCCACGTTTTGGAAAGTCCCAAATCCAGGGTTTGGTAACCCGGTCCGCGGAAAACATTACGTTCGCCGGTTTCACCCGGACGGGCGTTGCGGAATGAATTATACGCCTGCTGCGGGTTAATAAACGCATTTTGAGTGGAACGAACGGCACCGAAGTCAACCGGACGAATGCGTGTTCCGTTTGATTGAACGTTCCAGTTGGTTGCCCACTGTGCCGAATCGAACGGAGTGCTGACCGGTTGCCCCGAATTCCAGCGATAAATGCCGGCTAACTGCCAACCGCCGAAAAAGGCATCGGCAACTTTACCTATATTACTGAAATATTTTCTGCCATTTCCAACCGGAAGTTCGAAAACAAAGTTGGCATTGACAACGTGGCGGGTGTCAAAATCCGAAAACGCATACTGGTCTTCCGGTCTGAGCGGATTCAAAAGAAACTGCGAACCGTAGCTGCCGCCGGTCTGAAGCCCCGAAACATCGTCTTTCGAAATCGAGTAGGTATAGTTGATGTCGAATGTGAGTGTATTTCCGAGCCGTTGCCGCAAACTGAACGAAGCGCCTTGGTAATCGGATTTGGCAAATGAGCCGAACGATGAAAACGCCGCATACTGCGGGTGATAAAACAAATTCGGTGTCGCGCCCGCATCATCCAAAATCAACTGCACGAACGTCCAGTCGAGAATATCATAGCCACCCCGGCTAACCAGATAAAGAACCGTCTGTGTCGGGTTCAAACCGGCGAAAGTCGGGTCATCGAAACCGAATTCTCGTTCGATAATGGCTCTTACACGGGCGGGCATTCCTGCCCCGAAGATATTGTTAAAATACGGAATATTTACGCTTGGCGAGTCAAATGCCACATTTGCCGCCCGCAAATCGTGAACCATTCCCGCCGCCGTGTACCAGTCCATACCTGATGTATCAACCAGATTGTTCAAAGCCATCACGTCGCGTGCGCCCAACAAATTACGGGCTTTGCGACCGATGTAAGACCCTTCGAAGTACATTCCGAACGGAAGCTCACGACCATAGGACACATTCCAGGAGTAATGAGTCGGCGTGGTAATGGTTCTATCGAGCGAAACTTCGATACGCTGCGGACACCATTCTATGCCTGCCAGACATTCCGGGCTGACCGGCTCGGCAAATCTCTGCACCGGAGCGGGAATGCCCGGAAGGGCGCGGATATTCTGATTGAATCCGGTAAAAAGCGGTGCCGGATTGGTGGTAATGTTGTAAGTGTTAGCCGCGATAGTGGTCGAGGAAGTAAAACCGATTGACGAGAGACCGTCAAAA
Source organism: Pyrinomonadaceae bacterium (assembly GCA_022843305.1). Lineage (GTDB taxonomy): Bacteria > Acidobacteriota > Blastocatellia > Pyrinomonadales > Pyrinomonadaceae > JAFDVJ01. The sequence continues at coordinate 25,620 of JALHNX010000041.1, read as the reverse complement.
CTAACCGCTAACTGCTGACCGAAATAGTCGTTGGTAATGGCAAAACCGCCGCGAACAACCGACTCGCCCTCCTTACCGAACAAGGCTCGCAGGAATTTATTTTCAAAACTCGGCGACCAGGCAGCGGCGATACGCGGTTGAAAATTATTCCAGTCCGCACGGTAGAATCCGGGACCTCTATTTTCCGGTCCGGCTCTTTCAAAATCAATCAGGTCATTTAACGCTCTGCCCTGCAAAGCAGCCGCTTTCCGGCGTTCAAAGAAATCGCCGAGTGCTTCCGTCGTGACGACCTGAAAACCGTTCTTTTCATAAACCGGACGGCTAAAGCCCCAACGCAATCCTAAAGTCAAGGTCAGATTACGAAAGGGTCTCCAGACATCCTGAAAATAAACATCGTATTCTTCGGTGGCGAAAGTTCTTTCGGTCGGCGTTCCCGCTTCAACGATGTTTCCGTCAAGGTCGAAGATAAAGTTTCCGCTATATTGCGAATACCGTCCGATCAAAGATGCCGCCGCGTTTTGAATAATTGTGCGCTGGCTGGTCGGAACCGTATATCCGGCAGCACTGACCGCCTGGTCGAGAATACGACCCGACGACTGGTAAAATGAAGGGTTCATTACCGCGTCGTCATATGAACTGCCGAAATCTATGCGTTGATTTCTGACAATGCGCGCGTTGACACCGAACTGAAACGTATGGTCGCCTTTAATCCACGTAAAATCATCCGTGATATTATGGGTCGGCGTAATCCGGCTTAATGTTCGGGCAAATGCTAACGGCTGATAAACAAACCGGAAGTTAACGCTGTTTTCGCTCGAATCGCCCTGTGTGCTGAAAGCCTGCCGGGTCAATCCGTAGCGGAAATTGTTAAATTTATTGCTGCTGATAGACCAGTCGTGGGCGACCACGAATCCCCACGGATGCTCCCAGAGCGCACCGGCGGGTGTATCGGGAAACTGCGAAATTCCCGCTAAGATGTCATACTGGTAATTGCCGCGGAAGGATAAAGTTTGCTTTGAGTTGATGCGATAATCAAACCGCGCGATATGCGTATTTTCTTTGGTGGTCGTCGCGGCGTTAAAACGAAAACCGCCCGTGTTGACACCGTCTCCGACCGATGTGTCGTTAGCCGAATAGCGCGAAGCCGCGCCGGCAAGAACCGCAACCGCCGCCGGATTTATGCCGACAACGTTATAGATCTGATTAAGTTGGGCGGTCGTCAGTGTGATCAGACGGTTCGTTCCCGGCGCGTCGCCCGGAGCGGCGCCGAAAAATCTCAGCTGTCCCTGTCCTACATGCGCTAAAGGCACGACTCTCGTAACCGAAACCTCGCGCTGTTCGCGCTGTCCTTCATAAGCGTAAAAGAAGAAAAATCTGTCTTTAATAATTGGTCCGCCGATTCTTCCGCCAAAAACATCGCGCGCCAGACTCGGACGCGGCGCTCGTTGCTCGCCGGCTTGAAATAAGCCGTCAATAACCGCCTGATCGTTCGGTCCGTATACGCCTGCCGCATTATTAAAAAAGGAATTGGCGGAAAAAGCGGTCGGACGATAGTAATAATAAACCGCGCCGCTAAAGTCGTTTGTTCCACGCCGCGTAATCAGCGAAATCTGCGCACCTGACGAACGTCCGAGATTCGCGTTCGCATTCGTCGTCGTGATACGAAACTCTTCGACCGATTCGATGGTTGATCTTAAGACCGTTTCCTGACTTGTCTGAAACTGATCGCTTCGACCGCCGGTTTGCTGATCGTTAATGTCAACTCCGTCAAGCAGAATGTTTGCCTGGTCGCTTCTGCCGCCCGCAACATAACCTTCGCGCGTAACGGCGGGCTGCAAACTCAAAAGATTTTGTACGCGACCCAAATTCGTCGGAAGCTCCGTAATCTGTTTCGGAACGAAATTGTTTCCGATACTCGCGTCCTGTGTATTAACTATTGACTCGATGCTGTTCGATGTCACATCAACCACCGCCGAAACGTCTCCCGGCTCAAGTGCAAGATTAATATCAATCGGCTTATCAACCAAAGCCTGAACATTCGTATTGATTAATTTTTTGAAGTTTGGGGCTTCAACTTCGACACGGTATGTCGCCGGCTGAAGTCCCGGAAAATTGAATTTACCGTCATTATTCGTTGTCATACTTCGGGTAAATCCGGTTGCCGGGTTAACTAATCTAACGGTGGCTCCCGGAACAGCCGCTCCGGTTTGGTCAGTGACCGTTCCGTTAACCCCGGTTGTCCCTGATTGCGCATTGACGCTGCTTACCAAAAAGACCGAAAACAGCATCGTCGTTAAAAACTGAAAAACTTTCGTTTTTACAATGCTAAAATTCATAGCTCCTCCTAATATTTTGTTTCGATATATGATAGCGGATAAATGCTTTATTAAATCGAACAAGGCATTTTGCGTTCCATTTGAAACGGTATGCCTGAAACACTATAAAAACCGCGTGTATTCAGGTAAATTCGTTTTTTTTAATTTCTAATAATATTGAAAAGACTGGATAAAATTCAAAATTTCGTGAATAATTCCGCCCTCATTATAATGCTTATTAAAGATTTAGCAAAGAAAAAATTACTTTTGCGGCGGTTGCACCCATTCCGGCGGCACTGCTGACGGTCGGGGCAAGCGGATTAGCCGCATCACCGACAGCAAAAATTCCTTTTATGCTCGCCTCGCAGTTTCGATTTACTTCGATGTAGCCGTTTTCGTCTAATTCCAATGTTCCGCGAAATTGTTCCGTGTTCGGTTCAACGCCGATACGGATTAAAATCGCGTCAACCGCTATTTTACGCGTTTCGCCGTTTGAGAGATTTTTGAGTTCGACGCTTTCAACCCGTTCGCCGCCCGAAATTTTTTGAACGGCGGTTTCGGTGAAAATCGTAACTTTCGGATGATTTTTGACTTTTTCGGTAAATTCCGGGCGCGCACGAAAATCCTTTCGGCGATGAACGAGCGTGACGCTCTCGGCAGCTTCCGACAAAATCAAAGCGTTTTCAAACGCTGCGTCGCCGCCGCCGACAATCAGAACCTTTTTTCCCGCGACCGAATCCGCGTTTTTTTTGCCCGATTCGATAATTCCGCGTTCCTGAAATTCGTCTTCGCCGGCAACATTCAATTTTCGCCGCCGAATGCCGGTCGCAATGACGACGGCGCGGGCAGCAAATTTTGTGCCGTCCGCGAGAAGGATTTCTTTTTTTTCCGGATCAATTTTGGCGATTCGCACCTGTAACCGCAGCTCGAATTGGCGTTTACCGATTTGTTCGAGAAACGCGTCGCATAGCTCGCGCCCGTTTTTCGCTTCTCTGCCGGGATAATTTTTTATTTCGTTATGAACCCACAGAAGCTGTCCGCCGAGTTCCTTTTTTTCTTCCAGGATCAGAGCGGAAAGCCCAAGTTCATCGCACCAGAGCGCGGTCGAAAGTCCGGCGATGCCGCCGCCGACAATGACGACATCAAATTTTACGCGCGTTTGATCGAGCATCTTTTTTTCCAAAAATTACCACTCTTTGTCATCGAATAACTACCAAATTTTGTCACTTTCTTTGTTTTTCAGTTCACTGAAAGACCTTTGGAATTGCTTTTCGTAACGCTAATTATCAATTAAAACTTAATTTAACTCAAACCCTTTAAGATTTTCGTAATATGGCACTTACTTTGCTGTAAGATTTAAACCGGATGTCGGCTTTGCGCCCTCAATCTGTCCAAAATTTCTCGGAGAATCCCCAAAATTCAAATTAGTGCCGCAAAAAATATATGAGATTAGAATTTGAACATAATAGTTCCGCTGTTCCGTTTGTCGAAAAAGAGGTTGTCAGTCAGAATGTGTCTTCCGAAACCGAAAGAATGTTTCGGGAAGGCGTTAAAGCCGCGCAGGAAGGCAAACGCGCCGAAGCGCGAAACCTGCTGCTGCGCGTTACGGAAACCGATGCCGACAACGAAAACGCATGGCTCTGGCTCGCTTCGATCAGCGAATATCCCGAAGAACTGCTCGTTTTTCTCAACAATGTTCTGCGCATCAATCCTGAAAACGAACGCGCTTTGGAATGGAACAAAGCGACCAAATCGCTGCTTGCCAAAACGCTCGTTCAGCGCGGAATGGATGCCGTCAGCGATAACCGCAAAGATTTTGCGCGGCAATGTTTCGAGCAGGCACTCGGACACGAAGCCGAAAACGAAATGGCGTGGCTCTGGCTCGCGTCGGTTGCCGATTCGGAAGAAGAAAAAACCGCCTGTTTTGAAAAAGTTCTGAGCGTCAATCCCGCAAACGAAACCGCGCAGATGTCGCTCAGGTTAATGGAATCGCAAAAAACGCAAAACCTTTTTCAAGTCGCGCTGACCGCCGCTTTTGACGGCAGACACGATGAAGCGAAAAAAACGGTCGAAACGGTTTTGAACCGCGATTCCGAAATGGAAGACGCGTGGGTTTTAAAGTCGCATATTGCTGGTTCGTTCGAAGAACGCGCCGAATGTTTCTTGAAACTGCGCGCCTTAAATCCCGAAAACGAAATGGCGCGGGCGAATCTCGCCTCGTGGCGAATGCTCGCGGATAAGGTCGCCGAACAGCCGAAAGCGGAAGAATCGGCGGAATTTGCCGCCGACCGGCACGAAGAAGCGCCCGCCGAATTTGCGGATTATTCGCCGTCGGATTATTCGTCGGACGAATCTTTTACCGAATCGCCTGCCGAACCGGAATTTTCGGCGGAAAGCGAAACGGAACAGCAGGCTGCCGATTTCAGCGAACCGGAAACGGCTTACTTCGAACAGGCTGAAAATCATTTTGAACAGTTTGAAAACGTTCAGCCCGAATTTGCCGCCGCTGAAAATACGAATTATGAACAGTTCGCGCAAGCCGAAAATCCGACGCAGGATCTGAGTTTCGATGCGGACTATCAGCAACCCGAAGCGATGAATTTCGGCGAACAGGAGCCGGAGCAAAATCAATTTAACGCGGAACAGGAAAGTTTCAGCGAAGATTTTCAAACCTCCGAAGTTCGCTTCGAAATGGAAGAAAGTCAGGAAAACGCGGTTCAATTCTCTGAACCGCAGAAGGATCTGACGGCGGAAACCGAAGCCGAAGAAGCCGAAATGCACTGGGCTTTTGCCGGGTTGCAAGAAAACAACGAAGCCGCCGATTATTTTCGAAACTCAGACGAATCGGACGACATTCATAAAACACAGCAGGCAAATTACGACGCGGAAGATTTTGCGCCGCTCTTTGCCGGTGAAGAACAACTCGAAAGCGCGGAGAATTTTGCCGAAACGAATTTTGAAACGGTCAGTGAACAGCCGACCGAAGAATGGCGAAATACTTCGCCGGGCGTTTTTATGAATTATTCGCCCGCCGCCGAGGAAAATTCATTTAAAGAGCCGACCGCCCTGTTTTCCGCGACGGAAAATCCGTTTGTCGAAGAAGCGCCGACCGCATTTTATGCCGCCGAAGTTGCCGCCGAACCGCCGATGTCTTTTGAAGAAAATCATTCACAAGCATTTGCCGAAGAACAGGTCGAAGAACAAGTTTCGATGAACGCGCAAGAAACGTCTGAGCCGCAGAGCGAAGAAGCGCCTTCGCAACCGAAAGCCGAAACGATCCTTTGCCCGTTCTGCGATGCCGAAAACGAAAAACAGGCATTTTCGTGCGGCGCGTGTCAGACGGTTTTAACGCTTTCCGATCTGGAAATGATTCTCGGTCAGCAAACCGCCAATCAGGAAAAACTTCAGCAATCGGTCGAAAGTCTGGAACGCGAAAACGAAAGCTACGGGCTTTCTGCCGAACAGATGATGAATCTCGGAGTCGGGCATATCAATCTCAAAAATTATCGGCAGGGTTTCCTTTATTTACAGGAATCCGTGCGGCTGAATCAGAGCAACGTACTTTTGGACGCGCAGGTCAACGCGCTGGCAATCCGGCTTTCGGAAATGGAAGAACAGCAAAACGCGCACGATCTGATGCCGAAAAACCGCAAGATTCTCGTCGTTGACGACAGCCCGACAGTTCGCAAACTGATTTCGGGCAAGCTCGAAAAATGCGGACACGAAGTTGTCTGCGCGATTGACGGCGTTGATGCGCTCGAAAAAATCAACGAATTAAAACCCGATCTGGTTTTGCTCGACATCACGATGCCGCGGATGGACGGTTATCAGGTTTGCAAACTCATCCGCAACAACGAAACGACGAAAGACGTTCCGGTCGTGATGATTTCGGGTAAAGACGGATTTTTCGACAAAGTGCGCGGCAGAATGGCTGGCACGAGCGGTTATATCACCAAGCCTTTCGGTCCCGAAACTTTGATGAAAACGGTTGAAACTTACCTCAACTGAAATATAAAAGCGAGAAAACTCAAATGAACAACACAATCCCCTTTCTTGAACCGTTGTTTGATGATTTATCCTCACTAAATTTACCGAACCTCACCGAATCTCTTCCCAAAGACGAACAAACGGAAAATTCAGATGACGAAAAATTCGTCGTCTTTTTTTTGGATGACGAACTTTTCGCGGTTTCCGCCGAACAGGTCGCGGAAATCGTCCGCCCGCTCGATTTTACGCCGCTGCCGAATTCGCCCGATTGGCTTCACGGCATTGCCAATCTGCGCGGCGCGATAATTTCCGTTCTGAATCTGTCGAAAATCTGCGATAAAAACCGCGCTTCGGATTCGTCAAAAAGCAAATTGATCGTTCTAAAGGCGAAAAATTCGGCTTCCTCCGTCGCTTTTCCGGTTGACCGTTTGAGCGAAATTATTACGCTGAATATCAACAATATTCAGCCCGCCGAAGATTTTCAGCTTTTCGGAAAAGCGGTTTACAAAACTGCTTCCGTCAATTTGCTCGACACGGAGAAACTCTTTTCTTCTCTCATATTAAGCTAAAAGGCTTTTCGCATCCCGGAGAAAAATATGGCTCGATACACACCAAACTCCCTGCTCAATTCGCTCAAAGGCAAAATCTGGCTTGCGACGAGCGCGTTGGCTTTTTTTATCTGCACCTTCGGCTTGATTTCTTATTTAATCGTTTCTTTTGTCGTCAACGATACTTTTTACGCGGTTTTCGTGCCGTTTTTGTTTCTCGCTTTCACGGTTATGGTTTTCGGCTGGTGGCTGTCGAACGAAGTCGTCAGCCCGATTGAAAAAGTTTCGCTGCTGGCAAAAAGTCTGGAGCGCAGCGCGTCAACTTCCCTGCCGAAAACGTCGGGTTCGATTGAAACCGACGAACTGCTGGAAACGCTGCACCGCAACAGCCAGCAAATTCAGAAGCTCGTGAATCTGATGGACGAGGTTTCGACGGGCAACACCGACATCGCGCTTTCGCCTTTGCAAAACAGCGACCGCCTGCTTGCCGCTTTTCAAAAACTGCTCGCTAAGGTCAGAGATTCGATTGATGCCAAACAAAAATTAGAAAAACTGCAAAATTCGGTCGCGCAAATTACCGAAGAAATCGGGCGCGTCCGCAAATACAATCTCGACGCGGACGTGACGGCGGATTTCAAGGAAACCAAAGAAATTTCCGAAACGCTCAAATTTTTGCTCAATCATTTGAGCGGAATCGTCGCGCAGGTTCGTGATGATTCGGCAACCACGCAAACTTCGGCGGCAGATGTCCGCCACATTCTGCAATCCGTCATCCAGCAAAACGAGGCGAAGATGCAGGAAATGAATCAAGCCGCGTTCACGCTCAAGGAAATTCCGAACAGCGTTCAGAAAATCTCCGAAAATTTTTCGGGCGCGGTGCAGTCCGCCAATCAATCCATCGAAAAAGCGCGTAAAGGAACGCAGACCGCGCAGGAAAATATCAATTCCGCCGCGCAGCTTCGCAAACAGTTGCAGGAAGCCGTCAGCCGTCTCGGACGATTGAACGAACACGCGCAGGAGATCGGCAAGATCGCCCGCACCGTCGGCGATCTGGCGCACCGCACAAGCACGGTCGCCTTGAACGCTTCGATTCAAGCCGGCGATTTCGGCGAATCGGGACGCGGATTTTCGGTTGTTGCCGATGAGATCAAACGCATCGCGGCACGCGCCGATAATACGAATAAACAAATTTCGACGCTCAACAAAGCGATGACCGGCGACATCGGCGAAGTCGAACGCTTTTTGAAATCAACCGTTCACGAAGCCGCCAATTTGTCGAAATTTGCCGTCGAAACCGGCAATTCTATGAGCGAACTCGAAAAACACATTACGCAGATTTTGAATCTGCAAGACCAGCTGACCGCCGATTCGAGCGAGCAAGCGGCTGAAACCGAAAAGGCTTTTCAGGTTTTTATCGGTTCAATCGCGGAAACCGAAATGTCGGTCGAATCGCTCAAACAATCCGAAAAATCAATTGCCGCGTTGACCGCCACGCTCGCCAATCTGCCGCTCGCGGTTAATGATTTCAAATTACCGCAAACACCCGTTACCGAAACGAAGTATCGGATTGAAACGAATTTCCCAAATACTTTCGAGAATGAACCGACTAAATCTTTAACTTTTGAGGAAAACTAACACGATGCCGAAAAAACTCTGGAAGAATGCCGTTGAAATGCTTTTGCGGCAACCGTTTATACGAATCTTTCCGCTCACGTTTATGAAGAAAAAAGACAACAGGAGAAAATCCAGAAAATGCAAAAAAATGTATTATTCGGCTTATTAGGCAAACTTTCTTCACTGCTTGCCATTATTCTGCTTATCTTGAGCGCGGTTCTGGTCGGTGCTTCGTATTTCGGTTTGACGGAAAACAAACTGGCGGGCGCGGCGACGACCGTTTTTGCCGCCGTCACCGCGATCTTTTCGATTGTCGTCATCAATTTTTCAAACTTTAAGCACAGCCGTCAGACAAAAGCTGCCGCCGAAATCGCGCATCATCTTTCAAACGGCGAAATTTTCGACGATTTTCCCGAAGATGAAGATGAATTAATTTTTGCGCTTAAGGAAACTTCCGATTATTTTCGGGAAAAAGCCGCGATCACCGAGCGCATTGCGAAAGGCGATTTATCGGAAAGCATCAATCCGCGTTCGGATTCGGACGCGTTGGGCAATTCGCTGAAAAATATGGTCGAAAAACTGCGCGCTTCCGTGCAGACGCAGGACGAACGCGAACGGCTCGAAAAATCGATCAAAAAACTGCTTGACGAAGTTTCGGAAGTTGCCGCCGGAGATTTGACCGTGCAGGCGGAAGTTTCCGCCGAGATGACCGGCGCGATCGCGCGTTCGTTCAATTTTATGACGACCGAACTGCGCTCTTTAATTAAACAGGTCAAAGACGTCACGTTTCAGGTTTCGGCTTCGGCAAACGCGATCAACGACACGACCGAACAATTGGAACGCGGAAGCGAAGCGCAGGCTTCGCAGATTTCGCGCACGACATCGGCGATCTCGAATATGGCTTTGCAGATTCAGGACGTTTCGGAAAACGCCGCGCTTTCGGCACAGGTCGCCGCCGATTCTCTGAGCAATGCGCGTTACGGAACGAAAGCCGTGCAGGACAATATCAACGCGATGAATTCGATTCGCAAACAGGTGCAGGAAACCGCCAAACGGATCAAAAAACTCGGCGAACGCTCGCAGGAAATCTCGCAGATCGTCGGGCTGATTGACGACCTTTCCGACCGCACGAGTCTGCTTGCCCTGAACGCGAGTTTGCAGGCATCAGCCGCCGGCGAAGCGGGCAAAGGTTTCGCGCTCGTCGCCGAAGAAGTCGAGCGTCTGGCGGAGCGTTCAAACCGCCTGACACAGCAGATCGGCGCACTGACGCAGACGATTCAGATGGAAACCAAAGACGTTGTTGCTTCGATGGAAGAAACGATTCACGAAGTCGTCATCGGTTCGACGCTCGCCGACAAAGCCGGACAAACGCTCGTCGAGATCGAGCTTGTTTCGACGCGGCTTGCCCAACTTATTCAGTCAATTTCCGAATCGGCAAAGCGGCAGGCGGAAAGCTCGGACGATATTTCAAAAGCGATGGGCAATATCTCAAAAGTTACGGAACTCGTTCAGACGGGCGCAAAACGCGCCGCCGAATCGGTGAAAATGCTCGTCGAACTTTCGGACGAACTGCGCGGTTCGGTCGCGCCGTTCAAACTGCCCGAAGAACGCGGCAGTTCGCGCCGCATTCCGCAGACGGATTCGAATCTGTTTTTGAATTAGTCGAGAGTCGAGAGTCGAGAGTAAAATCTTATTTCAAACTCTCGACTCTCGACTCTCGACTCTCGACTCTAAAGAAATATGGAAAACAAAAATCTGCAAAATTTTATCAATGAAGCCGAAATTTACCTGCCGATGATTCGCAACGGAATTCTGGTTTGCAGCCGGGAAGGAAATTTGAGCGGCGAAATGGAAACTTCACTGCTTTACACACAGGCGATAAAAGCCGCCGCCGATTCGGTCGGTTTGGATAGTATCGGCAGAGCCGCCGAAAAACTCGAATCGGATCTAAGAAATGTTACCGGCAAAACCGAGCCGCTTGCCGACGAACAAACGCGCCGCTTTTTGGACAATCTCGCGCAAATCGAAGCGCAGCTCGCCAAAATTCATTTCAGCACGGATGATTTTTCGACGAATTTTGAGGGATTTGTTGACGAATCGTTTACCAATCTCGGCTTTGATTCGCCCGAACCGGATTTACTCGAAGTTCTCAACGAAAGCCGGAAATCTTCTGAATTCACCGATAACAACGACTTTGAGGGTTTCGAGATTGATGCCGAAATGCTGGAAATTTTCGCCGAAGAAGCCGACGACCTTCTGCGAAATATCAATGCACAGCTCGAAGTTTTAAAGTCCGCGCCGAACAACCGCGAATCACTTCTGGAAATTCGCCGCAACGCGCACACCTTAAAAGGTTCTGCCGGAATCGTCGGGCTGAAACCGCTTTCGGGTCTGGCGCACCGCGTCGAAGATTTGCTCGATTACCTGTCGGAAAAGGAAATCGAAGGCAACCGCAAAATTTTTGAACTTCTGGCGGCTTCAACCGATTGTCTGAGTGCGCTTGCGAGCGGTGAAAATTCGGCGCAGCTTTCCGAAAAAATCGAAACGATCTACCGCGAATACGACTACACGCTGCAAGCTCTGAAAAACGGAACTTTTGAAAAAGAAACGGTCAAAATTCCCGAACTCGTCAAATCCGAAACCGTTGCCGAACAGCCTGAAGCAATCGCAAATCAGCCGGTCGCCGTGATGCACAAATCGGTCGTCCGCGTTTCGCTCGAAAAGCTCGACGAATTGGTGCGTCTGGTCGGCGATCTGGTTATCAGCCGCTCGGTTTTTGAACAGCGTCTGACGGAATTTGAACGACAAACGAGCGAGCTTCAATACATTACCGGACGGCTTTTGCGTTCGACCGGCAAGCTCGAAACCGATTTTGAAGCGAGCCTTTTAAATGCGGATTTGGGATTGCGGAATTCGGATTTAACATCTAAAACCGAACTTTATCCGTTCAACAACGGATTCAATCAACAAACAAATCCGCAATCCGCAATCGGCAATCCGCATTCGTTCGACGCGCTCGAATTCGACCGCTACACGGAATTTCATCAAACGACGCGCGAGCTTCTGGAAACGGCGGGCGACACGTCCACCATCAATATCGAACTCGATAAACTTCGCAGCAATCTTGAAACGCTTTTCAGCATGCAAAGTCATCTGATCGAAGAAATGCACGATAAACTGCTGCGCTTGCGGATGGTTCGGTTCGGTTCGCTGACGGCGCGGCTTCAGCGCACGGTGCGCGTCACCTGCGAACAGGAACAAAAGCAGGTCGAACTCATGATCGAAGGCGACCAAACCGAAGTTGACACGCAGATTCTGGATCTGCTGGTCGAACCGCTGCTGCATCTTTTGCGAAACGCCGTCGCGCATGGCATCGAATCGCCCGACACGCGCCGTCTTTTGGGAAAACCCGAAAAAGGGAAAATTTATCTGCGCCTGCACAGCGAAGGCACGCATATTATTTTGACCGTCAGCGACGACGGGCGCGGCATCTCGGCTGTCGCTTTGCGCGATAAAGCCGTCCGCAACGGTTTTATTTCGCATGAGGAAGCCGTCAAACTGAGCGATGAAGAAGCGTTTTCGCTCAGTTTTCTGGCGGGTTTAACGACCGCCGAAGCGGTCAGCCAAACCGCCGGACGCGGCGTTGGAATGAATATCATCAAAACCAGCATTTTGCGCGGACAAGGCACGATACAGATCGCCTCCGAACCGCAAAAAGGCGCGACCTTCACGATTCGGATGCCGATGGCACTGGCAATCACGCGCGGTCTGCTGGTTAAAACGAACGGGCAGACTTTCGCCTTTCCGCTGAAATTAGTCAAAAAGGTCGGCGAAATTTCAGCGGAAGAATTTGCGAATCTGCCCGACAAGAATTTTCTGCACATTGACGGCGTGAATTACGCGCTTTCAAATCTCGGAGCGCTTTTGGAGCTGCCGCCGTCAGCGGCGAAAAAGGAAATCATTCCGCTGCTTCTGTTGGAAACGGCGGAAATGCCGCGCGCTTTGACGGTTGACGAAATCGTGCGGGCGGAAGAAATCGTCATCAAACCGCTGGCGGCGCCGCTCCAAAATTATCCGAATCTGCTCGGCGCGACCATTCTCGGCGACGGCAATGTCGTGCCGGTTCTGGATTTGATTTACCTGCTCAAAAACCAAGTCAAGAGTCGAGAGTCGAGAGTCGAAAGTCTGGAGAACACGGAAACCGAATCTCCAAACTCCGAAACTGAAGACTCTCGACTCTCGACTCTCGACTCTCGACTCTTAAAAGTGATGATCGTTGACGACAGCCCGAGCGTTCGTCATATCACGTCAAAACTGATCAAAAATGCCGGTTGGGAAGTTGTTGCGGCAAAAGACGGTCTGGAAGCCTTTGAAGCGCTTCAGGAAGCGGAAACTCTGCCCGACATAATTCTAACCGACGTTGAAATGCCGCGAATGGACGGCTACGAATTGCTTTCGTCTATCCGAAATCAAGAAAGTCTGCGCGAACTTCCCGTCATTATGATCACTTCCCGCGCAAGCGAAAAACATCAGCAAAAAGCGGTCGAACTTGGCGTTTCGGAATATCTGACCAAACCTTTCGACGATTCGGTTTTAATAAAAGTTATCAATAATCTTACGCAATCAAACCGCCTGCCTTAGCTTTCTGATAATTCCGTTAAATAAATTTAACGGAATTACAATCTGACAAACAAAAGTTGTAAAACCCCTGATTTTTATTGACTTTATTTCTAAAATTAAGGTATAAAAATTCGGTATAAGAAAACCGAAATTCGGTTCAATACAAAGTTCGGCTGATTCGCTGTGTTATCGGAAATAGGCTTTACCGACTCAAATAAAATTAAAATGTTCGATTATAATCTTTGGATTGAACGCGCCGCTTCATTCACTCGCAACTTGGCAGAACTCGCGCCAAACTTTGACGATGTAAAGAGTGAAGTTTCAGTTCAACCACCGTTGACGGAATCAGAACTCACTGAAATCGCCTCGAAAACTGACAGGCAAATTCCGCAAGAGTTAGCAAATTTTTGGCTTATTGGTTCTCGACATTGCGACTGTTCTTATATTTGCGAAGGTGCACAATCCGAGATTGTTCCGCAAATTGAGAACATCTTCGGCAATTTTCAGGAAATTTATGGTGGCGCGTCTCTAATAAATGCGGCAGAATTACCGCAACATTTTCTTAACTGCCGAGATTGGGCTGAAGAGACTTGGGTTGCCGAATATCCAAAGGACAAAAGTTTTTGGCTTAACTCTGTGCCGTTCGTCGAAATGAATAATGGAAATTATCTTGCTCTTGACATCACAGAGGCAAAAGACAATCCGCCCATGATCTATTTATCACACGACGACGAAAGTTCTGTAATTGCCGGAAGTTTTACGGATTTTCTTACACATTGGGAACGACTTTGTTATATTGGACCTGAATCTTGGATGCTGGAAAACTTTCAGGATGAAAGCGGTTACATCAATTCGGATTCAGATAAAGCGGAACATTTGCGAAAGATGCTTGGTGCATCTTAACATCAGCCGAACAAGTCATTGCACCGAAGCGCGAAACAGCGACTTTCTTATTCGGCTTGTGTGTTAAATTTTACGTTATCGCAGGCGGTTTCGCGCTCGGTGAACTCAATCGTTAGCCCGCTTCAAGTTGAAATCAAACTTGATTAAGGCTAATGACAAAAACAACAAAATTAAATTTGAGGAAAGAAAAAATGTTCAGCACAAAAAAAACACTCTTCGCAGCAGGAATTTTTTTGCTTCTTGCTTTTATGTTTTATGGGTTTGCTCAGACTAAAGATGCAGAAAGAAACAGTCTGTTAGAACCACTTCCGCGTGGAAACTGGTCTGTTGTCTTTCACCCTTATCTAGGACAAGATTATTTGAACGCCCCGATTGTCGTTCAATCGGTTTCAACCAAGCGACTTGCGGCAGAAAGGTTTGAGATCCAAAACATCTCAAACAAGCCGGTTAAATCCATTAAAGTGAGGTGGATACTTTACGAAAATGAAGACCGAAGCCGAGTTCTCCGGCAAGGGCAAACAAGATTGCTCAATTTTCGCAACGAGTTGCCTTCAGGTCAAATGGGTTTTATTCGACTGCGTATAATTTCCCTTTTTGACTTTTATCGTGATTTTCTCAATAAAGGACAACTTGACAGAGATTTTGACGTTGATCTGCTGGTTGACGAAGTTAAGTTTGCCGATGGTTCAGTTTGGCGTTGGGAGGATGGAGCATCTCCAGACGTAAACAATCAAATGTTTTCAACTATGGCAGAGTCAGATTGCGCGAAACAAAAATGTGTTCCTAGACCTTCTACTACAGTAAGAGATGCTGTGGTTTATTCGTGCGGGTCAAGCACAATGAACGAACGTTGTGTGCCTAGTGGAGATTTTGACTGCACAAATCAATCTTGCAATCGTTCCGGAGGAGGTGGCGGTGGATTTGAAATCGAAATAGGCGATTATTGATTAAATTGAGAAGTAGCTTAAAACACCTGACTATGCCCGCCGTAATTTTTTATTATTCGGCGGGCTAACGATTGAGATGACGTGGGGCAAAACACGGATGTTGTTTCCGATGCCGACTTGCTTGGTGTTTTGCCCCACGTCATCTCAATCGTAGGTGCTTCGTGGTAAAAGCCGACGGGATATGAGAACTGCCGATTTTGTCGAAAACTATATTGAATGCGATAATAGTTGAGAGATGGCATCTGAATTTGATTTGGATTTTGAATGGGACGAAGATAAAGCCGCCGCTAATCTCAAGAAGCATAAAGTTAGCTTTGGAGAAGCCAAAACAGTTTTTGCCGACCCTTTCGCAATCACGATTGACGACCCGAAACATTCAGTTGACGAACGCAGATTCATTGATACCGGAGCGTCTGCCGACGGAAAGATTTTGGTTGTTTCTTACACCGAACGCGAGCAGAAAATTCGTCTAATCAGTTGCCGCAAAGCAACAAAAGCGGAGCGCAAAATATATGAAGAAAGAGAAAACTCCTAAATTGCAGAATCAAGAAAACGACGAGATACTGCCTGAATATGATTTTCGCGGCGGAGTGCGCGGCAAACATTACAAGGCATATCGGCGCGGTCATACAGTAACAATTCACAAATCGGACGGAACGACGCAGGTGCAACATTTCAAACTTGAAGAAGGCGCAATAATGCTGGAGCCGGACGTGCGCGAGTATTTTCCTGATTCGGAAACTGTAAATAACGCATTACGCGGTTTAATTACATTATTGCCAAGAAAGCCTAAAGCGAAAATGAGAACATAACTTTTGTTTCTGTTGTCGAAAGTGTCTTACTGATAAAGACATTCAAAAACAAATACGCACCCGACAAATCAATGGATGTGAGGGCGCGAAACAGCGACTTTTTTATCAATCTTGCGTGGTTAATTCCACGTTGCGTATATCCGGTTTCGCCCCACGTCATCTCAATCGTTTCGACTTATTTTTTGGGCGGTTTGCTCGGGCGGATTTCGATCTTGCTCGGCAAGGCGCGTTCGTGCATTTCGAGGAGATCGCAGACCGTCTGCGCGATGTCGGCGGGCTGTAATTGCCAGTCGTTATCTTTGCTCGGCGTGTCGCCGCCGAAAAACGTGTTGACTGAACCCGGACAGATGTAGCTGAGTTTGATATTGTCCTGCCGGACTTCCTGCAAAAGAGCTTCGGAAAATCCGTTGAGACCGAATTTCGACGCGTTGTAAGCCGCCATTTGCGGATGCGCGTTTTGTCCGGCGAGCGACGAAATATTGATAATGTAGCCGCCGCCGCGTTCGCGCAGCATCGGCACGGCGTAATGACAAGTATAGAAAACGCCGAAAAGATTCGTTTCGAGCGTTTGGCGAAATTCGTCGCCCGACATTTCTTCGACGGTTTTGCCGATAATCCCGATGCCGGCGTTATTAACCAGAATATCAATCCCGCCGAAAACGCGCTTCGCTTCTTCGAGCATCATCCGCACCTGCTCTTCGCTGCGCACGTCGCAGATTTCGCCCTCGACTCTGCCCGAAGCCGAAAGCCGTTCGAGCGCGTGTCTCAATTCGGGTTTATTCCGTGCGCAGATAAAAACCTTCGCGCCCGCTTCGAGCAATCTTTCGGCAATCGCATACCCGATGCCCTTCGTTCCGCCGGTCACAACCGCAATTTTATCTTTCATGTTTTGTTATTTTAATGTGAGTTCGGGATAAAGAAAAGCGGGGAAAATATTTCTAATGAGCGGCAAAAACTACTGAAATAATTGATATTTGATAATGAATAATTGATAAATCGGCACTCGCCAAAATGAAATTATCCATTATCAAATATCAATTATCATTTATTCCGGCAGTTATTTTCCGATTCCCGAACTCACTTCATTTTACGATTTTTCTTGCGCTTCGGAAATACGAGGCGCGGGGCTTCCTTGCGTTCGATTTCCTTCCAGAGCAGAGTAAACGAGCCGTCCGCGTCCTTGCGAATGACGCGGAAAGCCAGCGTCAGATCAATTCGTTTGTCACCGCCGAGAAGATCGAAACGCCATCCGCGAAAACTGCGGATAATATTGCCGCGGTAAGCGACGACGCGCAAAGCGTAAGTCGAGTTTTCAATTATCGGATGAGCTTTTTTATATTCGAATCTGCCGATCTTCACGCCGCGCATCATTTGAAGATATTGCTTTTGCGCCTCGATTCCCTGCGAATTCGGCGCAAAACCCGACAGAAAATCCAAACCTTCGCTTTGCGGCTCGACTTTGTCGAGTTCGACCTCGCCGAGATTGACGAGAATTCCCTGCGAAAGAATACCGTCGCTGATTAAAACCCCGTTTTTGAGACGAATATCGGCAAGCAATTCAATCGTATGCTCTTTTTCACGAAACGAATAATACGAGCTTTCGGGAACATAATTCAGGCAGAGGGCATCGGCGCGGATGACGTTGACGTTTTCCATACAGCCGATGTCGGGCATCAGACGGAAAATTCCCGTGCGCGGCTGTTCGAGAAACCGCCCGTATTTTGTTAAATCCTGCGGATTCGGCAGAAGCCGCCTTTTCTGTTCTTTGTTGGGTTTTGTACGGAGAATAAAACTGCTCGACCGCTTCATCACCGTCAGGCTCGGGCGCTGTATCTGCGAAAAGGCATAATTTGCCAATATCAGCAAAATAATAAAAATTGCGATGATTCGGGTTGCCATAATTTCCCTTAAATCAATCTATTTCTCCTTTACTGGCTTTGCACAAAAAACAATTAAAAGCATTGGTGTGATAAATCATTATCAATTTTACATTCTGCATTTTACATTTTTAAGCAGGTATTGACTGCATTTAATGAAGAATGAAGAATGTAGAATGTAAAATGATTCGGCGGCTTTCGACTTTTTCGCCTATTTTTGTGCAAAGCCTTCAATATGAAAACGCCGAAGTCTTCAAATTTGTGACATTTTGTTTACAAACAACTCCATTGACCGCCGACGACCATCGCGGGCGCGCCGGTTCCGCCTGCCTGACAGGGCGTTGTGTTTCGGCGGCAATTTGTGCAGTAAACCATCGAGCCGTTGTTTTTTCCTGGCGGTAAAGCGGTCTGCTGGAACGAAGGCATCTGCACACCCGCGCCGAATTGCACGTCGGTTCCGAAAAACGTCGGATGTCCTTTAACCTGCCCGTCGTCGGGCTGTCCGGTCATAAAAACGACGGTTGCTTTATCGAAATTGTTTTTCACCGCCCCGCGGCATCCCAGCGTAAATCCGTCGTAACAAAAACGGTCGCCGGTCGAATAAACCCGCACCAGTTCATTGGCGCGAAAAGCGTCGCCGGCATATGCGTTTCCGAGCGAAACAAAGGTGCGCCGCGCCTGAAAGACAATCGGGTTGCCGAAAGCGGAATTGAGGAACGTAATCGGCGCGGAATAATCGCCCGCATACGGGTTTTTTTGTTCGTTGTAGATAAACGAATTGGTCATTGATTCGGTTTGCGAATGCGAAACCAGCACACTGCCGCTGTCGAGAATATTGAGAAAAGTTCCGCCGATGGCGTTGGCAAAACCGCCGCCGACCGTGTTGTCAACCAAAATTCCGGCGGTGCGTTCAAAGTTCATCGAATCGGCTCTCTGCGTCGCCGTTCGCGGCGGATTGATAAACAAACTGTTCTGCACACGCCAATCTGTATTGCGGATGTTGACGTAAATTCCCGCGTCGGTGTTGAAAATAAAACGGCAGCGTTCAATGTGTATGTAATCAAATTGCCAGTTCAAATCGGTTTGCGGCAAGCCGTAAGCATAGATTCCACGCGTGAAACTGTGAAACGTCACGTTTTCAAAATGGGTGTCCTGCGCCGCCGTGTATGCGCCGAAGGCTTCGACAGCGTAAGTTTTCTGCTGGCTCGCGGCAATCAGCTCGATGTCTTTGAAAGCGATTTTTTCCATACATTCGCCGATGCGGAAAAGTGCGCGGTTCGGCACGGTCAGCGTGATTCGCGTCGGATTTTTGCGCGGCAGATCGCTCGTCGAAGCGTTTGAATGCAGCCCGCCGATGCCCTGAATCGTGACGTTCGAGGGCATTGCGAGACCTTTGAAGTTCGGCACGTTTCCGACCTGATAATCGCCTTCGGGAAAATGCAAAATTCCGCCGTTGCGCGAAGCGATAAACGCGAGTGCGCTTTGAATGGCAATCGTATCGTCGGTTTTGCCGTCGCCGAGCGCACCGAAATCCCTGACGTTGTAATTGCCGGCGGTTTTTTCGTCAGGATTGGGAATCCAATCGTAAACGACATTTCGCGCATATTGGTCGCCCGCAAACGAGATGCGGTAGCGTTTGTCTTCGCCCTCAAAACACCATTTATAATCGGTCGGGCTGGCTTTCAGCGAATAGGTTGAAGCCGTGCTTTTTGTCAGACTGCTCGCCGAACCGCCGCACGATTTCAGATTCATCGGCGTTGCCGGATTCAAATCGGAAATCGTAATGCTCGTCGTTGGCGGCGCATAACGCATCGCGCAGGTCGCCGTGCGCTGTGTTTCGGGAACGTCCAGGATGATGTTATAACCTTCAAATTTGTTTTGGGAGAAGGCAATGACGGTTAAAGACAAAAGAAGCGTTAAACTCGATAATAATCTTTTCATATGCTTTTTTTCCGAAGCGGATTGTAGGTTTATTTTGGCAGATTGCAGACGAAATCTCTAATCGCTTGCAGATAAGCCGGTTTGCCGACTGCGAAAACATTGTTGTGACCGGCTTCGTCAAGCCAGAGCGAAAACTTTGGCACGTTGGCTTCGGCAAACAACATTTCGCCGTGCCAAAAAGGAATTATTTCGTCCTTTTTCCCATGAATGAAAAGCGCCGGACATTTGACGCGCTTGATTTTGTCGAGGTTTTGAAATTTGTCGAAAGGGTAAATCGGATAGTGCGTTAAAACCCGAAAGGCTGAAACAAACGCGCTTTCGACAATCAAACCGCCGCACGGTTTCCGCGAAGCCAGATCAATCGAAACCGCCGCACCGAGCGAACGCCCGTGAAAGATTATCTTTTCAGGCGCGATTTTCAGGTCATTCGTTAGATAATTGTAGGCGGTTTCCGCGTCCTCGTAAGAATTTTGTTCCGACGGCTTGCCTTCGCTTGCGCCGTAACCGCGATAATCGTAAGCCAAAACATTGAAACCCGCATCACGCAGTTTTTCAAAAAAAGGTGTCGAACCGAAAATGTCTTCGGCATTTCCGTGGCTGAAAAGAATCGTAAATTCGGCGTTCGGATGCTCAAAAAACTTTGCCGAAATCTTTTCACCGTTCGGCGCAGTAAGTTTGAGAGTTGATTCTTTATCAGAAAAAAACGCCGGTTGCGGCTGAAAAATAATCTTATCCGCCAGAAAATAAGCGATTATTCCCAAGCCGAGATAAACGAAAAGCGGAATTAAAACGAGCGACCACATCAGGCGTTTCCAGCTAAATTTACCGATTAAAAGATTTCTGACGCTCATTTGAAAAATTAATAATTCTACATTCTACATTTTTCATTCTACATTCCAATGCAGACATTAAAACCGATATTTTCTGCAATTCAATGCAAAATGAAAAATGTAGAATGCAGAATGACTTTTTCTGCGCCAAGCGATTTTTTAATCAAATAATCCGGGCGCGTTGCTGACTTTCAAAAGCGCATCAAGCCCGAAATGTTCGTAGGCGAGCCGTGTTACCATCCGACCGCGCGGCGTGCGGTTTAAGAATCCGATTTGAATCAGATAAGGTTCGATAATTTCCTCGATCGAATCTTTTTCTTCGTGAATCGAAGCCGAAATCGTTCCTATACCGACCGGACCGCCGTCGAATTTTTCGATAATTGTCAGAAGCAGTTTTCTATCAATTTCGTCGAGTCCGAAAACGTCAACTTCCATCCGGTTAAGCGCGTCTTTCGCCACTTCTTCCGTCACGCGCCCGTCGTAATCAACTTCGGCGTAATCGCGCACGCGGCGCAAAAGCCGGTTGGCGATGCGCGGAGTTCCGCGTGAGCGTTTGGCGATTTCGTGTGCGCCGGTTTCGTCAATTTCGACGTTCAAAATTCCCGCCGAGCGTTCGATGATCGTCTGCAAATCCTTGACGTTGTAAAAATCCAGATGAAAAACGATTCCGAAACGCCCGCGAAGCGGCGCGGTAATCAAGCCCGGTCGCGTCGTCGCGCCGATCAGCGTAAATTTCGGCAGGTCGAGCTTTATCGAACGCGCCGCCGTGCCTTGCCCGATCATCAGGTCGAGCGAGTAATCTTCCATCGCCGGATAGAGAACTTCCTCGATTGCCGGATTCATCCGGTGAATCTCGTCAATAAAAAGCACGTCGCCTTCTTCGAGATTCGTCAGAATCGCCGCCAGATCGCCCGCTTTTTCGATAATCGGTCCGGCGGTAGATTTCAGATTCGCGCCCATTTCATTGGCGCAAATGACGCTGAGCGTTGTTTTTCCGGTGCCCGGCGGACCAAACAGTAAAATATGGTCTAAAGCCTCGCGGCGTTTCAGGGCGGCTTTCATAAACACGCGCAGATTGTCCTTGACCTTGCGCTGTCCGATATATTCGCCTAAACGGGTCGGACGCAGGGAAAGCTCCAACTGCGTTTCATCATCTAAAGCACTGCCGTCGCGGTTATCAAAATTTTCTAAGTTTTCGGTCATTATTGATTAACCTTTTGCCAAAAGCTGTAAACTGCGCCGCAGAAGTTTCTGCACGCTTAATTCCGTGCCTTCCTGCATCGCCTGTTTGAGAGCCTTTTCCGCCGCGCTGCGCTGGTAGCCGAGATTTATCAGCGCCGAGATCGCGTCGTCGTAAACCTCGTCGCCCGACGATTGCGGAATGCCCTGCGATTTCATTTCTTCCGACGCGATTCCGGCGAGCTTGGCAATCTTGTCGCGCAGTTCGATGACCAGTCTTTCAGCGGTTTTTTTGCCGACACCCGGAATCGAATTAAGCCGCGCGAGATTGTTCTGGCGAATCGCCGAAATTATCTCGTCCGCGCTCATTCCCGAAAGCGCGGTGATCGCCGATTTCGGTCCGATGCCGGAAACCGAGATGAGATGCAGAAAGAGTTCTTTTTCGCGAATCGTCTTAAAACCGAAAAGCGCAAACGCGTCTTCGCGGACGACCGTATGAATCCGCAGCGACACGTCTTCGCCCGTTTCGCCAAGCTCGTAAAACGTCGAAAGCGGAATCGTTACTTCATAACCGACGCCGCCGACATCAACGATCAGCAAATTCGCGTCTTTTTCTAAAATCTTTCCTGATAAATATGCAATCATTTTGTAATTTTGACGGTCAGATACTTGTAGTCAATTTCAAGAACAGAATCAATCAGCATTTCAGTTCCGATTAAAGATTCCTCAGCGTCGCTAACTAAAATATTGATAGAAAACTCATCACCTAACCATTTTACATCAACCGTTGTCATTCCGACTTCGGCAGTTTTTCCTTCGGCTAATTCAATCCGAACACGCAAAGGAATGACGGAAGTATATTTTTCGACAAAATTTTTCGGCAAAATCAAATTGCCGTTGAAGCCTGTGTCCAGAACACAATCAATACTTGATCCGTCATTCAATTCGATTCTCAAAACGGCTTCCGAGTTTTCATTTACAAAGCCTTTTTCTTCAGCCATGAGCCTCCGATTTTGTAGGCATATTGATAACCGACGCGGGCAAAATAAAATTTTTTACCGGGCATTTCCGCGATTGCCTTGAGCGCAACCTGAGTGCTGTTTTTATCGAGAAAATATTTTTCCGAATACGGTTCGATGGCAATATACTCGCCATTATGTTCCGGTTCTAATATCGGTTTTAGTTTTTCTTCGTAAAACTTTATTCCGAGTTCTGACAACTCGCTCAATTGAGATTTACTTTTTTCAGACATCGGTTCAACCTCCTTTTGTTTCACACTTGAAACATAAATTGTAATTTATAAAGTCTTTAAGGGCAACGATAGAAAAATTAATTTCATCAAGTTAGCAAGTTATATTTTTCACAAAATATCATTTATAATTACTGAAGCCCGAAAAAAGTGATGAAAGTTGAAAAAATCTCAGAATTAACCACCAACCGCCTGAGCATCTATCTACGCTGTTTGAACGACTTGGCGGCACAGGGCGCGAAAACAGTTTCGTCGGACGGTCTGGCGAAAAAATTTCATTTAAATTCGGCACAGATTCGCAAGGATTTAGCGTATTTTGGCGAATTCGGTGTGCGCGGTGTCGGTTATTATATTGACGACCTGCGCAAGCATCTGACGAAAATTCTCGGGCTTGATAAAAAACACTGCGTCGGGATTATCGGCGCGGGACGTTTGGGAACGGCTTTGGCGGATTATTACGGTTTCGCGCAGTCGAATTTCTCGGTTGCCGCGCTTTTCGATGCCGATCAGGACAAAATCGGGCAAAAAGTCGGCACGGTCGAAATTTTTGACATTAAAAGTTTCGCGGAAACGGTCAAAAAGTATAAGATAGATGTAGCGGTGATTGCCGTGCCGGCTGAATTTGCGCAGGACGTTCTGGAGCAGATCACGAATTCGGGCATCAAAGCCGTCATGAATTTTGCACCGATTCCGCTTCGCGCCAAGGGCGATGTCAAGATCAAAAACGTTGATTTGACGATTTCGCTCGAAAGTTTGTCGTATTTTCTGGCGAAGCCGAGCAATAAAAACGGCAAGATTTTGAAACCAAATGCGGCGAAAAGCCGAATTAAACAATAGGGAAATTTCCGAGAGTGGAATTTTTACGCACCATTAAGGCATTATAAAACTAGAGAGGTATGTGTAGTATGAATTTTGTATCAATCGTTAAAAGAGTCGCTCCTTTCGTTCTGACTTTAACCGTCGGGCTTTTCATCGCCAGTTTCTTTATGACGGTCGCCGCGCCGAATTTTAATTTTAAGCGCAACGGATTCAAGAACCATCGTCAGATGGATCGCCAAATACGGAGCGAAAACAAGCGTCTGCGCGAAGAAAATATTCGCCTGAAAAACCGGATGGCGGAAATGGAAAGACGTGATTGGGTTCTCGGAACGGTCGAAGTCCCGATGACACCGCCGCCGCCGGTCGAACCGGTTATGCCGATGAAAACCGTGCCGTATAAATCGCGCTAAAACAGGATGGCGAACGCGGAACGCACTTTGCCGATTGCGTTTATCGAGCAGGGCGAAAGCGACAAACTGAAGTTTGTCGTATCATAAAGGCAAAAATTTCAGACCACAGATTAACCGTCGAAGATTTTCTTCGTTTGTGTTAATCTGTGGTTTAGTTTTTGGCGGAGGAAATAAAAAATGTGCTGTGGTGAAACATTTTGGAAAAGAGTTGTCGTTTTTTGTTTAACTTTCGGTCTCGGCGTTTTGGTTTCGGGATTGTTTATTTCAAATAAAAAATGTACGGCTGGACAATTGCCGCCGAGCGTTAAACCAATTGTCATTTCAGCGCCGCCGGAAAATAAAAACTGCGTACCGCTGGACGAAAATCTGAAATACGAACGTTTGACGGCTAAAGAAAAAACCGTTCCGGCGGTCGCGGAAGAAGATTCGAAATTAAAAGCGAAAAAGCCGGAAGATAAGAAAAAATCTTTGAAAGCCGAAAAGAGAAAACAAAACAATTCCGCTGAGCCCAAACCGCACTTTTATAATCCTTCGAAAGATTCAGTTGAATACAAAAACTTACTTCACCGGGAAAAATGTTTTGAAGCCCAAGATCAAAAATAGTTTTATGAGTTTTGACGATTTTTATAAAAGATTTGTAGCGTTCGGTATCGCGTTCGCGCTTAGTTTGTTCGCGGCGGCATTTTTTTACGGAATCAATTTTTCGAATATTTTTAAAAAAGAATCCAAACCCGCGCCGAAAGTTGTTTCTTCAAAAAACAATGGCTGGGGGGCAAGCAACCACCGCAGTAATGGTTATAGCGAAACGGTAAAAAAATCAGATGCAAAACAACTTGATAATGCAACGGGTATCAAAATTATCTCAAAACCGCGCGCCAATTATACAAATGAAGCGCGAGCAAATTCCGTACAGGGCAAAGTCCTTCTGCGCGTGATATTCAAAGCAGACGGCACAATCGGCACAATCGGTGTGATTTCGGGTTTGTCCGACGGTTTGACCGAACAGGCGATTAATGCCGCAAAAGGAATTAAATTCAAACCGGCAACTCGCGGCAACGTGCCTTATTCGGTGACGAAGCCGGTCGAATATACTTTTACGATTTACTAAATTTTGATGGACGAATCAAACGCGCGAAAATTAATTATCGAAGTCGGGAAACTGCTTTACGAGCGAAGCTATGTTGTTTCGTCGGACGGTAATGTCAGCATTCGGCTGGACGAAAACCGCGTGCTGGCGACGCCGACGATGACCTGCAAAGGTCGGATGACGGAAGATTGTCTGGCAATTACTGACATGGACGGCAAGCCGCTCAACGATAAAAAAGCGTCGTCGGAACTGGCGATGCACACTTTGATCTACAAAATGCGTCCCGACATCAAAGCCGTCTGTCACGCGCATCCGCCGCACGGAACTGCGTTTGCGGTTGCGGGTTTGGCGATTGACGCGCCGATTTTGTCGGAAGTTATTTTGACGCTCGGCTGCGTTCCTTTGACCGATTACGGAACGCCTTCGACCAGCGAATTGACCGATTCAATGAAGCCTTTTGTCGAGCATCACAACGCGCTTTT
>JALHNX010000040.1 GCA_022843305.1 Pyrinomonadaceae bacterium | reverse complement strand
CTTTACTCACTGCTTCCGCCATCGTAATCTCCATAATAATTCTCAAACCTCGTAAATTCCTTCAAAAATGCCAACTTTACCGTTCCCGTCGGACCGTTTCTTTGTTTTGAGATCAAAAGCTCGGCAATCCCCGCGTTTTCCTCGGTCGGTTTATAATAATCCTCTCGATAAATAAACGCCACCACGTCGGCGTCCTGCTCAATCGAGCCGGATTCTCTCAAATCCGACATCATCGGGCGCGGCGGATTTCTGGCTTCGGGAGCGCGCGAAAGCTGTGAAAGCGCGACGACCGGAACTTGTAATTCCTTTGCGAGAGATTTTAATTCACGCGAAATCTGGGAAACTTCCTGCTGGCGCGATTCGGTGCGTTTCGAGCCGGACATCAATTGCAGATAATCAACGACTATCAAATCGAGTTTCTTTTGTTCGGTAAAAAGCCGCCGCGATTTGGCGCGCATTTCAAGCACGGAAATTCCCGGCGTATCGTCAATAAATATCTTCGCTTCCGAAAGCGTCCCGATGGCTTCCGCCAATCTTCCCCATTCGTCGCGTGTCAGATAACCCGTCCGAAAACGATGCGCGTCAACCTTTGCCTCGCTCGACAGCATACGCATCACGAGCTGTTCTTTCGACATTTCAAGCGAGAAAACGGCGACGACGGCTTTCTCCATAATTGCCGCATTTTGTGCAAGCGTAAGACATAGAGCGGTTTTTCCCATCGATGGTCTGGCGGCGACGATAATCAAATCGGTCTTTTGCAAACCGGAAGTTTTCTCGTCCAGATCGCGGAATCCGGTTGAAAGTCCGGTCAGCGCGTGGCTTTCGCGTTTGGCGTATTCCTGAACTTTGGCGAGGACGGTTTCGGCAATCGGCTGGATGTGCGAGAAACCTTGCCGCGTTCTTTCATCAGCGAGTGCGAAAATCATCTGTTCGGCGTGGTCGAGAACGTCCTTCGCGTCATCTTCTTCCGCCAAAGCCTCGCTCGTAATTTGATTGCAAACCTTGATGAGATTACGCACGATTGATTTATCTTTGACGACTTTGGCGTAATCGAAAATGTCGGAAAAATGCGGCAAGCCGTAAGTCAGATTCGTGATCGAAGCAACGCCGCCGATTGAATCAATCGAGCCGTCCTTTTTGAGTTCTTCGCCGATCAGTATCGGGTCAATTCGCTCGCCGCGTTCAAAGAGCGCGGTCATGGCTTTATAAATTCGGCGATGAAGCGGTGAGTAAAAATCGTCGGCATCGAGCTTTTCGATTGCCTGCGAAATCAGCTGATTATCGAGCAGAATCGCGCCCAGAATGACGCGCTCGCTTTCGGCGCTGCTTGGCAGAGGTTTTTCTAAATATTGCTCGCGGGTCGCTTCCGAATACATAATTTTGAAGTCGGTTTCCTATTATTTGGAGTTTAGAAAATATACCGATTCTTTTTGCTGATTTTCGATTTTTTCGGATAAAAAAAGACTGCAATTTTTCCAATTTGCAGTCTTTGATTTTATTACAAAACCGGCAAACAACCAAAGTTTGTTTGCCGATTTATTTTACCGTTATTTTAGCTTTCGCTTTCTTCAACGGCGGCTTCCGGTTTTGTTTCTTCAACCGGCGCGGGAGCGGCTTCTTCGCCTTCGCCGCGAACCGTTACCGGGATTTGCAGGGTAACTTCGCGGTGAAGTTTCAAGCCGACGGTGTAATCGCCGGTTTCCTTGATCGCGTCTTTCAAAATGATTTTGCGACGGTCAATTTCGTAACCTTTGGATTTCAGGGCTTCGGCAA
Organism: Pyrinomonadaceae bacterium; assembly: GCA_022843305.1. Taxonomy (GTDB): domain Bacteria; phylum Acidobacteriota; class Blastocatellia; order Pyrinomonadales; family Pyrinomonadaceae; genus JAFDVJ01. Next base: position 31,851 of record JALHNX010000040.1, on the reverse strand, counting down.
TGTCCATCGAAGTAACCGAACCGAAAAGATGTCCCTGTTCGCCTGCTTTACGGGTAAACGAAAGCGCAATATCGCCCATTTGTCCGGCTTGCAGTTCGGCGGTTTCTTTTTCGACGGCGGCTTTTTTCAATAAAGCGGCGCGTTCGAGTTCGATTTGCTTTAAGTTCCCTTTCGTCGCTAAGGTCGCTAAACCTTGCGGCAAAAGGTAATTACGCGCGTAACCCGATTTGACTTTGACGATTTCGCCGCGTCCGCCCAAGGTTTCAATATCTTCACGTAAAAGAATTGTTGTGTTTGCCATTATAAAAATCCTCCTTAGTTTAGTCGGCGACGAACGGCAGTAAAGCCATTGTTCGCGCGCGTTTGATCGCTTTTGAAATGCGCCGCTGGTCTTTCGCCGTCACGCCTGAAATACGGCGCGGCAGAATTTTTCCGCGTTCGGGAATAAAGCGTCGCAAATAATCAACGTCCTTCCAATCAACATAATCGGGAACCAGCTGACGCGGACGGCGGCGTTGAAAACGGCGCGGCATTTTTTCGATTTCCGAATCAATACTAACGTCCAGATTCAAATCATTTTCGTTAAAATCATTATCTCTTTCCATTTTTCTCTAAACTCCTTTTCTATGCGTCCTGTGCCTCATCAGCCATTCTCGCTTCGTTTGCTCCGCCGAATTCCGATTGACCGCCGCCGAGGCGGTTGCTGCGGCGTTTGCTTTCGCGTTTAGTGCGTTTTTTGTCCGCCGCTTTGCGGTCTTCGTCAACGCGTACGGTCATATAACGCATAATTATATCGTTCACTCTGAATCGTCGTTCGAGTTCGGCAATTTCCTGCCCTGAACCGGCGATTTCGAGTAAAACGTAATAACCTTCGGTTTTCTTGTTTATCGGGTAAGCAAGTCTGCGCCGTCCCCAACCTTCGACGACCGAAACTGTTCCGCCGTCTTTTTCCACTAAATTCGTAATTGCTTCGTTTAATTTCGCAATGTCGTCGTCAGTCGTTTCCGGCTGCGCGATAAACATCACCTCATATATTCTATTTGCCAATTTCTTTTCCTCCTTTTGGCTTTCCAGCTTTACCTTTCAATAAAGCAAGAAGGGCTGTTCGATTTCGGATTTGGGATTTCGGATTTCGGATTTATTTTTCAATCCGAAATCCCAAATCCACAATCCGAAATCAATTGTATTGTGCCATCGCTTTTTCGACTCCGTTTTTGATGATGTCAAAAATCGCGTCGGCACTTGTTTCTAAAATATTTTCAACTTCCGTCAGATCGCTTTTGGAAAAATTCTCCAACACAAAACTGCTCGCGCTGCCGATTGGATGTTCGGGTTGAATTCCGATTCGTAAGCGAATAAAATCCGGCGTTCGCAAACAATCAATGATTGATCGCAAACCGTTCTGCCCGCCGTGCGAACCTTTCGGACGAAGACGAATCTTGCCGAACGGCAAAGCCAAATCGTCCGAAACCACGATCATCTTTTCAACGCTCCGGTCAGATTTTTTGACCAAACAGCTCACCGCTTCGCCGCTTAAATTCATAAAAGTCTGCGGTTTAACGAGTTCGACCGTTTGATTTTCAATCTGACAGCGACCGACAAGTGCGCGGCATTCTTCGCGTTTGACCTGCGTTTGAAGTTTCTGCGCCAGCCGGTCAATCAGCATAAAGCCGAGATTGTGGCGCGTTTTTTCATACCGCAAGCCCGGATTTCCAAGCCCGACGACCAGCCATTTTTTTTCAGAAAGCGCATCCATAACCTTTTAAAATTTCAAACCCGCTTTCCTGCAAAAAATTAGCTTTCCGATTCGGTTTCACCTTCAGCAGTTTCTTCACCGACAACTTCGGGTTCACCCGCTGCTTCGGTTTGCGGTTCGAGTTCTTCTTCACGAACGATTGCAATTGTCGCCAAAACCGTTTCAGGCGATTCCTGAATCTCGATTCCTTTTCCGACTTTCAGATCCGAAACGTGAATTGATTCGCCCGCGTTCAGGTTTGAAACATCAATATCAATCGCATCGGGAACATTTGCCGGTTCGCAAATAACCTTGATTTCATGAAGCGGCTGATTGATAACCGCGCCTTCTTCCTGAAGTCCCGGTGCTTCGCCGACAAGATGAAGCGGAACAGTCATTTCCATCTTCTCGCCCTTTGCGATACGGCGTAAATCCGCGTGCAAAAGACGACCTCTGACGGCATCAATCTGACGATCCTGAAAAATCACGTCGTGTGCGCCGACTCCGGCAATATCGAGCGAAAACACGGTATTAACACCCGTATCGGTTCGCAAAATCGCCGCCAAATCCTTTAAATCAACAACCGCCGCAACCGACTCGCCGCCGCCCCCGTAAATTGATATGGGAATTTTATTCTCGACACGCAAACGACGCGAATCGTTTTTGCCGCGACCTTCCCTTTTTTCTGCTTTTACTACAACTTTATCTGCCATAATTTTTATCAGTGGTCAGTGGTCAGTGGTCAGTGGTCAGTTGAAAAAACAACGGACAACGGACAACGGACAACAGACTAAATAAACAATGACGAAACGCTGGTTTCGTCGTGAATTGATTTGATTCCTCTTGCCAGAAGCATTCCGACGCTTAAAACTTCGATGCGTCCTTCATCGTGCAAAACCTTGCCTTTTTCGCAAAGCGGAATCGTATTGGTAACAATAATTTTTTTAATGTGCGAATTGGCGATGTTATTGATTGCATTGCCCGACAAAACCGCGTGTGAAAAACACGCGTAGATGTCTTCGGCACCGGCTTTTTTCAAAGCCTCGGCAACCTTGCAGATCGTGCCGCCCGTGTCGCACATATCATCAATTATCAAACAATTTTTGCCTTCGACATCGCCGACGATGTTCATAATATCGGCGACATTGGCTTTTTCGCGCCGTTTATCGCACAAAGCTAAACCCGTATTCAACCTTTTCGCGTAAGCTCTGGCGCGTTCCGCACCGCCCGTGTCAGGCGAAACGACGATCATATTTTCAATCGGATTCGCTTGAAAATATTCGACTATCACCGGCGCGGCGTATAAATGGTCAACCGGAATATCAAAAAATCCCTGAATTTGCGAAGCGTGCAAATCAATTGTCAAAATTCGATGCGCTCCGGCGGTCGTAATCAGATTTGAAACCAGTTTTGCCGCAATCGGAACACGCGGACGGTCTTTTTTATCCGAACGCGCATAACCGAAATACGGAATCACCGCCGTCACACGCTCAGCCGATGCGCGGACAAAAGTGTCAATCATAATAAGGAGTTCCATCAGATTTCGGTCGGTTGGCGGACAAGTCGGCTGAATAATAAAAACGTCCGTTCCGCGCACATTTTCGCCGATCTGAAAATTAAATTCGCCGTCGGAAAATCTGTCCGTGCTGACTTTGCCTAAATCGCAGCTCAAATGACGGCAGATTTCTTCGGCTAATTTCCGGTGCGCGTTGCCCGAAAAGACTTTGATGTTGCCTGTTACGCTCATTTCGATTTTGGATTTTAGATTTCGGATTTCGGATTTTCAGTTTTAAACCGCATCCCTAAAATCAATAAAAAACGAGTAATCAACAAAAAAGATTACTCGCTCCGATTAAAAAAAATATGGCTGGGGCGGGAGGAATCGAACCTACGAATGCCGGATCCAAAAACCGGTGCCTTACCACTTGGCTACGCCCCAATGCAAAAATTTTCAGAAACTAATCGGAAACAACCTTTCGCACTTTTTAAGCGCGGCGCGATATTCATCGCGCGAAACGGTTGCTACGGCAAACTTTCGCCAGTTTGTTTCTTCTTCAAGGGCTTTTAATGTCGCTTGCCGTGTTTCTTCTTTGTCAAAAACCGCGAAAACGCTTGCGCCGCTTCCGCTTAAAACTGCTTGTTTTGCACCCGATGCGAGAAGTTTTTCTTTCACACGCCTGACTTCAGGCTCGAACTCGAAAACGCTCTTTTCAAAATCGTTTGCAAAATCATTTTGCCGCAAATTGAAGTTATCGGCTTCATTTTGGCAAATTTTGAGAATACTTTTTGAGGATTCTTTTGTCAAGTATGGGGCGTTAATTCGTGCAAAGGCTGCGGCGGTCGAAACGTGAATTTCAGGGGTTACGATCAATAGGAATTTTTCGCTAAAATCTTGCAAATGAACGATTTTCGTTCCGCGTCCCAAACCGCGTGCCGTTCCGCCGTAAAAGAAAAACGGCACGTCCGAACCGAGCCGCGCACCGATTTCGACCAGTCTTTCAAATTCAAAATCCAAATTCCAAAGAATCGCCAGCCCAAGCAAACTGACCGCCGCATTTGATGATCCGCCGCCGAGTCCGCCGGGTGCGGGAATTCGTTTTTCAAGATGAATTTTCGCGCCTTTTTCGACGGCGAATTCGTTTTTCAAAAGCATCGCGGCTTTGACAATTAAATTCGTTTCATCAACCGGAATATTTTCGATATTGCAGGTCAGATTTAGTTCGTCGCTTTCGTCAAATGTAATTTCATCAAAAAGCGAAACTGTTTGAAAAATCGTAAACAGTTCGTGAAAACCGTCTTCACGCTTGCCTAAAATCCGCAGCAGCCAATTGATCTTGGCAAAGCTCGGCAGCGTGAAACTTTTATCCGTCATTCATTTAGGATAAAAAAGGCGAAAGGCAAAAGGCAAAAGGTAAAAGGTAAAACTTTTCATCGAGTTTTACCTTTTACCTTTTGCCTTTTGCCTTAAAAACTATTTTCGTTTGATGAAAACCTGCGTGAAATAATACGTGCCGTCGTCGGTTATGGCGATGCCGATTGCCGATTCTTTCCAGCGGTTATTTAACAGATTTTCACGATGCGTCGGCGACAGCATCCATTTTTCGACCGCCGTTTCAATCGGATTTTCATATCCGCGATTGTAGGCGATATTTTCGCCTAACAGCGTCCATTTCGTAACCCCGAGCGAATCGGCGCGTCCGTCAACCGTTTTTCCGTCAATTCCGCGATGGCTGAAAAAATTGAATTTCACCATATTTTCCGAATGAATCCGCGCTATTTTTGCGACCTCGTCGCTCCACTCCAAAGCCGGCAAACCGATTTCGGTGCGCTTTTGATTGATCAGCGAAAAAGCGAGTTTTTCAAAACCCCAAACCTCGCTTGCCGGAGGTTTGACCGGCGATTTTGTTTTTAATGTTGCCGATTCAACGGTGCGTTTTCTGACAAGTCCCGCATCTTCGTCTTTGTCACGGACGTAGGCGGCGACCGAACCCGTTTTTTCGGCTCTAACGGTTTGAGCAAACAGATTTGCGGAGAAAGCACAAAAAATAAGCGCGGAAAAAATGACTGATTTTGATAGGAAAGTTTTTAAGTTCATTAAACCTCACTTCGGTAGTTTCGACGGTCTTTCTCAAAAGACCCGAAACTTTGCGTCTGCCGTCTTACGACCGCAGTTGCCTTTTCGGATAAGGTTCGGACAAAAATTCTGTCCGAATGATTTTCTTATAAACAAAATTCAGGTAATTTTGCTATTAATAAAAACTTTTAATCGTTTACGTTTTCCAAAATAAAAAAGCGGAATAAATCCGCCTTTTTATGAAAATAAATGTCTTAAATTTATTTTGCCGTCTTTTTGTTCAGTTTCGCTTTGATACCGTTTATCTGTTCGGAATCCGAAGCCAGCGTCAAGGCTTTTTGCCACGAGGTTTTGGCAAGCTCCAATTTGCCCTGCTTTTGATAAACGTCGCCGAGATGTTCGTGAATCGTCGCCGATGTAGCATCGAATTTCAAAGCTTTTTTCAGATATTCTTCCGCCAGATCGAGCTTGCCCTGTTTGAAATAAACCCAGCCCAAACTATCCAAATAAGACGGATTATCCGGATCGGCTCTCAAAGCCTGCTGAATCAGGCGCAACGCCTCGTCGAGTTTTTCGTTGCGCTCGGCGAGAAAATACCCGAGATTGTTCTGGGCAATCGGATTGTTTGGCGATTCTGCCAAAATTCCGCGCAAGGTCGTTTCCGCGCCTTTGAAATCGCCGGAATTTTGCTGGGCGGTGGCAAGCGTCAATTTTGCGAACTGTTTTCGATCTTCGCTGCCCGCAATTTCCAACGCCTGATTGGCGGCTTCGACCGCTTCCTTGCCGCGTTTGGCATCGCTGTAGAGCATCGAAATAAACAAATAATTCGTAAAATCGTCATACATCGGCGACAAAACGCCCGACTGTTTCTTGCCGATCAGCGACCTGATGATCGCCACGCCCTCGTCAACTTTTCCGAGTTCGCCTAAAACGGTCGCTTCCTGACGCAGAAAGCCGTAATCGTCAGGAAACCGCAAACGCGCCGCTTTTAATGCCTGCAATGCCTCTTGTCTTTTGCCGTTTTCACGATAAAGCGCGATTATTTGGCGGTCGCTGAATGAATCTTCTTCGCCCAAAATCGTTCTCGACTTATCAATCGCAGACTTCGCTTCGTTAAAGCGATTTGCCGATTTATATGCGCGGACGATTTTCTCAAAAACGGCGATTGTAAATTCGCGTTCGTTGTCGGTTGCCAGATTATTCTGGTCAATTCCGGCAATTGTCAGTGCTTTCTGATACGCGGCGGCGGCTTCGTCGGGACGATTCGATTCGCTATACATATCGCCGAGCGAAACTTGCAAATTGGCGGCGGCGGCTTTATCTTTTTCAGCTAATTTCGTGATCGTTTCGTTGATAAATTTCGTCGCTTCGGTTGAATTACCCGAGCGCGATTGGACTTTTGCCAGCAGCATCACGAGCGAAATATTGTCAGGATTCGCGTAAATCGCCTGTTGAAGCGTTTGAACCGCAGTCGCCGCCGTTGCCGGATCAGCCTTTTCGAGTGCTTTTCCTAAAAGCTCGACCGTTTGCTGATTTTCAGGGTCGTCGGAAACCGATTGGTTTAAAATCTCGATTGATTCCTGAATCCGTCCGGCATCATACAACGCCTCGCCGAGCTTGACCGACGCGCCTTCGGGCGATAAATTTTCCTGACTTCCGAGAACCGTTCGATAAAACCGTGTTTCCAGCGGAGTTGCCGAACTTTGCCAGTTTTTCAGTGCCGTGATTCGTTCCTCGGTTTTATTGGTGCGTTTATAGAATTCGCTTAAAAATGCCCAGGCTTCGGCGTTGCGCGGGTCGAGTCGGGCAATTTCCTTCCACGCACTTATTGCCTTCTGCGTATTGGCGGCATCGAGATTTCCGTCGTTCAGCCCGCTTTTTATCGTGTAAAGACGCGATAAAATCCGTTGACCTCCGAAATTGTTTTTATCAATTTTGACGGCTAACGATGCCAGCGAAATCGCTTCATTCATATCGCTCGGCGGCGTGGTCAGCGTCAGCTCGGCAAGTGCCGTGTAACCTTCAGCCAGATTCGGATTGAGTTCGACGGCTTTTTGCAGGGCTTGTTTGGCAAGCCTCACCGTGCTTGAGTTGCTTTGTCCGCGCTGACGGCTCATTGCCCAAATATAACGCTGTCCTTCAAGCAGTTTGGCATACGCCTGTTCGCGGCGTTCACGCGATATTTCTTCGGTTTTTGATATATTTTCAAGATTTTTGGAAAGACTTTCCGAAAGTTTCGGCGTTGGCGTTGGCGTAACAACTCTGGTCGGCGGCGGTGTCGGTCGCGGTGTCGCCGGTGCGCCTTCGTTTTGCGCGAATAACGGGGATGAAGCGGCTAAAACCGCCAAAATCGGTGCAGATAAAAACTTCAAATTCATTTATAAACCTCTTCTTAAACTTTTCCAAGATTTTCGATGATCGTTTTCCAAACCTTCTTTCGCGGAAAATTTATCAAAAAAACAACCAAAGCGACAGATCCGGCACGCAATAAATCGAAATCGTTTCCGGTGAAGATCGAGATCAAAAATCCGATAATTCCAACCAGCAAGGCAAAGACGCTCAAAATAATTGAATTTCTCTGCAAAGTCCGCAAAACTCCCGAAATGCCTTTTAAAAGCGAAATGTTTTTTAAACGTTCCCAGTTGAAAAACATCCGCCGCAAGATAAAACCGCCGAGGGCGATAAAGAGAACGCCGACCCAAAGCGTCAGATAATCTTGTTCCGAAAGATTTGTTTCAATTCTGAAAGTCCAAAAAAAGGCAGCCGAAATTAAAAACAAAACAACGAAAATCTGTGCCAGAATTATCAAAACGGTTGTCCGGTAACGTTTTTCGAGTTCTGTCAGATTTTCGTTGGAAATTTCACTCATCAACTAAAACTATAACAAAAATATGCCTATTTTTGGGTCGTTTTTTCCTTTACGTCTTCGGTTTTTTTCGCTTGTTGTTCGCACGGAACGACAACCGCCGTTAAGGTTTTAGGAACATCCGCCGCAACGACTTCGCCGAGATTTTCGATAACTTTATCAATCAGTTCGAACTTGCATTTATCAAAATCACGCGTCATCAAAACGCCGTCTTTATCAATCGTCAGCGGATAAACACCGAACAGCTGATTTCTGAAATTGGCAAAGAACGAAAGTTTTTCGGGCGGCAGAACCGTATTTCTTTCGGGATTCGGATCGGGAATTTTCGCGCCGATGATGCCTAATTGTTCCTTCGATTTTTCGACCCATTGGCTGTTCGGATAGTCGCGGACGATTTGCTGAAAATAGCGCGCCGCTTCATCGGTTTCTTCTTCCAAGAGATAAGTTACAGCCAGTTTATAAAGTGCTTCGTCCATAAAACTGAAGCTCGGATATTTATCCAGAATTTCCCGATAACGCGACTGCGCGCCTTTCAAACCGCCTTTTTTCTGGTCAACCGAAAGCGTGTAGTAATAATTGCCGATGTAAAGATTATGCAGTCCGAGATTGTCCTGTACTTCTTTCAAACGCAGTTCGACCAGCGGGCGAAGTCCTGAATTCGGATAGTTTTGGATAAAGGCTTTGAGCTTTTGCTCGGCGCGGCGGGCGTTGACGATTTCGCGGTCGGGCAGACCGATGCGGCGCATTTCCGATTCGGCAATTTTCAGCAAAACGCGGTCAGCCAGCGGATGCGACGGGAAAAATGTCAGCCATTCCTGATAACCCGCCGCCGCCTGAATCAGCGAACTCGTGCCGCCTTCGATATAAAATGAATCGGCAACCGCAAGTTTTGACATCGGTAAATAAAGCGAATCGGGATAGGTCGTAACAATCGTCTGAAAAAGAAGTCGTCCGACTTCATAATTTCCTTTGCGAACTTCGCGGGTCGCCACGACGAACAATTCGCGGTCGCGTCCGGGCTGAACTTCGCCGATAAGCTCTTCATACTCATCATTACCGCCGCCGCCGAAAATGCCGAGAAACTTTTTCTTTTTCTTCTTTTCACGGGTTTGCCCGACGGTTGACTGCGGATTGGCGCGCAGCGCGGCAGTTTCCTGAAGCGCGGTGTCAACACCGGCTTGGAGTTCACGGACTCTTTCTTCGGCTTGGTCAATTTCGCTCATTTCATATTTTTCCGAGCGGTCAACCTTTCCGCGAAGACTGTTTATATCGGACTGCAAACCGGAGGTTTCCTTTTCCAGACCGCGAAGCCGTCCGAGCGGCGTATCGAGTTTGTCTTTGTCGTCTTTTTTCGATTTGTCGTCTTTGTTTTCGTCCCTGATGACCGAAATCGCGCTTTGCAGTGAACGACGCATCGTGTCGAGTTTCGAACGCATTACTTCAAGCCGCTGCAAAGGCGTTCCATCACCCGGCTTAGTCTGTGACAAAGCCGCTAACGGAAAACTCAATACTAAAACTAAAGTTACAATTATTGCTTTATTTATTCTGAAAAACATAATTCCTCAATCAATTTTGGATTTGGGATTTCGGATTTATTGACCTATGAATTCCCCGTTTCTCTTTATTAATTTAAAGATGCACGAAGAGAACAAATCCCAAATCCGAAATCCCAAACCTCAAATCGTTAGACCCAAACTGTTGCCGCTTCAATCATTTCACGGGCGGCTTCGGTCGGATTTCCTTTACCGAAAACTGCCGAACCGGCGACGATGATTTCCGCGCCCGATTCAACGATCTTTTGAATATTTCCGGCATCAATTCCGCCGTCAATTTCGATTCTTGTGGGCAAACCGCGTTCGTCAATCATTCGCCGCAACCGCCGCAATTTATCAACCGATGTGTGAATAAATTTCTGTCCGCCGAAACCCGGATTGACCGACATCAGCAGAACGAAATCGGCAAACGGCAAGGCTTCTTCGAGCGAAACCAGCGGCGTTGCCGGATTGATCGCAATTCCCGCTTGCCCGCCCGCTTCACGAATTGCCGTCAAAGTTCTTTGTAGATGAACGTCCGCTTCGACGTGAACCGAAACCATATTTGCGCCCGCGTTGACAAATTCGACCGCGTAAGTGCCGGGTTCGACGATCATCAGATGACAATCAATCGTTAAATCCGTAATTTTGCGGATTGATTTGACGACCGGCAAACCGATTGTAATATTCGGAACAAACCGCCCGTCCATCACGTCAACGTGCAAAATCGTTGCGCCGCCCTTTTCGACTGCGCGGATTTCTTCCGCCAGCCGCGTAAAATCAGCCGATAATAGCGATGGAGCTAATTCAAACATAAAATTATTTTCAATTTTCAAAATTTATGATTGATGCAAAACAGCGAATAATATTTTGCTTTATTACTTTTGCCTTTTTTAACTTTATAACCTTTACTTGGTTGCACAAAAAAATATTTCGGTTGCCCTCTGCGCCGCTTTACGGATTTCGGCGCGGACGCGTTTCTCCGCCGGTGACCGGAGTTTTAGCTGCTGACGGCTTCGGAGTTCCAGCCGGATTGGGCGTTTTTGCGGGCGGTGTCGCGCCGTCTTTTTTATCTTTGGTCGAATTGTCTTTTGAATCCGACGAAGATTTATTATTGTTTGAAGAATCTGAATTCAAATTCGAATTCTCTTTTAACACGTCGCGGCTGGTCGAAGCCTTTTTCTTGTTTGTATTGGCGTTTGAATTCGTTTTCTTTTTCGGTTTATCGGAAATCAATTCCTCGATTTTATCCGAATCGTCCTCGACCGGCACGTTGCCTTTTTTAATCGTCGTCGGTTTTTCGTCGCCCTCAGGATTCGATTTGCTCGTGACGACCAAAATTAACTGACCCGTTTTGACCGTATCGCCGGGTTTCGGAAGCTGTTCCAAAACCGTGTTCGGCAATTCTTCGCTGTAACGGTCGGCGCGTCTTTTGATTCGCAAGCCGAGGGCTTCGAGTTCCCTTTCGCTGTCGGAGAAATTTTTACCGACAATTTCGGGAACGGTAATTTCCGAACCTTGCAGCGAACGGTAAACGACATACGTCATACCGAATAAAAATGCCGCCGCCAAAGTTGCGACAATCAGCAATTTTCCTAACGCCGAACCGATTTTACTGATAAAACTCACTATTTTGTAAAACTCCCAAAATCAAAACTTGAAGTCTGACATTTTTTATTGAATGAAATGAACGGATAAAGACTCTTAAAACCTTACCAGAAAACTACATCTTTTCAAACACGGCAATAAAAAATCCGTCCATTTTATCCCTTTGCGGAAAGGTTCGCGCAAAGCCTTGGCGGGTCAAAAACACCTCGTCAACCTGCGGATTAATCGGGCGAAAATCTTTGTTTTCATCCAAAAATTTGCCGACAACTTCTTCGTTTTCCTCTTTTTCCAATGAACAGGTTGAATAAATTATTCGTCCGCCGCGCTTGACTTGCTTTGATGCGCGGCACAGGATTTTGAGTTGTTTGCCGGATAATTCGGCAAAATCTTTTTTCTGCAAAAAATAGCGGATTTCGGGATTATGGCGAATCGTTCCCGTTCCCGAACACGGCGCGTCCAATAAAATCACATCGAAACTTTCATCTGCGAAAGGCAAAGCATTTTCCGCGTCATACTGCACAATATTGACAAAACCAACGCCTTGATTCCGACAATTTTCCTGCAAATGTTTCACCCTTTGCCAATAGAAATCGCCGGCGACAATTAAGTTTTTCCTTTTTCCTTTTTCCTTTTTACTTGCGACCAAAGTCGCCTTGCTTCCGGGCGCGGCGCAAATGTCGAGAAAACTTTCGTTTTCCTTTAATTGAACAGCATTTCCGACGATCTGCGAGCCTTCGTCCTGAAAATAAATCTTGCCGTTTTCAGCCAGTTCCCGCAAAAAAGCCTTTTCGTTTTTGATGTTTTTATTTTCCAACGCATCTTTTACCGCGTCGGTCGTTTTTGCCGTCAAGCGAAAACCGGGTTTCGGCGTTTCGTTATTCGCGGCGGCTAATGTCGCGGTTTCTTCAAAACCGAAATCCGCAATCCATTTTTCGACGAGCCATTGCGGATGCGAAGTTTCGACCGCTAATTTTTCGATTTCGCCGGAAAATTCAAGCTCGATATTTTCCCGCGTAAATCTTCGCAAAACCGCATTGACAAATCCTTTCGCCGATTTCTTTTTTGCTTTTTGTGTCAAATTTACGGCATCGTTGATCGCCGCGTGCGCCGGAATTTTGTCGAGGAAAATCAATTGGTAAAGCGCGATTCGGAGGATAATTTTTATCGCCGAATCAATTTTTTTACCGTTCGTCAGTTTTTCAATCACACGGTCGAGGTAAATCTGTTTTCTCAATGTTCCGAGCGTCAGTTCGTGGCAAAGTCCGCGGTCTTTTGCCTCGAGTTTTTCTTCATAAATGGGCAACAGAACCGACGAGAAGGATTTTTCGGTTTCGATTTTAGAGAGGATTTCGAAGGTGGCGATTCTCGATGGTGATATTTTCATTTTTTCTGCGGCGGATTGATCGTCAGCGGGCGCATATCTTCGGTTTTTCCGCCTTGTAAATTTTTATCTACCGCGATTCGGTCGTCAAAAACAAAACATTCGCCTTCCCAAAGCGATTCGTTTTCGGGCGTTTCTTCGAGGTATTTCAATATGCCGCCTTCAAGCTGAAAAACTTCCTCAAAACCCATTTCCTTCATCAAAGGCGCGAATTTTTCGCAACGAATTCCGCCCGTACAAAACATTGCGACTCTTTTATGTTTTTCGGCATTAAGATTTTCGGCGACGAATTTCGGCAAATCGCTGAATTTTTCGATATTCGGGTTGATCGCGCCCTTAAATGTTCCGAGTTCGACTTCGTAATCGTTGCGCGTATCTAAAATTATCGTGTTTTCGTCGGAAATAATTTTGTTCCAATCGGCAGATTTGGCGTGCGTTCCGATTCCCTTCTCAATCTCCACTTTTTTCCGAAGCGACACGATTTCGTTTTTTATTCTGACTTTCGCCTTTAAAAAAGGGCGTTCGACGTGAAATGAAGATTTATAAGTTAATTTTGTCTCAAAAACATTTTCGAGTATCTTAATAAATTTTTCAATGTCTTCGGGCAAACCTGAAACGGTCGAATTAAAACCTTCTTCAGCAATTATGATCGTTCCTTTGATCGAAAATTCGTCCATCGCGGATTTCAACACGGTTTTTATTTCCGTCAGATTTTCGAGCCGTTTGAATTCGTAAAAGGTAATGATTTGATAAACTTCTTCCACCATTTGAACTTCTATTTTTAACCTAATTTTTCGCCAAGCTGCAATTTTATTCCGTTTAGAAAATCGCGCGTCGTCATTCGGCGTTTGCCTTCGAGCTGTAATTCTTCGATTCGCAAAACCGTTTGATTTCCGCAACCGACAAAAAGTTTGTCGCCTTTTGCTTCGAGAATTTCTCCTGAAATCTGAAATCTGAAATCTGAAATCTGACATTCCCCTGCTTTCCAAATCGTCAGTTTTTTGTCCTGATATTTCGTAAAACTCGTCGGAAACGGCTGAAAACCGCGCACCCGATTGACGATTTCAGTTGCGTTCATCTTCCAATCAATCGCGCCGTCTTCCTTTTTCATAATCGGCGCAAGTGTCGCCGCTTCGTGATTTTGCGGAATTTGCGCCAATTTGTCTAAATGTTTTAATGTTTCGGACAACAAAGCCGCGCCGACCGACGACAATCTTTGCATCAATTCGACAGAATTTTCTTCCGCCCCGATTTCCGTGTCCGTTTGCAGTAAAATATTGCCCGTATCGAGTCCCGCGTCCATCTGCATCGTCGTTACGCCCGTTTTCGATTCGCCGTTCACAATCGCCCAATTAACGGGAGCCGCGCCGCGATATTTCGGCAGCAGCGAAAAATGCACGTTGATCGCGCCTTTCGGAAACGCTTCGAGAAACGTCGCCGGCAAAATTCGCCCGTAAGCGACGACGACCGCGACCTCAGCCGCGTGAGATTTGAAAAGTTCTAAAGCTTCCGGCGTTTTAATCCGCGTCGGCTGAAAAACCGGCAGATCATTTTGCAAAGCAAATTCCTTGACCGGCGGCGCGGTCAACTTATTTCCGCGTCCCGAAGGTCGGTCGGGCTGAGTATAGACCGCGACAATTTCGTGTCCGTCCTGCAAAATTTTTTCCAGACTCGGAACCGCCGCCGGCGGAGTTCCCATAAAAACGATTTTCATATCAAAAACAAAACATCTATCATAAAGAAAAAAGGCGAAAGCGCAAAACTTTCGCCCGTTGCTTTGGGATTTTCAAAATTGCCGTTTAATAACCGCAGTGATAATTCGAGCCTTCAAAAGATTTCGTCCATTTGCCTTTTTCGCGTTTATAGGCGTTAAAGCCCGCGCCTTCAAACGATTGCACGTAAGTAAAAATCTCGCTTGTGCCATCCTGATCGTAATCTAAAACATCGAGCAAAAGCTCATGATAAATGCCTTCGTCAAGACTTTTTATATCGCCGCTCATCACTTCTTCCTGTTTGATCGTCCTGAATTCGCTGTAACCGAACTCGTATTTTCCGGCAGAATTTTTTTCGGCGATGAAAAACAACAAAGCGCGTTCGGTTGTGCCTGTTTCAACCCAATATGAACCGACGAAATCCGCATTTTTATCTTTATCCACGTCGAGCGCGGTCAGATTATGATAACGAAGATTTTTTGTCGCTGTTTCGGAAACCTTCTGATTTGCAAATTCGGCGCGGACGAGCGATTCGATTTCCGTGCGTTCGGCAACCGACGGTCGGCGGCGCACACCCGAGCCGACATTTTTCATTACCGCGTCGGTCGCCAGTCCCATGACAAAACCGCCGAGCTTGGTTTTTGTCGAAGCCACGGAAACCTGCGCCATATTTTTCGCGCATTCGGATTTTGCATCGGAACTGATAACGGTCGCCGTGCCGGCATTTGCGCCGCCGAAAATCAAACGATAGGTTGATTTCGGCTTGTAATAGGTTTTGTTAAATAACAAAATATCCTTTTGATCGGCATCGCCGCCAACCGGCGCGGTCAACTTCCCTTTTTCGACGTAAGCAATCGGCTCGAACCATTTTCCGTCGTTGATAACCGCAAAAATTATCGGTTTCCGACCGCGCTGGGCAACCAGCGGCGAAACCATTGACATTACAATCACCAAACACAAAAAGGTTTTCACAAATTTATTTATTTTCATATTGTTCGATATTTAGTCAAAAAAAACGCATTTTGCGCAATGAAACTATAAACCATTATGGCAAAAAGTTGACAGTCCAATGAGCAAAAAGCGTAATTTTCTTAATAATGCCCGTAAGATTTATTTAATTTTTCTGCGCGATGGATTTTCCCTGCATAAACTGCAAAAGATATTCGCGTCCGCCGGCTTTTGAATCCGTTCCCGACATATTAAAGCCGCCGAACGGGTGAACGCCGACGAGCGCGCCCGTGCATTTGCGGTTCAGATA
This sequence comes from Pyrinomonadaceae bacterium, assembly GCA_022843305.1. Taxonomy (GTDB): domain Bacteria; phylum Acidobacteriota; class Blastocatellia; order Pyrinomonadales; family Pyrinomonadaceae; genus JAFDVJ01. The sequence goes on along the minus strand of JALHNX010000040.1, from coordinate 16,185 downwards.
CAGATTTCCGACGTGAAAATCGCGCCGCGCGCGGTCGAGATTCGCCTGCGTCGTCGAATAAACCGCGCCGGTCAGACCGTAATCCGTGCCGTTCGCAATTTCCAAAGCGTGGTCGTAATCTTTGGCTTTGATAACGGCGAGAACAGGCGCGAAAATTTCTTCCTGTTCGATGGTCGCGCCGGGTGCGACATCATCAATGATCGTCGGTTCGACATAAAAACCGTTCGCGCTGTCGCCGCCGCCGCCCGTCAGAACCTTGCCGCCTTCCTCGATTCCCTTGTTTATCATCGAAGTCGCTTTGTCGAAAGATTTTTGGTTGATGACCGCCGTCATCTGCGTATCGCCGTCGGTCGGCAATCCGACTTTGATTTGATTGGTCAACGCGACGATTTTTTCCATCAGCTCGTCGTGAACTTTTTCGTCCACGATCAGGCGCGAACACGCCGAACATTTCTGCCCCTGAAAACCGAACGCCGCTTGCACAACGCCTTCGGCGGCAGAATCCAAATCCGCATCGTCGCAAACAATGATCGCGTCTTTGCCGCCCATTTCGGCGACGACGCGTTTCATCCATTTTTGTCCCGGACGCGTTTTCGCGGCTTCTTCATAGATATGCAAGCCGACGGTTTTTGAACCCGTGAACGAAATAAAACGAATCTTCGGCGAAGCGACCAGATGCTCGCCGACCGCCGTTCCCGAACCCGGAACGAAATTCACGACTCCGGCGGGAAGTCCGGCTTCTTCGAGAACTTCCATAAATTTATAAGCGATTGTCGGCGCGTCGGGCGAAGGTTTCAGAACCGTCGTGTTTCCGCAAACAACTGCTGCCATCGTCATTCCCGCCATAATCGCAAGCGGAAAATTCCACGGCGGAATGATTGCGCCGACTCCGAGCGGAATGTATTCGAACGTATTATTTTCGGGATACGGCGAAGGCGTAACCGGCAGATGTCCCGCCCAATTGAGCATTTCGCGCCCGTAAAATTCGAGAAAATCAATCGCTTCCGCCGTGTCGCCGTCGGCTTCCGCCCACGTTTTGCCGGTTTCAAAAACCATCCACGCCGAATAATAATGTTTTCTATCGCGGATAATCGCCGCCGCTTTGAAAAGATATTCGGCGCGGTCGGCAGGCGAAACCTGTTTCCAAAGTTGAAAAGCATTCGTCGCCGCGTCAATCGCCTGTTCGGTCAAATTCTGCGCGTCGGCATCGGCATCGGAAAAAATTCCGACAACCTGCGATTTTTCCGCCGGATTGATGCTTTCAAAACTTTTCTCAGTCGTAATGCGTTCGCCGTTAATCACGAGCGGATATTCGCGCCCGAGTTCGGTTCTGACCTCTTCAATCGCCGCCCGCATCGCGTCGGCATTTTCCGCTACCGAATAATCCACGAACGGCTCGTTTCTAAATTCGTCTAAACTTTTTTGTGTTTGCATAACCATTAATATTTTTTGTTGACTATTTCAGTTTTTTTTTTTACAATGCCCGTAACTCTTTCGGGTTTGATTTATTTGACTGTGTTCCCAACAAAATTCCTGACTCTTTTATTGATGATAAAAATACAAAAGATTTTAGGCAAGTCGTAATAAGGAAAACACACGCCGCAAGCCAAACTCCCAAGAGCCGACAAATTTAAATTTAAGGAGAGATTAGTATGAATAAATGGTTTAGAAATAGTCTGAATTCAACAAGATTCAGATTGCTAATGTTAGTTATCGGTATTGTTGTTTTGATACCTGTCGGCGTAGTTGTGGCAAATTCAGTAAAAAATGCTAAATCATCCGGCTCCCTCAGCGTAAACCAAGATATTACAAAAGCGGAGTTGGTGAGTCAGGAAGATTTTTCGCTCGGTATAGAACAAGACGAAGATGCCCCGCTGAAAATTCTTGATGCCAGAGTTAAAACGATTTCCGGCGATCAATATCAAACGCTTACTTCCGAAGCAACACTACTTCAAGAAGTTGTGTCCGTGCCTGAAGTTGCTTTTCAAAATGTATCTGACAAAGTAATTGTCGGTGTTACGTTAATCATTAATGACAAAGAAGCAAAAACAAACCGCGGACTTTATATCCGTGAGCAGTCTATCGCACCCGGCGATAAATTCACGATTTACCCTGAAAATTTTGTCAGAGTAGAAGATAATCCTGCCAAAAATCCTAAGTTTTGGCTTTCGGTAAAAGATAAGTCTCAGGTTGTTGTCAGAGTAGTTGTAAACTTTAAAGACGGAAGTCTATGGGCAAATAAAAATTACGGAGTTCAATAATATGAAAACTAAAATATTAGTTGCGTTTTTTGTGATGTTTTCGGCTTTTGGTTTTACTACAAATGTTTTCGGATGTTCGATTAGTTGTGCCGCAATTTGCAGATTCACCTGTGAAGGTTCTGCAAAACCGGCGAATTGCAGTGATACGGCTTACGCAACCGCATTACAAAATTGTTGTGAGGGAGCGTTTGCAAATACACCCGGAATTAATGACGTTCCTTGTACCCAAACCGGTCCCGAAAATTAAAAGTGTCCAGATTTATAAAGATAAAGACGCTGAAAAATTAAATTTTTCAGCGTCTTTATCTTTTAATAAGTAAAGCCGTAAAAAGCCGAAAGCGCATTGTTGCCGCGTCCCGAATTTCCGAAGTTGTAGCCGACCTGAAAGAATTGTCGTTTGGCGAACGAATAGCTCAAACCCGCGCTCGAATAGCCGAAGCGGTTTTTGCCGCTATACCAATCGGCGGTGAACGTCAGTTTGCGAATTAAAGGCTGTTCGATTCCGACCATCGCGCCGTTTTTTGTCCCGAAATTTCTGTCTGCGCCGAAAACGGTGTAAAATCCGCCCGTCACGCGGGTTTCTTTCGTCGGTTTGATGGTTTTGCTGGCGTTTGAATAAAACATTCCGAAAGTTCGCCGTCCCGCCGAACGGTTCAAAGGCACGAAAAACTGCGCTCCCGATGAAACCGCGAAGCCGTATTTTTCCTTTTCGTAAACTTTATATTTGGTATTAAACTGCAGTTCTTTCGGCGAAGTTAAACCGTTGCGCGTATAGAAAAAGTTCACGCCGACTTCGAGTTTTTTTCGCACGCCGTAAACCGTTCGATACCCGAAGGACTGAAAACCGCCCTTGCTGAATTTATCCAAATGCGCGATAAAATCGCCTTCGATGTAAAAACGGTCTTCGCCCATCACGTCGGTCGAAGGAACATTGAAGATAGTTGACTGCGCCGAAACCGCGAAACTTGCGGCAAACATCACCAAACTTAAAAACGCGCACCGGAACAAAACGGATTTATTTTCTGCCATAAAAATTTTTCTCCTGTTTGAAAATTGTCCGCTTTCGCGTTTTCAGACGGCAACAGGCAAGATGATTCTGAAAAACACGAGCGAATTTCGTTCAAGGCACTCTTTTTAATTTTGTGAATTTATCCTACAACAGATTAGTCCAGAGTCCAAAGTCGGGAGTCGAGAGTTAAAATAATTTGACTCCGGACTCCCGACTTTGGACTCTGGACTTTTTATCAATCCCAGTTTCCGGTTTTTTTTAATCGTTTGATCTTTCGCTTTGCCAGTTCGCGTTTCAAAATGCTCATCCGGTCAAGAAAAACGATGCCGTCGCAATGATCGGTTTCGTGCAGCACGCAGCGCGCCGACAAATCCGTGCAGTCGAGTTCCTGCTGTTTGCCGAAAACGTCTTTGTAACGCACGACCGTGCGGACTTCGCGCTTGACGGTCGTGTAAATTCCGGGAAAAGACAGACAGCCTTCGTCGCCGACCTGTTCGCCTTCCTGCACGATGATTTCGGGATTGATGAGCGCGATCTTGTTCGATCTTTCTTCATCAATCGGCACGTCCATCACGAAAAGACGTTTTGAAATGCCAACCTGCGGCGCGGCAAGCCCGACACCCTGCGCGTCATACATCGTTTCAAACATATCTTCGACGAGCTTTCGCAATTCATCGTTAAATTCGTCCTCGCCGACGGGTTTCCCGATTGTGAGCAGAACGGGTTCGGGATAATGAACTATTTTGAGTAACGCCATAAACTCCATTTTATAAATCAAAATGAAAAAGGCAAAGCCGTTTAAGCCGCGAATTGTTTCAGATAATACATTTTCAGACCCTGAAATCGTCTTTTCTGAATCTGAAATAGTCTTTTCAGACTCTGAAATCGCGTGTTTTGACTCTGAAGTTACGCTTTTTTATTCAAAAACTGTGCAAAAAAATCCTTGGAAGCTGTTTGAAAACACCGAAAGATCGGGAACGGAAACCGAATTTGTCAATTAAGCACCTGAGCAAATGTTACAAGCGATTTTGCTTTCCGTTCAGAGTCCACGCTTCAGCGTGTTTCCGCCGGCGAAGCGCAGCGGTTGGCAAACTGAAGTTTGAACTCTGAATTTTTGTTAGGGAAGCGCGGCGGATTCGTGACTTAGCGGATAAAAAGTTTCGATCTAATGCCTGATTTTATCCATAAAGCATAAGTTTTTTTTCGGGGAAAATCGTTTTGAAGATCAAAATCATTCCGCGAAATGTTTTCGATAATTTTCCGAATGTCGAAATTGAAGCGGGCGAAAACTATTTTCTTTGCGCCGGAATTGAAAATCAAACGCAAACGCTCGAATTTTGCCAAATCTTTCGCCCACACAGGTTCAATCGGCTTTTTTTGCAGAAATTCCGCAAATCCGAGTGCGTCTTCAAAATGCTTTTTGATAGTTTGCGGATTGAAAAATCGGGAAAACTCACGGAAATTATTTGTAAAATCTTCGCCTAAAGCCTTTTTCGTAAAGGGCAAAAACTTTTCGACTTCGCGCAGACGTTTCCAAAAAAGCGATTCGGCGAAAAAGTTCAATTCTTCGGGCATTATATCGGCGATTTCGGCAATTTCCGATTCGCTCAAATCATTTTCCGCGCCGATTTTTGCGGGTTCGGACAAAAAAGCGCGGCGAAATTCCGCATCGGTGTAAAGTTTTGCCAGAAGATTCTGCTGTTTCTGCAAACTCATTCGATTTTATACAGGTTTTCTCATAAAAATTATTTCATCGGAATTGCGGGTTTTATAAATTGCCTCCAACTTTAGTTGGAGGTTTGCTTGAATTCCGAAAACACGGCTTGAGCCGAATATAAAAATTTATTAATCATCCTTTTTGCTTTAGCACAAATCGGGCTGAAGCCAACCGGATTTTTATTTTTATCAGAAATTCGGCTCAAGCCTGCGCTTTTGATTCAACTAACCTCCAACTAAAGTTGGAGGCAATTTATTTTTATGAGAAAACCCTGCGATTTTATAAAAAAAGGGGTTGGTTTATAAGCCAACTCTTTTAACGAACTCCTCGACAATTATCAGGCAATTGCCGCGACTCCGGCTTCGGCGACGGCGTGATCGTTTTCGACTGTGCTTCCCGAAACGCCGATTGCGCCGATGATTTCGCCGCGCCGGTTTTTCAAAGGAATTCCGCCCGGAAACGTGATCAACCCGTTGTTTGAATGTTCGATATTAAAAAGCGAACCGCCGGGTTGTGAAAGTTTGCCGATTTCGCCCGTCGGCATATCGAAAAACCGCGCCGTTTTCGCTTTTTTGATCGAAATATCAACGCTTCCGAGCCACGCGCCGTCCAACCGCACAAACGCTTTCAGGTTTGCGCCCGCGTCAACGACCGCGATATTCATTTTCACGCCCATTTCTTCGGCTTTTTTCTGCGCCGCGCGGACAACCGCGGTTGCCTGTCTTAAAGTAATATCTGCCATTAAAAAATTATTCCTCCCTAAAATATGAGTTTATTCTAACAGCCGGGGCGAAATTATAAAATCGCATAAATCAATCAAATTTTCGCGTTTTGTTGTTGGTTAAAAGCAGTTCGGTCGAGTTTTCGACGACGCTCGGAACGGGTTCAAAAGGCTTTTCTTCGAGAAGTTTGCCGGTCGTTTTCGGTTCGGCAAGTCCATTCTGCGACTGCAATTTCAGCTTCTGCTTTTTCTCTTTCAAATCTTCGTTAAAAACGACATATGCCAGAGTCAGCGTCGCAAAAACGATAAATGCTGTCAGCAAAACTCCGACAAAAGGATTTTTACCGGACAAAATCATTCCGGTAATTATCGCGTAAATTATTACGCCGACGGCGATCAGCAAAACTATGCCGAAACCGCTCCACACAATCGAACCGAATTTTTCCAACATCTGTTCACGCCGCAGTAAATTTGCCGTTTCGGCAGACGGAATCTGCAAAAGCAGCGATTTTGCCGTGTCTTCGAGATTCAACCCGCAGGAACGGCAGAAATTTTGTTCAGTTGTGTTATTTGCGCCGCAATTTGGACAAAACATAGCTTGATTTTGGATTTCGGATTTCGGATTTCGGATTTTTCATTGCTTTCAAATCGTAAATATTCATACGGCAGAAAATTCACCAATGTTCGCATTTTTCATCAAACAATGCGCGGTTTTTATTTCTTCCAGAATCTCGGTGAACGGCGGAAAATTCTCGTCGCGTTCGAGAATCGCGCCTTTTATGTCGCATCGTTTGGCGACTTCCGCAAAAACATTCCAGATTTCCGCTTCAGTCTTGTTGGCATGCGCGTCAATCAGGCGTTTGCCGTGTTTATGCGAGCCGACGAAATGAAGCTGAACGACGCGTTCGAGCGGAATTTCGTCGAGAAACTTTCGCCAATCAAACCCGAAATTTCGGGAATTTATATAAAGATTCGTGACATCAAGCAACAAACCGCAATCGGTTTCATCCAAAATCGTTTTAATAAACGCGGCTTCGGACATTTCCGACGACGGAAAATTTACAAGATACGTGATGTTTTCCAAAATCAAAGGCGTTTTGACGCGTTGTTTTACTTTTGAAATATTTCGGACGAAAACCTTTATCGCTTCCTTTGTATAAGGCACCGGCGCGAGATGTCCGATCTTCACGCCGCCCGATTTTGTAAAGCAAATATGATCTGAAAACCACTGAGGATTTACAAATTCGACCAGTTCGGCGACCTTTTCGAGATATTCTTCGTCAATTCCTTCCGCACTTCCCAAAGATAATTCCAGCGAATGCGAAATCAGCGGAAAATGCGCTTTGAGCAGTTTTAATTCATCTTTTTTTTGCGGGTTTGCGTCGAGATAATGGTCGGTTGTTATTTCGAGAAAATCAATTAGGTCTTGATTCAAAAAAATATCCGCCCGAAACCGCTCACGAAAACCGATGCCGATTCCTAATTTTGCGAGCTTTTCTAAATTCATATTTAAGATTTGACATAACGCAGAAGCACAAAGTGTTGAAATTTTAAAATCTTTGCGGCTTTGCGTTAAATTTTAGGTTTAAGATGAACCCAAAGATGCCAGCCGAGCGACTTTTCAAACGGCAGTTTTGTTACCGGCAACGGCGGCGCGTGCATAAATCTTTTGTAGCTTTTCGTGATTTTGAAATTTGGAAAATCCCGCTCGACCTCGCGCTGATCGTAAACCTTTGAATACGGATTAAGCGCGCCGTCGGTGTTGCGGTGAATGAAATTATCCATCTTTAAATAATTCCACAAACCTTTCTCTTTGGCGTTTTTAATATGCTGTCCGACCAGCCCGTTCGCGTTCGGTTTTATAAGATACATTCCGATCAAACCCAAACGCCGCACAAACGAAATTGATAAACGATAATTCAATGAATTTTTCGCGTAAAGCATAACGATCAGCTCGCCGTCGGGTTTTAAAACGCGGTGAATTTCCTTTTGGGCAGTTTTGATTTCGGGAATGTGATGCAGAACGCCGTGACTGAAAACGATGTCGAAACTTTTATCGGCAAAGGGCATTGCAACCGCGCTTCCGTTGATGATTCCGCCCGTTTTCAGCTTTCGCAGATTCAATCTGACCTGCACACGTTTTGTTGATTCGTGCGTCAGATCAAGCCCGAACCAGTCTGCACCGCGCCGGATAATCTGCTCGGCATCCGCGCCTTGCCCGAGTCCGATTTCAAGCGTTCGCTTGCCCTCGAAATCAATATTTTTCAGACATTCCAGAATATGCGGCTCTTTCGCGTAACGAAATTTGTCGTAGTTTTCAAAAAATCTTTCATAATCGGCTTGGTAATTTTCCGCGCCGCCGACAAAATCTTCGCCGCACGGATAATCTTGCCAAAAGTTTTGTATTTCGGTTTCGTTCATTTAATCGCCGCCGCCGCATCCGCCGCATCCGCCGCCGCACGAGCTTCCGCCGCCGCCATCGCCCGAACTACAGCTCGAACCGCCCGCCGAACAGCTTCCGCAACCCGAACCGCACGAGCTTCCGCCTGCCGCCGACTGCTGTTGGGCTTTTTTGAAAGCATCATTATAACCGCTGAAAACCGTTCCCGCCAGAATTCCCGAACCGAAAACCCCGACCGAAAGGAGCAGCGGATCAACGCCCGCAAATGTCGTCTGCGGCGCATTGTTTGCTCGAAACGACTGAATGTAATTGGCTTGCGATGTGTATTTTAGATTATCGAAAGCGGTTTGCAGTCTTTCGAGATAAATCTTGCCGAGTTTTGTAATTCGCGGCATTTTCGCCACGGTGCGGGCGATCAGCAAACCGGCAACCGTTAGAATCACCAGAAAAATTATGTTGTAATTGCCGTGCGCGATTGCGGCAAGTGTTTTGTAACCGCCCAAACCGAGAATTAAAAGATAAACCGTCCATTTCACGGGATTTAAAGCCGTGCGGTCTTCTTCGCTTGTCAGCATCTGCTGTTGTTCGAGCCGTCCCTGATAAGAATTTCCGTAAACATTCAGTTGTTCGACCAAACCGGTTTTGCCGAAAAATTCCTTCGGTTCGCGCGAGTAGCCGAGCCAGCCGAGCGTCAACTGCTCGATTGGATTCAAATTTCTTGTATCTTGCTGATTAAATGTTTTTTTGACAACAGCCGGAGTGGCAATGTTGTCAATCTCGATAAAACCCTTTTGCAGAAGGCTGAAAACCACCGACCGCGCGACTTCGTTCGTGCCGCCGCGCAGGTATGCGATCTCGTAAGGGTCAATATTTGGCGGAATTGCGGGAATCGGTAAATTATTCGTTTTGTCGAATTGTGTTTTGACGAGTGCCAAAATGATAATGGCAAAAAAAATGACAAAACCGAAAAATATCAGAAAATAAGGTCCATACATTGTTGCCAGCGGATTATCAATCAGAATTTCCATACGAAATTTCCTCCTCGTTCGACATTATAAACGAAAAATGGTGCTTTGCGGTTTGTTTTTTAACAAAGATTTAAGGTTTAAAAGGGAAAAAGGGGAAAAGTTTTATTGAAATCCAATAGTCGAAACTTTTCCCCTTTTCCCCTTTTCCCCTTTTCCCCTTTTTCCCTTTTTCCCTTTTAAACCTTTTCCCCTTTTTTTCTCAGCTTTTAATAAAAACCTGTGTGATGTAGATTCGACCGTCTCGCGTCTGTGCAACACCGATTCCGGTCGTCGTAAACTGGCGGTCGAGAATATTTCGGCGATGCTCGGAAGAATTCATCCAGCCGCGCACGGCTAAGGAATCGAAAGCATCGTAACCTTCGCAGAAAAAAAGATTTTCGCCGATTTTGCTCCAACCCGTGATATTGAAACTTTTTGCGCGGTCAACGACCGATTTACCGTTTCGATCAAAATGGCTGAAAAAAGATTCACGCGCCATCTGCCGCGAAAATGCGCGTGCCACTTTTGCCAGCTCGTCGTCCCAATACAAATCGCCCAAACCTTTTTTGCGGCGTTCGTTGTTGACCAGATAATGAATCTGAAATTCGCCGTTCGACGAGTTTCCCCGCGTTTCCTGATTCGAGGAAACTCTGCCCGTCGCGCTTTTTCTGATCTTGACCCGCTGTGCCGAAACCGAAACCGACGCAAACAAAAACACACCAAGAACCGCAAAAAGAACGATTCCTGAAAATATTGATTTCCAAGTCATATTTTTATAATTTTCTGTTCTAAAATTCGGATCGGGGGAAACTGTCGCGCTCTTTGATGGCACAAATAGATTTCGGGTTGCCGGAAATTTTATTTTGTCTCGACAATTTTCGCGCTTCCTGTTTCAGTCCAATCGCAGAGCGTTTTTATCTCAGCCTCAGACAATTTTGCGTTCCAATGAATCCACAAATACGACGGCAAAGGCATATAACCGCCTTTGACTTCATCGCACATTTCCGACAATTTACGGCGTTGCCGCTGCGGTTCATAGGTTTTCCAGACCGAAAGATTCAATTCGCCGCGACCCATTTTGATGTGGTCGTCCAGAAACCATGCCGACGGCTGAATTTTCGAATACCACGGATATTTCGTTTCGTTCGTATGGCAATCACTGCACGAACGATTCAAAATCGCCTGCACATTTTCGGGAACTTCGACTGCCGCCTGAAGTGTTTCGGCTTGATTAACGGGCGGATTCGTAAAATCGGGTCGGAAAAATTGAATAACAACAAAAACCAAAACAATTAAAATTGCGATTATTTTCAAAGCTTTTTTCATAAAATCCGGTTCGGGCAAAAATGCTTTTGCCAAATTATTGGAAATCGGTAAACTATTCCTGCAAAATGTCCGAAATTATAACACTGAATTTTGAACAAAATCTTTCGCAAGATTCCGATTCGAGCCGTGTCGGTCAAATCGGCGAAGATTTAGCCGCGCGGTTTTTAATTAGACGGGGCTGGCGGCTGGTTTGTTCCAATTTTAAAGTTCCGATTGGCAGAAACCGTCGCGGAGTTGCCGTTTCGGGCGAAATAGATTTGATCGCGCTCGATGAAAATATTTTGTGTTTTATCGAAGTCAAAACCCGCAGTTCGGATGAATTTGCCGCGCCGCTTTCGGCAGTTGATTTGCGAAAACAGCGGCAAATAACGCGAACGGCGCGAATCTACAGGAAGATTTTTAGTTTGCAAAATTTCAGGTTTCGTTACGATGTCGTCAGCATTGTTTTACAAAAAGAACAATCACCGAATATCGAGCTTTTCAAAAACTTCTGGACGGAAAACAAATTCCGCAAAAAGTTTTGGAATGACGAAATCTGGTGAAAAGAAAGCCTTTCACCAGATTTCGTCGTTCCATATTCTAATCGGTTTGTCCAAATTTCGGGAAACCGTCAATATTTTCAACAATTAAAACCTATACACAATCAAATAAATTAAAAAAAGAATTAGAATCATCAGCAAAACAATGATTATTCTTATCAAAGTATAAGTCTGGCGGCAACACTTTTCATCTCCGCCGCCTGTATTGGGATTATCTTCGGGATCAATAGGCACGCGTCCCTCAACATACTTTGAACGGACAGCTTCTCTAAATACCGATTCTCCATCTCTACTTATTCCTTCCGTTCGGTATGTAAATTGATAACTGCCTCCGACGAAGGTATTAGTAAATAAATTTCCGTAGTAACCGTCATTCGCTTCATCGTCCTGATGACTGCCGTCATCAAATAAAACCAGATTTGAAACAGTTCCATCAGGCGCAAGCACTTCAACAGTAACCAAACAGCCTGTAACCGGTAAGCCAAACTCTGTTACATCGGCGGTAAGCCGGATAGATTCACCCGTTTTTATTATTCCGGGTTGAACATACGGCATCATTCGGAAATTGGAACCAACACCGATGGCAAAGCCATACATTATTGCTTTATCATATTCTCTACATTTCTTTGGTTGAAACCCGAAACCGAAGTCATCTTCCGCAGAGTTTCGGCTGAAAACACAGGCTCTATTATCGTGCTTTAAAATCAATTTCCACCTGCCGGCATATCTGTCCGGTTCATTCGGCGGCATTTGCAGCTCAATAAAGCGGGCGGTAGGAGTTATGCCGGAGCGAATTTGATAACCACTCGGAATAAAAGTTATATCAATCATTTCGCCGTTTGGAGCTTCCAGATAGAATGGAAGCCGAATGCCGTCCCGATCATAAATAACAACCATCACACTGGTATCTCCTCTGAGAACATCAAATTCATTGATGTGAGTGTCGCCCGGTTGAATAATAAAAACCGGATCTCTGATGGTCGCCAAATCAACGCTGTCCATGTAAATCTGCGTGAAATGTTTCTCCAGTCCAAAAAAATCTTCGCCGCTAAAGTTTTGAACAGTTAAGAAATCGCCGCCGGTTGCCTGCGCCAGAAGACTTAGTTGACCTATATCTATATCTTCATTTCGACCGAAGCCGATCGCATAAAGCCTTATATCGGCAAAAGCCGGAAGCTGGGTCGTGCCGTTGCCGCCTGCCAGTGAATATGTTATCCCGTCAGCCGGATTAGTGTATGGAGTATTGTCAATCCCGTCGGTCAGGACGACAATGGCTTTATTCAGCAGAGCCGGCAATGTCGTGCGCGGACTCGCAATCATGTCGTTTTGTGCAACCAGTACGCCGCCCGCAATAGAAGTGAAGCCCGTCGGATTAAAATTGGTGCCGTTGATAGCATCGGAAACAGCCGTTTGATTGCCTGAGGTAATATTCTGAATTGAAGAAACCACCTCCGGCACATCATTAAATTTCACGACGCCGATTCTGTCTTCGACATCCGGGCGGGCAAGCTGAACAAACAATTTTCCCGCGCTTATCGCAGTTTCCGACTTTGTTCTTTCTCCTGCCATATCAGCCATACTGCCCGAACGGTCAAGCACCAATTCCACATCAATTGAAATCGGTGCAGTGATTTCAGCCGCTAGATCAAAAGTAACAGTAGCGGGGATGCCGTTTGTTGCGTTATGCGATTCGATGATTAGCTGAGCCTGAGCAGTACGCGGAACATCGTTGGCATAGAAAGTAAGTGCGACAATTTCCTCACCGGTTCCGGTAGCTACGCTGCCGCAACCGGTAACCGGACTAACCGCATAAGAATTTACGGAAACCGGCGAAGTAATAGAACCTCCCGAAGGCTGAATTCCGAATAAAGCGGCATCAGTTCCTGCAATTCTGGCAGTAAACGTCAGCTGTCCGTCGCCTGTATTTCTGACCCTGAACAGTCTGACCGTTCGGAATCCCCGCTGAACATTTCCAAAAGAAGGAAGCGGCGCGGCAGGCAATATCATTTCAGCATTGGCAACACAGCCCGAACCGGAAAGACTTACATTGTGCGGACTTCCAGTTGCATTGCTCGTAAAAGTTAAAGTCGCCGCTTTCGGTCCTTCCGACACAGGAGTAAATGTAATTGGAATATTAGGAGTTTCATTGCCCGGTGTAATAGTGCCGGTAAAGGCTGTCCATTGAAATTCACTCCCTGCGGCGGAAGCCGGAAGATTGATTGTAATATCTACCTCGCCCGTATTTCTGATCTGCAAATTGCGGGTTACGGATGTTGACACGGGAACCGAGCCGTAGGCAAAAGTTCCGATTATCGAAATTGTGCGAAGAGGGTTACGTCCCATGCCGCGGCACATCAGAACATTATCTCCTTGTACGGGAGTAGTGGACAACGGAAGGTCTCTGTTGAAAGTGCCGACGGCAGTTGGCGAGAATCTTACATCAATAATAACCTGTTGTGAAGGATCGAGAATAACAGGCAAAGGTACGGAAGTGCCGACTCTAGTGTAGGGAGCAATGTCGCCTGTCGAATTTACGGTAAGACAATCGGTTCCAGTATTTCTGACTGTAAATTGCCTCGTAACCGTCGAGAGAGCAGGCGGAACACCTGCGCCGACCGGCAGCGAACCAAAATTGTTCGGTTCGGGAGTTACCTGACACACTCCTGTCGGACGTGTCGCACTTGCCACAACAGTTCCGCCGTGTTTAATAACCAATAAACTGGTTGTCGCCTCGCCTGTAATTTGCAATGTCGGTGGAAACGGCACAACCGAGCAAAAGAAACTCCCATTATCACTACGGAAGATGGCAGCAGCTACATCGCCTGTTGACCTGGGAGAAACCAATAGAAAAACACTCCCGTTTCCGGCACTTGTTTCAATACGGGGCAGCGCAGTAGCAGAAGTTGCGGAAAATAATGGAGCAATCAATTCCGTCGTAATACTTGCTCCGGTTGTATCGACTAAAACTACGCTTCTGTCAGTTGGACTGCTTGTTAAGACAAGTATGAAATTTGCCGGCGAACCGAAAGTCATAAACCTAACACTGCCGGACGGCGGTATAGTAAATACTTCGGTGTCTCCGCCTTTTTGGACACTTAAGCCACTTCCTGCCGTGTTTGTAATTGTTGCGCCATTCGGAGTAGTAACGGGAGGAACTGCGCCTAACCATCCGGAGCCGACATTGAACGGACCGGTTGTAATATTTAAACATGCCATAATAACTACCTTCTTTTGCTAAAGTTCAGAATTTGATTTTGTTTATCTTTGTCGATAGATATTGATTACTCAACACACGGTATTGCCGCTTTTTCATTTAAAGAAAACATCGTATTAAACTAAGTCTTTATGGAGCGGCTAATCAATAGCTATTCGGGATAATCTCCAAAACAGGAGATTATCCCGAAGTGATAGAGACAATCTCTACCGCACATTTGTTTCCTATCTTTATTTTTAGCTCGTAGTTAGGCAGTAGGTTTGAAAATTTGCTGTTACTCACTTTTGCCGACTGTTAAATGATTGGAACAATCAAAATCGGCAAAATTTTTAACGGAAAGCAAATTCCGCAAAAGTTGCGGAACGCTAAGATTTGGTGAATTTTAAGTCCCAAGTTCCAAGTTTCAAGTTCCAAGTTTCAAGTCCCAAGTCAAAGTTAAACGACTTGGGACTTGAGACTTAGAACTTGGGACTCTGAGATTTTATTCCTCGTCTTCCCGAAGTTTTTCCAAAACCGAAAAATCTTCGAGCGTTGTGACATCGCCTTTGACTGCGTTGCCCGAAGCGAGTTCGCGCAGCAGACGACGCATAATTTTGCCGCTTCTTGTTTTCGGCAGCATATCGGTAAAACGTATGTCGTCGGGTTTGGCGAGTGAACCGATTTCTTTCGCAACGTGCGCGCGTAGTTCGGTTTTCAAATCGTCGCTTCCCTTGTGCGTTCCTTCCAAAGTTACAAAAGCCGAGATTGCCTGACCTTTCAAATCGTCGGGACGACCGACGACCGCCGCTTCGGCAACGGCTTCGTGCGAAACGAGCGCGGATTCGATTTCGGCTGTTCCCAAGCGATGTCCGCTGACGTTAATCACGTCGTCAACTCTGCCCATTATCCAAAAATATCCGCGTTCGTCGCGCCGTGCGCCGTCGCCCGCGAAATAGACGTTCGGGATTTCCGACCAGTAAGTTTGTTTATATCGTTCGTCGTCGCCCCAGATCGTCCGCAGCATCGAGGGAAACGGATGTTTGATGACGAGATAACCGCCTTCGTTTGTGCCGACGGGTTTTCCGGCTTTGGTGACGACATCAATAATAATTCCGGGAAGCGGTCGCGTTGCCGTTCCGGGAACGGTCGGCGTTGCGCCCGGCAGAGGCGAAATCATAATCGCGCCGGTTTCGGTTTGCCACCAAGTATCAACGATCGGACAATTCGCTTTGCCGATAACTTCGTGATACCACATCCACGCTTCGGGATTGATCGGCTCGCCGACCGTCCCCAAAAGCCGCAGACTGTCGAGTTTATGTTTTAAGGGATACTGCTCGCCCCATTTGATAAATGCGCGGATCGCGGTCGGCGCGGTGTAGAAGATCGTCACTTTATGACGGTCAATCAAACGCCAAAATCTGTCGGGTTCGGGAAAATTCGGCGCGCCTTCATACATAAAAACCGTCGCGCCGTTCGCCATCGGACCGTAAACCACGTAAGAATGCCCCGTGACCCATCCGATGTCCGCCGTGCACCAGTAAACGTCTTCGTCCTTGAGGTCGAAAACCAGTTTTGAAGTGTAAGCAACCTGCGTCAAATAACCGCCCGTCGTGTGCAGAATGCCTTTCGGTTTGCCGGTCGTTCCCGATGTGTAAAGAATAAAAAGCGGATGTTCGCTGTCGAGCTTTTCGGGTTCGCATTCATCGCCGACGGCTTCCATCATTTCGTGCCACCAATGATCGCGTCCGGGTCGCATTTTCAGTTCCGCGCCGGTTCGTTTAAAAACGACGACGCTTCTGACCGACGGGCATTGAACGACGGCGTTATCAACAACCTCTTTAAGTTTAATTTCGCTTCCGCGCCGAAAACCGCCGTCTGCCGTGACGATCATTTTGCAATCGCCGTCATTTACGCGGTCACGAATCGCGTCCGCCGAAAATCCGCCGAAAATTACCGTGTGTGTCGCGCCGATTCTGGCGCAGGCGAGCATTGCAATCGCGATTTCCGGCAC
>JALHNX010000039.1 GCA_022843305.1 Pyrinomonadaceae bacterium | reverse complement strand
ATCGTCCGGCTAAAACCGTTTGCCTCGACGATGACCTGATAAATCCCGATCTTGACGTTTGTAAATTGATAATCGCCGTTCGCGTCGGTCGTCGCGGTTTGCATTATTTCGGTCGCGACGTTTTTTAAGGAAACAGTCGCGCCCTGCACGGCGGCTTGATTCGTATCGCGTACCGAACCCAAAACGGTCGCGGTTTCAAACTGCGCCGAAGCATTTCCGGCGAAAGAAAAGAGAGAAAAAATTAGCGTTAAAAGATAGACTGGTAGCTTGAACGAACGAATAGTCTGGTTCATAAAATAAATGTCCTTAGAATTCTTTTGGTTAAATTACGGAAAACTTAAACTCAGTTATGACAAGCAGTTAGGTGAAGTAAAGAACTTCGATCCGAACCGCTGATTTTGAATTTAAGGGACAGTTTATTGGTGGAAAATGAAGAAGAGGTTAAGGAAAAATTGCTTTTGTATTAAATAAAAGTTAGTTCACGGTTAACTTAATTTTGAGGCGGTCAGTTTCGAAAATCAGCCGATAATTTTTTGCAGTTCGGCAAGGGGTTCTCAATATCTTCGCGCGAAACGTCGCAATTGCTTCATCTTTTTATTCACATATTCAATTTTTTTGATGGAAACTGTGGTGTTTTTATCTGATATGTTTTTTGTCGGCTAAGTTTTATTTTTAGGATTTTCTTTCGTGCTTTTTAATTCTTTAAGTTTAGAAACTATCTTCTTTGCAAATTTTTTTGAAGCTATTTTCCCGTCCCAGACCGTAACTTTATCCGAGACCAAAACAATTTTTGTTCGGCGGTCAATCATTGTAAGTCTGTAATCCCAGGTGAAAAGCTGGTGTTCAACATTAATAATAATATCTGCATTTTTATAGTCTTTGATGATCGCCAATTCCCGGGTTTTAAATTCGGGCATTTTCATCAAAGCATTTTCCATCATCTTTTCTGAAATCAATACGGAATTGGTTGTAATGTGAAAAATCTTTGCATTGCGGAGAATTTCTTCAGGGTTGGTATTAACAATGTCAATCGCGGTCGGCGGGCGAACAGGCTGCGGTAATTCGAGCGAACGCGCGTCGCCGAATGACATTATTTTTTGCGGCGCGTTCGCTAATCCTTTGACGCTGGAAAACGGAATTGCAAAATTTAGATTTTGTCCCGAGTTTATTTGAGAAACGATCAACCCGACGGCTTGACCGTTTTCGTCCGTCAATACTCCGCCCGACGAACCCGATAAAACAGCCGCAGAAAATTCCAACACTCTAAATCCTTTCCCCGCATTCGGTATTTCATCAGCTAACCGCAAAGAACTGAACAATCCATCCGTAATCGTCCAATTCAGTCTTTGGGAATTTGAAATCACGAAAACTTTTCCGCCGTTTTTTAGTTCTTCGCTGTTGATCGGTGCGACTGGCAAATCCGTGGCTGTAATTTTTATTGCCGCAACATTGCGCCGTTCATCAAAACTAAGTAAATCAACTCTGTCATAAATCTCTCCGTTTTTGAGTCGAACCTGAACTTGCGTTGAATCCTTCACCAAATCATACGCCGTGAGAATAATTCCATCCTTTTCGACAATGACTCCCAAACCCTGTTTGTCTAAAAGCCCATCGCCTTTTCCGGTTAAAACCATAACAACCGAGGGCATTGTTTTTTCAACGATCTTTTCGCCCGAAAGATTTTCGCTTGAGGCAGAAATAGATTGTGCGAAAATCGGCGAGTGGAAAACAAACAAAGCCGACAAAAGAATTGAAAAAAACGAAAAACGCCGGAAACAGACTTTCATACGCACCTCAAATAAATCGAATTTGCAGAGGATTATACCAGACGACTAAATGTTTTAACAGAGAATTTTGAAATAAGCCCGAATCACTTTAGGCAGTTTTTTAACTCTAAAAGTGTTGTTTCAATATCTTGACGCGAAACGTCGCAATGCGTGACCATCCGAATCGCTTTGCCGAACGGAATCGCGTAGATTTCCTGCGTTTTCAGCTCGGCACAGATTTCGGCGGAAGTCTTACCGGTTTTCGTAATATCAAAAAGCACGATATTTGTCTGAACTTTTTCCGCGTCAATCGAAACGCCTTTCAAATTTGCCACGCCTTCTGCAAGACGTTTCGCGTTTTCGTGGTCAATATGCAGGCGTTTCGGCGATTCTTCGAGCGCGATAAGCCCTGCCGCCGCCAAGATTCCGGCTTGCCGCATTCCGCCGCCGAAGCGTTTGCGCCAAATTCGGGCTTCCGCGATAAAATCTTTCGTTCCCAAAAGCATCGAACCGACCGGCGCGCCCAAACCTTTTGAAAGACAAAACTGCACCGAATCAACCGATTTCGATAAATTGGCAACCGTTTCATTTTGCGCGATTGCCGAATTAAAAATCCGCGCGCCGTCCAGGTGAACGGGCAAATTTAATTGATGCGCGTTTTCGCAGATTTCGCTTGTTGCAGTCGCGCTCATCACACTTCCGCCGCCGAAATTATGTGTGTTTTCGAGACAGATCAAACCTGTCGGACAAGCATAATACGGCTGATTGATGTGCAAAGCCGATTCGATTTCCGCCCAAGTCAACATTCCGCTGTCGCCGGCGGCGCGAACCGTGCGAATCATCACGCCCGACACAATCGCGGGCGTTCCCATTTCCCAATTAAAAATATGTCCGCGTTCTTCGACAATAATTTCGTCGCCCTGTTTGGTGTGAAGTTTGACGGCGATCTGATTTCCCATCGAACCCGTCGGCACCAACAGCGCGGCTTCTTTACCGAAAATTTCCGCCGCTTTTTCCTGCAAAAAATTAACGGTCGGGTCTTCGCCGTAAACATCATCGCCGACCTCAGCTTCCGCCATCGCTTTCCGCATTTGCGCGGTCGGTTTTGTCACTGTGTCGCTTCTTAAATCAATCATTTTTTATGAAATCAGGTTTATTTCCGTGGTTTGTGCTATATTACCGCGCCCGATAAAAACTGTTACGGTATGCGCTTCATTTTCAGTTTCTTCTGCTTTATCTACGTCAATCCGCAAAGTTATCAGAGAACCGCTTATATTTGATTTTCCAAAGATTGTGTATGCACCGACGGAAATAATTTGGTTTTCAGATTCGCAGAACTTTAGAAAACGCTCGAATAAATTTATGATTTCGCCGATTTTTATTCCGCGCTGCGTCATTCGCATTTGCGTGTAGGCAATAATTTTTAATTTCCAGATGTCCGAAAGATTGGAAATCGAAATCGTTTCAGTCCTAAAATACGACAAAATTTCAGGCTCACGCAAAAATTCTGCACCGAAATCACTCCGCAATTCGTCTTCGATAAACGCAAGTTTTGCCGAATCTTGAATCTGTCCGCGTAAAAACTTCAGCAAAAGTCTGATTTCATCGTCGCGCAATGCAGACATTCGTTATCCCTCTTCGATTTTGATTTCAATCGGCGGATGCTCAGGCTCCCACGAACTTAAAAGTCCGGCAAATTCGCGCTCAATCGTCATCGTTACGTAAAATGTCCGATTCGCGCCGTAAATTTCGTAAGTTCCTTCTTCTTCATTTTCAAGCCGGACTAAAACTCCGTTTTTTAATGCATCGCGCAAATCTTCGAGGTAAGATTCCTGACTTGGATCATAAGCTGTAACACGCAAATTTTCGCTGAATTTAACGGTTTTCCATGTTTCGTTGGCATTTCGAACGGCTTGCTCCGTCCAAAGTCTGGCTAAAACCTCGCGTTGCTGTGCCGAACTGAAATGACGAACTTTTTCGACTAATTCTGAAACCGTGTTTGTCATAATTTAAGATTTTACTACTGAAGTCACTTTATCGAAAACTATCATTAATGCCTTTCAAAATTTCCGATCCCGGACAGAGGTCTTTTTCGGTCAACGAATTCAGAGGCGTTTCGCTCGTGTCTAAAATTTCGTGCAAATCCTGCGTGTCGGGATTCATATAGAGCAAGCCGGTTAAAATTTCACCATTTACTTTTGCATTGCCGACCGCGTTCATTGCGGAAATTCGATCTAAAGGATTCCAATCTTTGGCAAGTTTGTGAAGTTGGATGACCGAACCGTCGTGCATTGTCAGATTTTGCGTGCTTCCTTCCTCGTAAGTTGTTTTGATTTCACGTGCTAAAGGCACGAAATCAAATGTCGCGGTTGTTTCCTGATGTTCGCGGACGTAATCGTAAGATTTGGTCGAACCGACGTTGTTATTAAAAGTTACGCACGGCGAAATGACGTTCAGAAAGGCAAATCCCTGATGGCTCATCGCGGCTTTGATGAGCGGAATAAGCTGTTCCTTATCGCCCGAAAAACTTTGTCCGACAAAAGTTGCGCCGAGTTCGATGGCTAAACTCGATAAGTCAATTGATTCAAAAAGATTGATGTGTCCCGTTTTGTTTTTTGAACCGTGATCGGCGGTCGCCGAATCCTGTCCTTTCGTCAATCCGTAACAGCCGTTATTCATTACGATATAAACCATATTCAGATTGCGCCGCACGACGTGGACGAATTGCCCCATCCCAATCGAAGCCGTATCGCCGTCGCCCGAAACGCCGAGATAAATCAAATCTTTATTGGCAAGATTCGCACCCGTTGCAACGGACGGCATTCGACCGTGAACCGAGTTGAAACCGTGCGAATTCGACAGAAAATACGCGGGCGTTTTCGACGAACAGCCGATGCCGGAAAGTTTGGCGACCTTGTGCGGCTCGATGTTCATCTGAAAACAAGCCTCGGCAACCGCCGCCGAAATCGAATCGTGACCGCATCCGGCACACAAAGTCGAAAGCGAGCCTTCGTAATAATCAACCGTGTAGCCCAAATCATTTTTAGGCAGCGCGGGATGGCGAAATTTAGAACGTAAATAGGACATATTTTAGTTTTTCCAAAAGAAAATCAAAGATTAAATAATTTTCGCAGACGATTATCAATTTCCGTCTGCTGTGCCGCCGACAATTCGCCGAGTTCGCGGCGGATAATTGATTTTGCGACGGTCATCAAACGATGCAGGCGAATCGTCGAAGAAACTTTCAACCCCGTCATCGCAAAATCTGCGTCGGACTTATCAATCACAAAATCGGTCGCCGAAGCATTTAACGAAACTTTACTTGTAATAAAAGCCAGAACGACATGACCGTGCGGTTTGATTTCGTCAGTTAAACAAGCCGCCGGGCGCACCTTTGTCGCGGTCAAATCGTCAAACGGAAACGGCACGAGAACGATTTTATATTTCATTGCTCAAGCGGTTTTCCATCCGTCAAAGAATATATGTCTTCTTCCGCGTCGTTCAGAAAATCAAATGCTTCGTTTTTTGAAGCCGTCAGCATCCACTCGTTTTCGGAAACGTCTTCGGCTTCGGGAAACAAAACGATCACGCGCACGGGAGTCGGGGCATCTACCGAAAATGTTTCGTCAATCACGATTTTCCCGTTCTGTTCGATTGTTCCGGTCGTTTCAATCGCAGTCAGCATAATTTACAACCTCATAAAACCATTTTACGGCATTCATAATTATTCCTCTATTCTCTGACTATCGCTAATCAGATTTAATTTTCTACCAACAAATCCATTCTTAGGCAGCGCGGGATGGCGAAATTTGGAACGTAAATATGACATATAAAATTGGTTATGTTTAGTAATATCCTAGCCTTATAATATTGTAAAAATCAGCTACATAAAATACTTTTCACTGTTTCTTAGATTGATCCTTTCTTTTTGCGTCATCAAACCGCTTCCTTCACAAACACCACAAAGATTGACTTCTTTACCCCACCAGCCGCTATCTTCCCAAGTGCCTTTCCCACCGCAATTAGGACATCGAATTTTTCTCATTTCTCCAGTTTCAATAGAAAATTTCTTATTCCCACAATAAGGGCAAGCATCAGCAGTATTTGATAGTTGATTTTTGCAGTCGGGACATTTTATTAAACCCATTACTTTCCTCTTTATAAAAGATTTTGGTCAAAAAGCAATTTAACGCTCACGGCTGTATCACCAACAGATTTTTCTCGCGGTCGGCGGCAAACGCTAAACAAGCCATAATGTCATCGTGCGTGAGATACGGAAAATCGTCTAAAATTTCCTGTGTTGTCATCCCCGAAGCCAGATATTCAAGCACGTCATAGACGGTCATCCGCATTCCTCGAATGCACGGTTTGCCGCCGCGTTTGCCCGGTTCGATTGTTATTATGTCGTGATAATTCATAACAAAATAATATTGCTTTTATTGTCGGCAAGCAAGAAATTCTACAAATTCGATTTAATCCGATTAAAAATTAAATCAGCCGTAATCGGCATTTCTTCATAATTCAATGCCAAAACTAAATCTCGATTATTTCCTTATCTTTTCTCAAAAGCATATTGACGATTTGGCTTCTTTCGACATTTTTCTCGACCGCCGGTTTTCCTACAAATTCGGCTATTTCAGGTTCGAGATAGATTGGCAAATTAAATTCGGCATCGGCGTTGTAAAATTTGCCTCTGATGCCTTTTGAAAAATCATATTCCTTCTTCATATTTATTTGCAATCAAAGACTTAAACAAAGGCTTCGATTTTCATTTTGAACTTTTCCGCCAGACCCTTAGCCTGTGATTTTGTAATCTCGCGTTTTCCATTTAAAACTTCCGAAACGACGCTTTGTGTTCCGAAAATATCGGCTAAATCCGTTTGTTTTAAGCCGTTTTCTTTCATCAAAGATGCAAGCAATTCGCGCGGTGTGAATGGTGGAATTTCGCCGACTATTTTTTTTCCGTAATCTTCCAGCAAATCCGCTAACAGATGAAACAGCCTTTCTTCTTCGGGCGAAAGTTTCTTTTTGTTCCACATCTCATTGAAAATGCTCTCGATTCGGTTATATTCCTCATCCGAATCAATCGAAGCCGGTAAAACATCGAGCAAAAGCTGACCGTAAATTTCTTTGTTATACGATACTGTCATAAACTTTTTTTAGTCCTGGCAATCGGTTTGCCATTTCTTTTGGTCATACTCAAAATGAGTCAGGACAAAACGAATATAAACTATTTTCCATTCGTATTTAATTTTAGCGATGATGCGGTATTTATTACCTCCGACATCGAAAATCACACAGCATTTATATACGTCGGCGTGATTGAATGTTTTCCGCACATCTGAAAAATTATCCCAAACAGCTTCTCTGACGTGCTTAATCCAATCTTTCTTCGCGCTTTCGGCTTCGGGATGTTTTTCCCAAAAATCCTTAATCGGTTTTTCGCTGATGATTCTCACAAATTTTCAAACCTTATTAATTATCGCAATCCGCGATAGGCAATACAAGCAAAATATCACAATTTGCGATATTTTATAGCAGATTTTCTTTAATCCGCTTAAAAATAAAATCGGCGGTAATCGGCATTCCGTCGTAATTCAAAATCGAAACGAGTTTTTCCGCGTTCGTGCCGAGTTCGATCATCATCAGGCTCTTAAATTGTGCGTCGCGGTTTTGTTCGATGACGAAAACTTTTTCGTGCGAGTTGACGAAATCTACAAATTCTTTGCCGAACGGGAACGCTTTCGGGCGCATTGCGTCAAGCACGATGTCTTCTTCTTTCAAGAGTTCGACCGCTTCTTTGGCGGCGTAAGTTGATGTTCCGAAAAAGATCACGCCGTTTTTGGAAGTGTTTGATTCCTGAAAGAATTTCGGCGCGGGAACCAATTCTTTTGCCGTCTCGAATTTTTTGGCGAGCCGATCCATATTGCGTTGATAGGTCGCGCTGTCTTCGGTATAAACCGCGTATTCATCGCGCGAACTGCCGCGTGTTACGAACGCGCCTTTCGTGGAATGCGTGGCGGGAATCGTTCGATAGGGAATTCCGTCGCCGTCAACGTCCAGATAACGCCCGTATCTTTCCAAATTATCGAGTTCTTCGGTGGTTAAAACCTTTCCGCGATCATATTTGCGCTCGTCATCCCAAGTCAAAGGTTTTGAAATGTGGTCGTTCATTCCCAAATCCAGATCCGTCATCAAGATAACCGGCGTTTGCAGTTTTTCAGCCAAATCGAAAGAATCCGCCGTCATTTGAAAACATTCACGCGGCGAAGCGGGAAACAGCAAAACGTGTTTCGTGTCGCCGTGCGAAGCGTAAGCCGCTAATAAAATATCGGATTGTTGGGTTCGGGTCGGCATTCCGGTCGAAGGTCCGGTTCTTTGGACATCAATCAAAACGGTCGGAACTTCCGAGAAATATGCGAGTCCTAAAAATTCGTTCATTAATGAAACGCCCGGACCACTCGTGGCAGTGAACGAACGCGCTCCGTTCCAACTTGCGCCCAAGACCATTCCGATTGCCGCGAGTTCGTCTTCCGCCTGCACGATGGCAAAATTCTTTTTGCCGGTTTCGCGGTCAATACGCAGTTTTTCGGCATATTTTGCGAAAGCGTCAACGACCGAAGTCGAAGGCGTGATCGGATACCACGCGGCAACGGTCGCGCCGCCGTAGATCGCGCCCAAAGCGCAGGCGGAATTGCCTGACATCATAACCGCGTCGCCGATTAAATCACGGCGTTCGACGCGGATGTTCAGCGGATATTCAAAATTTTGCCGAACATATTCAACGCCGAGTTTCAATGCTTTAACGTTCGGTTCGATGAGCTTTTCCTTGCCTTTGAACTGAATGGCTAAGAGGCTTTCCAAAACGTCGAATTCAATATTGAAAAGTGCGGCGAGCGCACCGATGTAGATGATGTTTTTGAAAAGCTGACGTTGGCGCGGGTCGGTGTAATTCGAGTTTGAAAGCTCCATCAGCGGAATGCCGATGTAGTTCACGTCTTCGCGGATATACTGCGAATAAAGCGGTTTGCTGCTGTCGTAAAGAAAATAACCGCCCGCTCTGACATCCGCCACGTCTTTTGCCAAACTCTGCGGATTGACGCAGACCATAAAATCCACGCCTTCGCGCCGTCCTAAGAAACCTTTTTCACTGACGCGGACTTCATACCACGTCGGCAAACCCTGAATGTTCGACGGAAAGATATTTTTCGGCGTCACGGGAATGCCCATTTTAAAGATTGCCTTCGTAAAAAGCGCGTTCGCGCTCGCCGAACCCGTCCCGTTGACGTTGGCAAACCTGATCACAAAATCGTTTATTTTTATTTCGCTCATTTGAAATGAATTATTTTAACGGAATGAAAATGATTTGGTTTTCCCATTCATTCTCGAAACTATATTCGATTAACAATGCGATCTCATCAATCGCTTCGCCGATCGCTAAATCCTGCGGCACGGCAATGATTCCGGGCATTTTTAAGCCTTCAGCGACCCGGTTATTTGCAAAATCGATCATCGTGGCAAAATCGTGTGTCAAAAGTAAGCGATCTTCCTCCGCCGCCCGAGCCAAAACTTTCGTATCGTGTTTTTCGTTCAGCCCGACATCTTGAACGCGAACCAAATCGAGAGAAGGAAACCGACGAAGCAAACCGCGCACGATTCTGCCGTTAAAATCTTCGTCGGAGATAATTTTCATAAAATGATCTAAGCCGCTTTGCGCCGTCTGGCTAAAAGTTTTTCCCGAATCTCCTGGTGATTAAACCGGGCACCGTTCGCCTCGCGCAGTTTTTCGTTTTGCTTCGCTCGTTTCGTCAGGTAAGAATCAACCGTTTCACGATTTTGCAGATAATAGCTGATCGCGGCGTAAACTTCGGCTAAAGTCAAAGTGTCGAAATCATAAACGATCTGTTCGGGTGTCGCGCCCTGATTAAATGCCGTAATCACCGAATCGAGCGAAACGCGGGTTTTGCCGATCCGTAAAACCCCAGCCTTAGTTTTCGTCAAGTTTATTTCGTATGTTGATGTAACGCTCATAACTAAATTGATTTTATCACTTTTTGACGTTGACAAATCTGATCACAAAATCATTGGTTTTATTTTCGCTCATTTGCGGTAATTTTTATGAATTTCCGAATTTTCGGTTAAGTTTCAATCACAATTATTCCAAAGCAAAACACCGCGTCCGAATTTGGTTTTTACCGGAATCCATGCTTCGCGAATTTCGTAAACACGATCTAAATCAACTTCGAGACAATCGCGCGTACAGTTATGAACATTTGTGTGATGCCACAATGTAACCTGCTGCACGTTTTTAATAATTTCAGCCAGTACCGTTTCGGAAACCGTTTCGTCCCAACGGTTCCAAAGGCATCCTCTTGAATCGTGAAACGGCGAAGTCAGTATATCCGACGTGATTCGACCATCATCGATATTAAAAGGCAAGCTTCCGCAAGGAATTAAAAACCCTTCTAAATAGCGCTGTTCGTTAGCTGTTCCGCCGCATTGTGTTCCGTAAACGACACCAGTTTTACTAACGATTACGACAACTATCCAATCATCAAAAGTTCCGTCCGGGTCGATATAAACGAATTGTTTTTCACCCTTATTGACTGACGCTTCCAACGCGGCTTGATGACTATAAAAATCATTTAACTGAGTTTCGAAGTTCATTCAAGTCACTTTCCGCAACCCGAATACGTTTTCGTCACGTTGTAGAAAAACTTCTGCATATCCCAGGCGGCGGTCGGGCAGCGTTCGGCGCAGAGACCGCAGTGCAGGCAAACGTCTTCGTCCTTGACCATCACGCGCGCAGTCGGCAGGGTTTCGGAAACGTAAAGATCCTGCGTTAAATTCAGCGCGGGGACTTTTAATTTTTGACGCAAATCGTTTTCCTCGTCCTCGTTTTTTGTGAACGTGATGCAAGCGGTCGGGCAAACGTCAACGCAGGCATCGCATTCGATACATTTCGATTCCGTGAAAACCGTCTGCACGTCGCAGTTCAGACAGCGTTCGGCTTCCTTAAAAGCCGTCGGCAGGTCGAAACCGAGTTCGACTTCTTTTTTACGGTCTTTGAGCGTAATGCTTTTATCGGCTTGCGGCACGATATAGCGCGGGTCGTGATCTATCTGCGAGTCGTAAGCCCATTCGTGAATGCCCATTTTCTGGCTGTGCAGATTGACCATCGGCGAAAGACGGTCGTTGACATCTTCGCCCTGACAGACGCGGTGAATCGAAACTGCCGCCTGATGTCCGTGCGCGACCGCCGTGATGATGTTCTCGGGTCCGAAAGCCGCGTCGCCGCCGATGAAAACTTTCGGGTGCGTCGTTTGAAACGTTACTTTATCAACCACCGGCATTTCCCATTCGCCGAATTTGATGCCGATGTCACGCTCGATCCACGGGAAAGCGTTGTCCTGACCGATTGCTAAAATAACGTCGTCGGCTTCGAAGAAAACGTCCGCTTCGCCCGTCGGAACAAGCGAGCGTTTGCCGTTTTCGTCGTATTTCGCTTCGACCTTTTCAAACGTCATTCCCTTTAATTTTCCGTCTTCGACGACGAACGATTTCGGAACGTGATTATCAAAGATCGGAATGTCTTCGTGCATCGCGTCTTCTTTTTCCCACGGCGACGCTTTCATATCGGCAAACGGACTGCGAACGACGACCTTCACGTCGTCACCGCCCAATCTTCTTGACGTGCGACAGCAATCCATCGCCGTATTTCCGCCGCCGATGACTAAAACTCGTCTGCCGATCTTCGTGATATGTTCAAAGGCGACGCTCGCCAGCCAGTTAATGCCGATGTGAATATTCTTTTCGGCTTCCCATCGTCCGGGCAATTTTGGCAAATCTTTGCCGCGCGGCGCACCCGTGCCGATAAAAACCGCGTCGTAATCTTTTTCCAAAACCTCTTTCAAAGATTCGACATATTGATTGAAATGCGTGTGAATTCCCAAATCCAAAATGTAATTAACTTCTTCGTCCAAAACGCTTTCCGGCAGACGAAACGAAGGAATCTGGCTGACCATAAAACCGCCGCCTTTGATTTGTTCGTCAAAAAGATGAAGCTCGTAGCCCAAAGGCGCAAGATCACGCGCGACGGTTAATGAAGCCGGACCCGCGCCGATGAGCGCGACTTTTTTGCCGTTCGGCTTGAACGGCGCTTGCGGCATTAATTCTTTGACACCGTTTTTGTTATCGGCGGCAACGCGCTTCAGGCGGCAGATCGCGACGGGTTCCTGTTCGACGCGTCCGCGGCGGCAAGCCGGTTCGCACGGACGGTCGCACGTTCTGCCCAAAATGCCCGGAAAAACGTTGGAATCCCAATTTATCATATAGGCTTCCGTGTATTTTCCCTGCGCGATCAAACGGATATATTCCGGCACGGGCGTATGCGCGGGACACGCGTATTGACAGTCAACAACTTTATGAAAATATTCCGGGTCTTTAATATCAGTCGGTTTCAAGTTCTTTACTTCCTTTATGAATTTTGAAGGGGTTGAAATCAGTGCCGTAAGGCAATAATCAATCTTTGTCTAAACATAATATTTTTTCGGACTTACTTCAATTAAAAAAAGGCGTGTCAACGCCTTTTGATTAATAATTTTTCAAGAATGATTTTTTTCAGCCGTCGGCGTTCGGCATCACCCGTTTGATTTCCGATAGATGTTCGCAGCCGTTCATTTTATTATGTCGCTCGATTTGGATTTATTTTTATTTCACATTTTCGGCGCGGGCTTGCCAGTCAGGACTTTATCAATTTTGGCTCGCAGGATTTTTGCGTCAACGATGCCGGTTTTTTGATAGACGAGCTTGCCTTTTGCGTCGAATAGCAAAGTCAGCGGCATTCCGCCGCGCGAGCGCGGTGCGATTTGCCGGATCGCCTGATTTATTTTCGTCTGTGTCGGCAGATCAAGTAAAAAAGACGGCATTGTAGATTTGTAGCTCTTCAAAAAATCGGCGACGCGAAAATCCATCGCGCCGAAATTATCGAGCGAAACGATGGCGAAATCCAAACCTTTGGCGCGGTATTCCGCGTCAATCCTGACGAGTTCGGGAAATTCGACGCGGCACGGACCGCACCACGTCGCCCAGAAATTTATCAAAAGCGGTTTCTTATTTTCGCCGGACGGCAAAAGCGGTTTCAGATCGGTGATCGCGGTTGTTTCCGAGATAACCGGCAAAGCGTCCTGCGCCGCCAGCGAAACGGCTGAAAGAGAAATTGCGAGAAATATTTTGATAATAAAGTTTGTCATCTCTAAATATACGACAAACTTCAGTTTGTCGCTTACTCTTTTTATCTGCGACGCTGCGACAAACTGAAGTTTGCCGCAACGTTTCAGCGGCGCGTGCAGGTTACAAGCTCGATTTCGCCGTGCAGTTTTTTGAGCGTGTCAAAGAGCGACGCGCCGAGATTTTCGAGCAGGCTTTTCATTTTTTCGTTCGTCATTTCTTCGCCGCCGCCGTCGAACATTTCGTGAACCTTGCCGACCGCGAGTTCCGACGGCAGAACGTTGACTCCCAAAACCGAAAGAATCCCGCGCAGATGCGCGAGACAACGGATGCCGCCGAAACCGCCGGGCGAAGCTGTCATGATCGCCGCCACTTTGCCGCTGAAAACTTCGCCCATTTTGAATTTATCGTTTGCCCGCGAAGCCCAGTCAATCGCGTTTTTGAGTGCGGCGGGCAGCGACGCGTTATATTCGGGCGAAGCAATCAGAAAACCTTTGTATTCGCACAAAAGCCGCTGGAATTTCAGAGCGTTTTCGTCAAAACCATCGCGTTCGTGATCGTCGCCATTGTAGATCGGCATCGGAAAATCGCGCAGATCAATAAAATGAACTTCCGCGCCCGCCAGTTCTGCGCCGCGCATCGCCGTTTTGACGATTCGTTTGGTGTATGAATGCTCGCGCAAACTGCCCGCAAACGCTAAAATTTTCTGTGTTTTCGCCATAAAAAATCTTCCTTTGGATGTCTTTCGAGTTTGCCACGTTTGACGCGTAAACTTCAAATCTTGCTGTTTAATGCCTGAAAAGTTAGGATTTATTTCAGATTAAGATAAATTTGCCCACGAAACACACGAAACACACTAAAATTAAAAAAAATATTTTTCGTTTCTTTCGTGTGTTTGGTGGGCAATAAAAATAGTTTTTCGGGACAAATATGATCAAAAGTTTTAAGAATACCGCGCCGAAGATTCACGCGAGCGCGTTTATCGCCGAAGACGCGGTTGTGATCGGCGATGTCGAAATCGGCGAACAGGCAAGTGTCTGGTATGGCTCGATCCTGCGCGGCGACGTTAATTTTATCCGCATCGGTGCGCGGACAAACATTCAGGACGGCTCGGTGATCCACGTTTCGCGCGAAACGCATTCGACCGTTCTCGAAGAAGAAATCACGGTCGGGCATCGCGTTACTTTGCACGGCTGTTACGTCGAGAAAGGCTGTCTGATCGGCATCGGCGCGATTATTTTGGACGGCGCACGGATCGGCAAAAATTCGCTCGTCGCCGCCGGTTCGCTCGTCACGCCGGGAACACAGATTCCCGAAAGATCGCTCGTGATGGGTTCTCCGGCACGGGTCAAACGCGAATTGACGGAAGAAGAAGTCAGGGATTTGGAAAAATTCTGGCGCAATTACATTCTGCTGAGCGAAATTTACCAAAACGAAAAGGCGTAAAACCAGCGGCGAATTTTCCCCGAAAACATTTATCGTGTAAGATTGAACGTGAAAAAGTGAAAAAGTGAAAAAGGGTAAAAGTGAAAAAGTTTTTGTTGATTTTATTTAAGAAAACTTTTTCACTTTTTCACCTTTTCACTTTACAATTCACTTTAAGAATTATGAGTAAAACACAACCCGCGCGGGGAATGCGCGATTTTCTGCCGGCGGACGTTCGCAAGCGTAATTACGTGATCGGCATTATCAAGGAAGTTTACGAATCTTACGGCTTTGAACCGCTTGAAACGCCGACGGTCGAAAATCTCGAAACGCTGACGGGCAAATACGGCGAGGAAGGCAGCCAATTGATGTTCAAAATCCTCAAACGCGGCGAAAAGCTCGACGTTTCCGCCGGCGAAAAAGGTTTGTCCGACCTCGCGCTGCGCTACGATCTGACCGTTCCGCTGGCGCGTGTCGTGGCGAATTACCGCAACGAACTGCCAAAATTTTTCAAACGCTACCAAATCCAACCCGTCTGGCGAGCCGATAAACCGGGGCGCGGACGTTTTCGGGAATTTTACCAATGCGATGTTGACGCGATCGGTTCGAGTTCGATGATGGTTGAAGCCGAATTGATTTCCGCCGTCAGCGAGATCTTTGAAAGATTGGGATTTGAAAACTTTTCTATTTTGCTAAATCACAGGGAGATATTGCGCGGAATTTTAGACGCTTGCGGAATTGAAACGCAAAAACAAACAGATGCGCTCGTTGCCCTTGATAAACTCGATAAAATTGGTAAAGAAGGAGTTTTGCGAGAACTTGAACAGCGAGATTTTTTAACTGATTCGATAAAATCCTTTGAAAAATTTATTAATATTCTTGAGGAGTCTTTTGGAGTAGTTGGTGAAGCATTCGAAGGTTCAAGCGATAATGTTACAAACAGGATTCGACGAAGAGATTCAATTAACAAAGCAACGCTTGAAAGTTTAAGTGATTTCGTTGGCGAAAGTGAATCAGGAAAATTAGGAATTGAATCAATAAGAACAATCTTAAATTTGGCTCAAAATGCTAAAACGGTCGGAAGAATTGATATTTTTCCGACACTTGCGCGGGGTTTATCTTATTATACCGGCGCGATTATGGAAATTGGTGTGGACGAGGGCGACTTTAAATTGAGTCTCGGCGGCGGCGGGCGTTATGACGGTTTGATCGGGATGTTCGGCAAGGAACAGATTCCGGCGTGCGGTTTTTCTTTGGGTTTGGAAAGAATTCTCGTCGTGATGGACGAGCGCGGAATGTTTCCGGCGGAATTGCAGACGAACGCGGCGGATGTGATGGTGACGGTCTGGAACGAAGAACGGATAGGCGAATCTTTGAAGCTGGCGAACGAACTGCGTCAAAGCGGCTTGCGCGTTCTGGTTTATCCCGAAGCCGACAAACTCGGCAAACAGTTCAAATACGCTTCGCAGATAAATATTCCGTTCGTCTGCGTGTTGGGCGAAACCGAAATTGCCGAAAACAACGTAACGCTCAAAAATATGCAGACGGGCGAACAGGAAACCGTTTCAAGAGAGGAAATCGCCGGAAAACTTAAAAATTCGGCGCGGTCATAAGATGAAAATAATTTCCGTTAACGTTGGTATGCCGCGGCTCGTCGAATATAACGGCGAACCGGTGGCGACCGGGATTTATAAAAATCCGGTTGACGGCAAAGTGCGGGTCAATCAGCTGAATCTGGCGGGCGACGCGCAAGCCGATTTGCAAGTTCATGGCGGCGTGAGCAAATCCGTTTACGCGTATCCTTTCGAACATTACGCGTTCTGGCAGAAAGAATATCCGGACAAAGATTTGCCGGTCGCGATTTTCGGCGAAAATCTGACGACCGAGGGCATTTTGGAAAGCGAAATTTGCGCGGGCGATAGAATCCGCATCGGAACGGCGGAGTTTATCGTCACCGAACCGCGTTTCCCGTGTTTCAAACTGGGAATTCGCTTTAACCGCAAAGACATCATCCGCCGCTTTCAAAAATCGCGCCGCAGCGGATTTTATCTGTCGGTCGCAAAAACCGGAGAGATCGAAGCCGGCGATGCGATCGAATTTTTGGAACGCGACCCGCATCGGGTTACGATCGAAGAACTGGTCAAATTGTCCGACGAAAAAAATGTTTCGGAAATTGCCCTTCGGGCTCTGAAAGTAGAGGCTTTGCCTGAGAGTTGGAAAGAACGTCTCCGCCGTCTTGCGAGTTGATTTTTACAACTGTGTTTTTCAGCACTTGCCGAAAACAACTTATTAAGAGAGGGAAATTTTATGACACCAACAATTGCCAATGAACCGGAAATGTTGAAAACCGAATGGGCAAAACTTCGCGACGCCAAGCCGCATCTGCGAATCCGCGACGCCGCCGATGTTCTGGGTGTCAGCGAAGCCGCGCTGCTCGCAACGCAAACGGGCGAAACCGTCACGCGGCTCGCACCGAAATTTCCCGAAATTTTGCAGGATTTTCACCGGCTCGGACGCGTCATGGCGCTGACGCGCAACAACGAAATCGTCCACGAACGCAAAGGCGAATACAAAAATGTCGAGATCATTGACGGACACGGAAAAATGGGTTTGGTCGTCAATGACGATATTGATCTGCGTATTTTCTTTGCCAACTGGCATTTCGCTTTTGCCGTGACGAGCGAAAGCCCGCGCGGAACGATGCGCAGTTTTCAATTTTTCGACGCGGACGGAACGGCAGTTCACAAGGTCTTTCTGCAAACCGACGAGCAGCTCGGCGCATACCGCGAAATAGTCGAAAAATACAAAAGCGGCGACCAAAGCCGAACCGTCGATGTTCAGCCGAAACCCGCCAAAAACGCCGACAAACCCGATTCGGAAATTGACGTCGAAGGTTTTCGGGCGGCTTGGGCAGAACTGAAGGACACGCACGATTTCTTTCCTTTGCTGAGAAAATTCGGTGTCGGGCGCGAACAGGCGCTGCGGCTTGCCGAAAAGGAAATGGCGCAAGAAGTCGGCGCCAAAAGTTTTCGTTTCATTTTGGAAGACGCGAGCAAAAGCCGTCTGCCGATCATGGTTTTTGTCGGCAATGCCGGAATTATCCAGATTCACACGGGCGAAGTTGAAAATATACTCGACGCTCGCGGCTGGTTTAATGTGATGGACGAACGCTTCAATCTGCATATCGATCAGGACAAGATCGCCCGCGCTTATGTCGTCAAAAAACCGACGGCTGACGGAATCGTGACGAGTCTCGAACTTTTCAACGAACACGGCGAAAACGTCGCGCTCTTTTTCGGTAAACGAAAACCCGGCATTCCCGAAATGGAAGAATGGAGAAACTTGATCGGAAAATTAATCGCCGCGAACGGGAATTCGCAATGTTGAAAACCATTCGGAATAAGTAATATGTGAAAGGTGATAGGTGATATGCGGTTATGACCTTTCACCTTTCACTTTTCACTTTTTACTTATTCCGAATGGTATCAGTAGTTATCTCTAAATTTACTTTTCAACTGCCTGTTTCCCGATTCTAAAATAAAAATTTCGTCGTCGCGTTCATCGTCTCCGTGTGCTGAATGACCTTTCTGCCGAGGTTTGCCGCCATCAGACCGATGTTTTTGTCGGTCAGGTCGGTGCCGTTCGAGATGGTCGCCGCCGCCAAACCGTCGCCGTTGTGAATGTCCGCCGTGGTCGAAGCGGGCGGCGTGTCAATTTTGTTGTGCATACATTCGTGAAACGCTAATTTCGCCACCAGCCGGCTGTAGGCAAAATCGCCTTCCATCGCCCGCAGATAAACTTCCGAGATCATTCCGCTCGCCGAGGGAAAAGTTCCGCCCGAACCGCTGTTATGTTTCGGCAGGGCTTTATATTTTTCCTTGATGATGCTGTCCGCCTGCGAAGCCAGAAAATAGATCACGATGTCCGTCTGCTGAACGACGCCGCGTTCCCACGAATAATGAAGCCGTTCGAACGGGCTGGAAGGATGATCGACGACCTTCTGAAACATATCCCGTAGATGATTGCCGACCGCCCACATCGTGCCTTCGCCCCAGTAATACTGATTGCCGGGAGCCAGATTAACCAGCCAAAGTGTAAATACACCGCTTTTTGCCATAATTTATAAATATCCTCAACAAATAAAATCGGGCTTTTTTGCAAGCCTTTATCGTAAATTAAAATTAGTTTGGAAACCGAAATTTTCCTTACACGATTCTACGAACGGAATAATATTTTTCTTTTGCTTTTTCCTGACTACCCAAACGGGTAGTGATTTTCGGCAAATTGCGAAGAATTTTGAAAAAAAATAAAATTTCAATGTAATTATGAGCAAAACCGACGAAAAAACGACCCGCGACAAAGACCTACCGAATTTTCACCGCATTAACGAAAGCCTCTATCGCGGCGGACAGCCGACCGCCGAAGGCATCCGGCGGCTCGCCGAAATGGGTATCAAAACCGTCATCAGCTTTCGTGATACGCAGTCGAAAGTTTCAAGGGAAAAACGACTGGCGGAAGAAAACGGTCTGCATTTTATCAACCTGCGCCTGAGCAACTGGTTCGCTTCGAAGGATGACGAGATCCACAAAATAATCGAAGTCATCCGCGATCCCGCGCATCATCCCGTCTTTATCCACTGCAAACGCGGCGCTGACCGCACCGGCACGGTCGTCGCCGTTTACCGGATGCTCGTCGAAGGCTGGACGGACAAACAGGCGAACCGCGAAGCCAAACAGCGCGGCATCGGCTGGTGGCAGGTCTGGATGAAGGATTACATCAAGGCATATTACAAAAGAATGACGGCGAAAAACGATGCAGAAGCCCGCCCGAAGTAAGGGCACATAAATCGGGATTAACGATATTTTGCATAGAAATTAATTCTGGAGCCATTAGTTGCAGAAATTCTCCGGGCATTGATCGGAGAATTTCCCTTATAACCTGTTCGAGAATTAAAACTCGCCGCATAGGCGGGAGTTTTTCAGTCCGCGTATGCGGACGGCAGCGTGTAGCCACAGGCGTGAGCCTGTGGAAAATGCGATAAAATGTTTGAGCCTGTGTAACAGGCGACAGAAAATTTACGTTTTTATTTCTGTCGCTATCGACGATAGCTCGGGTTTTTTTCTATCGTTTCCCGCAGCTTGCGCTACGGGCTACATGCTTCCGTCCGCTTACGCGGACTCGTTGAATGATAAAATTTAGAGGAAATTGATTATGGAAATCCGGCATACAACTATTCAGCTAATTCTTCTTCCAACAATGATATTAAGTTAAAGAAATCAATCAAAGATGGATTAAAAAAGATACTAAGTTTATCCAATAACCAAATTGAGGAAAACCAATGACCGAACAGATTATCGAAAATTACAAAACGGACACGATCGAGGCGTTTCGCAATTATAAGAAACTGGCGGAACGCGCCGTCGAACAGGTAAACGAGGACGAATATTTTCGGGCGATTGATGCGGAAGCGAATTCGATCGCGGTGATCGTTAAACATCTCGGCGGAAATCTGCGTTCGCGCTGGACTAACTTTTTGACCGAAGACGGCGAAAAGGCAGACCGCGACCGCGATTCGGAATTTGTGACTGAAGCAGACACGCGCGAATCTTTGACCGCGCTTTGGGAAACGGGCTGGCGTGCGCTTTTCGATACGCTCGAATCTTTAAAAATAGAAGATTTCGGACGGACGGTGAAAATTCGCGGCGAGGATTTTTCCGTTATCAAAGCGCTGAATCGTTCGCTCGCGCACACGGCGTATCACGTCGGGCAGATCACGTTTCTGGCGAAGCATTTTCGGGCGTCGGAGTGGAAAACCCTGAGCGTTCCGCGCGGGCAGTCGGGCGAATTTAACGCTTATCTCGCCGAAAATAAAGGCAAAACGCATTATCTCGAAGCGACCAGGGAATTTTCGGAAAAGAAATGAACGCACTCCGGATTTGAAGAAAATTGTTTCAATTCCGGCTTATCGACCAGAAAGATTTAACGGGCGGGCGCGCCGTTTCAAATAAAAAAAGAGCAGGCGGGAGAGAGTCGCCTGCTCGAAGAGATTGGTGATGAATTATCGAGACCTTGCCGTCTTAGCGGATGCGGACGCGGCTGATGACCTGCGTGCGCGTTCTGCCGTTCGGCAAATAGGTGATGCGAATCGTTTCGCGGAAGACGCGGTTTCTTTGACGGACGATTCTGGTTTGCGTGACCGTGCGGACACGGTTGTTGCGGCGGTTGTTCCAGCGGTTATCGCGCTGGTCGCCGCGCCGGTTCTGATCGTAGCCGCCGCGTTGCGGATTATAGCTCTGTGCCGAAGCGAATGTCGCCGTAAAGGCAAAAGAAGCTATAAGAAGCGAAAGTGTAATAAATTTTTTCATAGTGTTTCTCCCTCTCAAAAATAGTTTCGACAAACTGTCTGTCGTGTTTGTCGCCATTTATGACGCGAGGCTTTAAGTTATAGTTCGCAAAGGATTTGTGAAGTTCTGTCAAGATTTGTCAAAAGATCGTCAGGCGATTTTTGAAAATGTAAAACAAACTTCAGTTTGTTTATCGCCGCCATAAAAAAAGGCAAACCGTGAAGTTTGCCTGATGCTCGTTTAATTAAAAAAAGCAGGAGAGAAGAGTAGAATCCCGCTTTACCGTCCGGTTATGAAGATTTTGGTTTAGCGAATGCGTGTGCGGCTGATGACGCGGACTTGCACTCTGCCGTTCGGCAAATAGCGGTATTGAACGACTTCGCGGTATGTGCGGTAACCGCGCCGGACAATGCGTGTCCGGGTGACGACGCGCACGCGTCGGTTATTCCAGCGACGATTTCTCTGCCTCTGCCATTGCGCCGCAGAAGAAGCGTTGAGTTCGATTGCGGAACTGATTTTTTCCGCCGTCGCCGCTTTTGCTTCAACCGAAGGCGCGAACATTATTGCCGAGCCTAAAAGTATTGATAAAGCTAAAAATTTTTTCATAATAATCTCTCCCTTGTTCGAAAATTTTTTAAGGCAAAATCAATCTGCCCGATAAGTAAGAGTTGGAGAAACAGCAAAAAGTTGGAATTTTTTGTGTAAAGTAATGTAAAGATGGCGATAAATAAAGGCACATCTGCGGCTTCGGTTTTTTATTTGTGGTAATCTGTTAATTCTTGTTTTTTATGAAATCAATCTCTATTTTAGGCTCGACGGGTTCAATCGGCTGTAACGCCTTGAAAACGGTCGCGCATCTCAAAGATTTTCGCGTCGTCGCGCTCGCGGCAGGAAAAAATGTCGAAAAGTTAGCCGAACAGATCGCCGAATTTCAGCCCGAACTGGTCGCCTGCGAATCGGAAGAATGCGCCGAAGAATTGCTTCGCAAAATTTCAGATTCTAAATTCCAAATTCCAAAAATTCTGGTCGGCGAAGAAGGCTTAATTGCGGTCGCAACGCACGAAAAAGCGGAAACGGTCGTTTCGGCGACGGTCGGCGCGGTTGGATTTGTCCCGACGCTTCGCGCTTTGGAAAGCGGCAAACGCGTCGCGCTGGCGAATAAGGAAACACTCGTCATGGCGGGCGAATTGATGACAAAAGCGGCGCGTGACAACAACGCCGAGATTTTGCCGGTTGATTCCGAACATAATGCGCTTCATCAATGTCTGCGCGGCGAATCGATCAAGGAAGTCAAAAGATTGATCTTAACCGCGTCGGGCGGACCTTTTCGGACGAAATCGAAAGAAGAGATAGAAAACGCGACCGTCGCCGAAGCTCTCAATCATCCGAACTGGAAAATGGGCGACAAGATCACGATTGATTCGGCAACCTTAATGAACAAAGGGCTGGAAGTCATCGAAGCGCACTGGCTTTTCGGTTTTAATGCGGACGAAATTTCGGTCATCGTCCATCCGCAATCGGTCGTTCATTCGATGATCGAAATGGTTGACGGCTCGGTCATCGCGCAGCTCGGCGTGACGGATATGAAACACGCGATTCAGTATGCTTTGACTTATCCGACGCGGCAAACAGGCTGTCTCGAACCGCTCGATTTTAGAAAGTTTTCTACTTTAACTTTTGAAGAACCTGATTTGGAAAAGTTTCCGTGTCTGGCACTGGCTTACAAAGCATTAAAAACCGGCGGAACGATGCCGGCGGTTTTGAACGCGGCGAACGAAATTGCGGTGCAGGCGTTTCTGGACGGCAAAATTCGTCTTTCGGATATTCCGCGCATTATCGAATCGGTGATGAACGAACACGAATCGGAAAGCGCATCGAGTTTGGAAGCGATTCTGGAAAGCGACGGCTGGGCGCGGACAAAAGCCAACGAGTTTTTGACCGAAACGGCTTCGGGCGCGGGTTTGTAAAAAATATTTGACTAGGCTCGGTTTGAGATTTACACTTTATTTGCAACTTCGGTGCAGGAATTTGTTTCTAAACGCGAAGTTATCTTGAAAAGGATTTTATAATAATGCCTGATATTTTAATAGTAATTTTAGCAGTCGTCTTCGTTCTCGGGGTTGCCATCAACATTCACGAGTTCGGACATTTTATCGTTGCCAAACTTTTCGGAATGCGAGTCGAGGCGTATTCGTTTTTCGGTTTGGGTCCGCGCGTCTGGGGATTTAAGGTCGGTCATACCGATTACCGCATTTCGGCGATTCCGCTCGGCGCATACGTCAAACTTTACGGCGACGAGGCGACCGCTTCGCTCGAAGGCGGCGAATCGGAAGGCGAAAAAGTTCCCGACGAAGAACTTTACGAACTGCGTCCGCGCTGGCAGAAATTTTTGGTAATGATCGGCGGACCGTTTATGAACATCGTTCTCGCGCTCGCTATTCCGTTCGGCGCGGCGATGATCTACGGCA
Organism: Pyrinomonadaceae bacterium; assembly: GCA_022843305.1. Classification (GTDB taxonomy): domain Bacteria; phylum Acidobacteriota; class Blastocatellia; order Pyrinomonadales; family Pyrinomonadaceae; genus JAFDVJ01. Next base: position 10,813 of record JALHNX010000039.1, on the reverse strand, counting down.
TTCCTTCGATGCCCGCGCCGGTCGTCGGCATCGTCAAAGCCGGCGGCGCGGCAGAACAAGCCGGAATTAAGGTCGGTGATCGAATCGTGACGTTTGACGGCGTTGAAAATCCGACGGTTGACCGCATCCGCAGAGACGCGGCGATCGCGCCCGAAAAGGAAATTCCGATGGTTGTCGAGCGCAGCGGGGAAAGACTTCCGCTGACGATCAAGCCGACCAAAATTCAGGTCAACGGCAACGGCATCGGCGAACTCGATTTCGAGCCTGATATGGGCGCGGAGCCGATCGTCGTTGATAAAATTGTCGAAGGTATGCCCGCTTCGCAATCGGGTTTGCAGAAGGGCGATGTGATCACGGCGGTCAACGGAAAATTGGTGCGCAACCGGATGGAAGTCCGCAGTATGATCGCCGAATCCAAAGACCAGCCGCTGGTTTTGACCGTTACACGCGGTAACGAGCGACAGGAAATCACGACCAATGCCAAACAAGCCGAGGGCGGCGCGTGGCAGATCGGAATCCAGTTCGGAAACACGATCGAGAGCGCGCGTGAACCGGCGACGATCGGAGCGGCGGCGAGCTTCGCGGTTAATGCAAATCTCGAGATTCTGCGCCTGACGGGCAGAGTTTTCGGACAGCTTTTTTCGGGCGAACGTTCGGTTAAAGATGCCGGACTTGCGGGTCCGGTCGGAATCGTCCAGATCATCGCGCAGGTCGTCGAAGGTGCCGGAATCGCCGGTTTGTTTTCGATTCTCGCGGTCATCAGTCTGAACCTCGGCATTTTCAATCTGCTGCCGATTCCGCTTCTCGACGGCGGTCAGATCATGGTTTTAGGAATCGAAAAAGTGATGTCGTGGTTCGGCAGAACGCTTTCGATGGCGGTCAGGGAAAAGATTCAGCTCGCGGGATTGGGAATAATTCTGCTGCTGATGGTCTTTACGCTGTTTTTAGATATTTCGCGGTTTTTCTAAAAGTTTACAGGAAGTTTACAGAAAGTTGCGGATAGTTGCAGATAGTTTATGATTGAAAGTTTGCAGAAGGAATTTCTAACTGTCTGCAACTTCCTGTAAACTCTCTGCAACTTTTTTTTATATGAAAAGAGAATCAAAAGCGGTTAAGGTCAGAAATATTCAAATCGGCGGCGGCGCACCAGTTTCCGTTCAATCAATGACGAAAACCGACACGACCGATGTTGAAGGAACGATCAAACAAATCGAGGAAATGACGAAAGCCGGCTGCGAGATCGTCCGCATCGCCGTGCCGGACGACGACGCGGCGGCGGCACTTCATAAAATTCGCAAACTAACGGACGTTCCGATTGTCGCCGACATCCATTTTCATTACAAATTGGCTTTAAAAGCACTCGATGCAGGAATTGACAAACTTCGCCTTAATCCCGGCAACATCGGTTCGATTGACCGCGTCCGCGAAGTCGTCCGCGCGACGGAAGCGAAAGGCGTTCCGATTCGCATCGGTGTCAACGGCGGTTCGCTCGAAAAGGATTTACTGCGAAAATACGGCACGGCAACGCCCGAAGCGATGGTCGAATCGGGAATGCGCCACGTGCGGATTTTGGAAGACTTGGGCTTTTCGGACATCGTGATTTCGCTCAAAGCGTCGGATGTGAATCGGATGGTCGAGGCGTATCGTTTAATGGCAACGAAGGTTAATTATCCGCTTCACTTGGGCGTGACGGAAGCCGGAACGCCGTTTGGCGGCACGATCAAATCGGCGATGGGACTCGGGATTTTGCTGCACGACGGAATCGGCGACACGATTCGCGTTTCTTTAGCCGCCGAACCGCACGAAGAAGTGCGCGTCGGATGGGAAATTCTTAAAAGTCTGGAACTCAGAAAACGCGGCGTGACGGTCGTCGCCTGTCCGACGTGCGGGCGGCTTGATGTTGATAATTTCGTCGAAATCGTGACAGAAGTCGAACGCCGCCTTTCGCATATCGAGGAACCGCTGCATCTTTCGATTATGGGTTGCGCCGTCAACGGTCCGGGCGAAGCGCACGACTCACAATTGGGCATCACGTTCGGGCGGCAGGTCGGAATGATCTTCAAAAACGGCGTTCCGATGCGCAAGGTCGCGGGCATCGATATTGTCGAGGAATTCGTCAAGGAAGTCGAATTATTAAGACAAGAAGGCGACAGCGCGAAATCGCTTCTCGAAGAAAAACCGCTCGTGCAAATTTCGTAATTTTCAATCACATAGAAACATAGAACACATAGAAAATTTGGTAGTGAACTGAAAGAAAGACTGTTTGAAATTCTCAATCGCTGATTGAAAAAGTAAAAGCGTGATTCGCCGGGAGCGCACGCATCCCCGGCGTGCAACGCAGGTGCAACGACGTAAAAGCGTTTCGTTTTCATCATCGTTGAAAGAAATCGAAACGTATTGAGCGTTTTTCAAACGCTGGCACACAAGGATGTGTGCGCTCCCGGCAAAGAAAGTTTTTTTTAAAGCATTACTTTTAGTTCACTACCGAAAATTTAAGGTCTATGTGTTCTATGTTTCTATGTGGTTGATTTTATGGATACAAAATATTGAAAGGATAATACGGCAGATTTCGCACAATGCCGAAAGCGAGTGCGAAGATGAAAAATCCCCAGATCAATTTGGGACCAAAAAACCTGAAATTCAATCCGCGACCGCGCGCGAAGGTTAAAAAAAGCGAAACGAACAAAAAGCCGAAGAAAAACAAAATCACGGGTGAAAGCAGATTATAGCCGAGCGCCGTCAGAACATCACCGTGCAGAAACGCGTGAAATCCGCGCGTCAGACCGCAGCCCGGACACGCCAGTCCGGTCATTTTAAAGAGCGGACAGACGGGGAAAAATCCGTTGGTCGCGGGATTAAAATAACCGACCACCGCCGCGCCCGCCGCCATGACGCCCGCGCCCGCCAGCGCGAGACGGCGTTCAGTGATTGATGATTTCGATTCAAGCGTCATTTAGTTCTGAAAATTAACGTCACCGCTTTGCGGTATTCATCAGCGGAATCGGTCGGTCGCCATCCGTCTTCGATGGTTCTGATCATAATTCTCAACGCGTCCAGAGTTTCGGCGGGCGTTCCAGCCGGAGCGTTGTCGAGCGATTGGCGGAGAATCGCGGCGGCGCTGGCATAATTGTTCGGGTTGCGCGAAAATTCAAAAGCCTTTGCCAGGCTAACGCCCAGATTAAATCGCCATAAGTTTGCCTCGTCGCCCGTCAGGCGGCTTTGCAGCAAAGAAATCAAATTCTGCGCCAGCGCGATTCTTTCGCCCGTCGGCGGATTCGGAATCGGCAGACGGATTTCGGCGCGGATTTCGCTTTGAACCGTGCCGCTTGTTTGCGGGGCATTTTTTCTGACGAAAACCGGACGGTCAGCAGTCGGTGAAACGTTTTGCGTTTCCATTTCGACCCGCCGCATTTCAGCCAATTTTCCTAATATTTCGTGTTCGCCCGTCCATTCGGGCTGAAAAGCCTTTGCAATTCGCGGAACGTTAAAAGGGCGGAGCGTCGGTGCTTTTTGGATAACCGCCAGATCGTAGCCGATTCTCAGCCAGCCGGCTTTTTCGATTACAAAATTGTAAGTCATAATGCCGGTTTCTCTCGAATTTGGATCAGTTGTTTCGAGTCTTCTGAATTTTGTTTTACGCGCCGTTTCTTCTGCCGCTGCAAACAAAAGCAGATGACCGGAAACGGCTTTTGCCGAAACGACACTGCCGTCCGCGTCAATCACGACCTCGACTTTAACGATGCCGTCCGCGCCGGCTTCCAATGCTTCACGCGGGAAAGGCGGCTTCGGCAGATAGACGGCTTTGCGTTTGATATTTCCCCGAACGTCGCCGATTTTATAAATTTCTTCGGGTTCGCCGTTTGTGCTGTTCGTCAAAACCGGCGCGGGATTTTGTGAAAAAACATTTACCGCCCCCAAGGCTAAAAGCAAAATCGCAAAAATTTTGAAGTTCATTATTTACCGCCGTAATCCGTTAATTTCCTTTTTTGCCCTCGGTAACGATATAGTCAATAAAACTCAGGCTCGCCTTGAAAAAATTGTTGATAAATTCGGGCGTGATCGAGTCGGTTTCGTTATCATACGCGGCGATGGCGCGGATTTTTTTCAAACTTTCCGCCGATACATCCTTCGGCGGCGATTCGAGCAGCCAGCCCATTCCCTGTAAATTCTTGATGAAATTTTGCCGGTCGCGGCGGTATTCGCTGTCGGTAATCTTGAACGCTTCGCCGATTGCGCCGCCCCACTGGTTGCCCAAATCAATCATCCAGGCATCCGTGCCGGTCAGATTTTTGCGCATCTGGGCGATGATTTCATCCGTGATCGCGGCTTTTTCGTTTTGCGATTTAGCGCGGACGAGTCTTTCAAACTGCGCTTTTTCGACCTTCATCGAAGCGGGAAGTTCGCTGCTCAGATCGAGCAGAATCTCGTCGCTTTCCGCATCGCCGGGAATGTCTTTCAAAGCCGTCAGGAACATAACCATTCCCATCGAAACCAATTGCTCGGATTCCTTCGCCTGATTTGTTTCCGTCGGCAGAACAAAATTGTAAACAATCACGCCCGTTACTTTAACGAGCTGACCGGAAAGCATCGTCGGCGAAAATTTCGACGCGCGCGCCGCCTCGACCGCCGCCGCACGCAGCAGCGGATGACCCGAAACCGCCGTTGCCGAAATGACGCTGCCCTGTTCGTCAATCGTGACCTGCACGTTGACCGCGCCCTGCGCGCGGACGGCTTTTGCCGCCGCCGGATAAGCCGGTTTAACGAGATTGGTCGCCTTGCCGTTGACCACGCCGCCCGAAATGGTGCGCGGCGTAACGCTTGCGGGTTCGCCGCCGTCCTGCGCGGAAATTTCGGACAAACCGAAGCCGAAAAACATTACTGCCAGAAATAAAATTTTGATTCGCATTTTCACTTTCCTCTCAAGGTATTGGGCAATTATAGAACAGAATCCGTAAATAACGATAGAAATTTTTACGCCTTTGCCATTTGCACAAAAAGCGCGTCGGTCGCAATTTTGCGGTTGACGTTGACGGCGAGCGTTTCGCGTAAGACTTCGATTTCGTTGAGCCACGCGGCAAGGCGTTTGCTTTCCGCCGTTTCGGAGAGTTTTTGAAGCTGCGGTTTCAGATCAATATTGACGAGAGTTTTTTCGTCTGCGCCGTGTTTTAAAGCCCAAACGTCGTGAATCAGCGTTTGCAGCGTTTCGAGATAAAATTCGTAATCGTCCTTGTTTTTCGCGTCGTTCATTTCCTCGCCGGTTTTCAGCAGCGTCAGATAATTCGGTTTTCCCGCCAGACTTTGCAAAATATTCAGCATCGTTTGGCGTTTGGCGCGGAATTTTTCGAGATCGAAATCCAAAGCACGTCCGATGCTGCCCGCCGAAAGCCGCGCGACGAGTTCGGCATCAACCGGCGAAAATTTTTCGGTTGAAAGAAGCCGGTTTTCAATCTCCTTCGCATCAATCGGCGCGAAACGAATCATCTGACAGCGCGAGCGAATCGTCTGCAAAAGCGAATCGGGACGCGAAGTTACGAGGAAAATATAAGTTGTCGGCTGTGGTTCTTCCAACGTTTTCAAAAGCGCGTTTGATGATTCTGCATTCATTTTTTCCGCGTCGTCAATAATAAAAAAACGCGCTTTTGCTTCATACGGGCGAAAATTTGCCTCTTTTTCAAGGTCTCGGATTGCTCCAACTAAAATATTCTTTTTTAGTGCGACAACTTTGCCAATATCAGCGTATTCGCTGAAAAATACTTGTCTAAAGGTTTCTCTAAGTTTCTCATCAACTTTTGTTGATTCGGTAACAATCGGTATATGAAAAATATCAGAACGTTTGCAGGCAAGACATTCGTCGCAGGCTTCAAAATGTTGTTTGTTTGAACAAACAAACGATTTGGCAAGTTCGAGCGCGAATTGCTTTTTGCCGATGCCTTCGATTCCGGCGAACAAAAGCGAGCGCGGCACGCGTTCCTTTTCGAGCATCCGCCGCAAAATATCTTTAATGTGATCGTTGCCGAGAAGATTTTTAAACATAGAATTTACACCACAAAGACACAAAGTTCACAAAAATCATAAATGCTTTGTGTCTTTGTGGTTCAATCTTTTTCCAAAAAATTATTGACGATTTCCGAAACCTTCGCGTGAACTTCTTCGATTGAGCCGTTCGCGTCAATAACCCGGAAGCGAGGCGGTTCTTTTTCGGCGATCTTTAAGTAAGCCTTGCGGACGCGGTCGTAAAATTCGGTTGTTTCCCTGTCCATTCGATTTTTGATCGTTTCGTCGTCGGTGCGCGAATTTGTCCGCAAAATCGCTTTTTCAATCGGAATGTCAAAGAAAACCGTCAAATCCGGCTTCAAACCGTCGGTTGCGAGTTCGATGACCTGATCAATTATTTTTTCGTCAAAACCGCGTCCCGCGCCCTGATAAGCGGCGGTCGCGTCCGAATAGCGGTCGGAAATAACGATTCTGCCGGCGGCAAGCGCGGGTTTGATCAGAAAATTGACGTGCTGAGCGCGGTCGGCGGCGAACAGCAGAAGCTCCGCCATCGGGTGAACGTTTTCTTCGGTTTCGAGAAAGGCTTCGCGCAGACGGCGACCGAGCGGCGTTCCGCCGGGCTGCAAAGTTGTCAGAACATCGAAACCCCGAACCCTCAAATCTCCCGCAATCAGGCGCAATTGGGTTGATTTGCCGCTTCCATCAATACCTTCAAAAGTTATGAATTTCCCGCGCAAAACTTTTTTCTTTTAGTAAACTACGACCGTCTTTCAATTGAGATAGTTGAAATCGCGTGTTTGAATATTAAATAATCCTGTCCGTTCGAATCCATTAAAACCGAAAATTTATCAAAACTCTTGATTCTGCCCGTGAGAGCCGAGCCGTTCATAAGATTGATTTGGACTGTTAATTTATCCCGCCGTGCCGAGTTTAAAAAAGCATCCTGGATGTTTTGCGCCGTAGGTTTTTCCATAACTTTTCTCGTTTGTTATCTTAAATTTAGCTAATTGTCTTAAATTATAGCAGATTTAACACGAGTGACAAGAAAATTTTCACAAGCAACTAAATTTTGAGCATTTTCCACAATTCGGTCTGAATTTTTCCATCATTTCCGAAACCTTCAAGCCAAATCACGCCTTCTTCGCGCCGAAACCATGTCATCTGCCGTTTCGCATAATTTCGCACGTCTTGTTTGGTTTGTTCAATCGCGCTTTCTAATGTGCGTTCGCCGCGTAAGTATTCGCAAACCCGTCTGTAACCGTGAGCGCCGAGCGCGTTGGTGTCATCTTTTACGCCCGATTCCCGAAGAAGTTTCACTTCTTCGACCAAACCCTGCATAAAATGCAGTTCGGCGCGTTCGTTGATTTTCCGGTAAAGCATTTCGCGCGACGGATTGAGCGCGAAGATTTGGATTCGGGCGGCAAATTCGGGCGGATCAATTCGATTCGGTTGAATATCGGAAAGGCGTTTTCCGGTTTGAAAATAAACTTCAAGCGCGCGCGACGTGCGGACATAATCGCGCGGAAAAAGTTTTTCGGCAGATTTTCGGTCAACTTTATGCAGCATTTTATGAAGATGCTCCGCGCCTTTTCGTTCTTTGATTTTTCTTATTCTTTCGCGCAGATTTTCATCGGTTTTCGGCGAGTCGAAAAACGGATTCTTGAGCGTCCGCAGATAAAAACCTGTTCCGCCGACGAGAATCGGAATATTTCCGCACGCTTCGATCTCGCGGATTTTTTCAGCCGCGTCGTTTGCCCAATCTGTCGCCGTGTAATTCACATTCGGCGAAACATAATCGATCAAGTGATGCGGCACACCGCGTTTTTCTTCCGCCGAAGGCTTGGCGGTTGCAATCTCGATGCCTTGATAAATCTGCACCGAATCGCAGTTGATGATTTCGGCGTTGCCTAAGAAAAGCGCGAGCGCGACACCGATTTCGGTTTTGCCCGAAGCCGTCGGTCCGACAATAGAGTAAATTGGTTTTTTCGATAAATTTGTAACCACAGATAACACAGATTAACACAGAAAATAAGGAGATTTTGATTGCTAAAATTAAAATCTCGATGAAAAAAATCATCCGTGTCCATCTGTGTTTATCCGTGGTTTCATATTATCTTTTAAGAAATTTAATCCTTTTCGGAAAGCAAAAATGAAAAAATTATTAATCGGCTTATTTCTGTCATTTTTACAGAAATTTAGGAGTTTTCATTACAAAGGACACAAAGAAAATATAAAAATCTTTGTGTCCTTTGTGGTGCATTTTATTCCGAAAAAATCACAAACCGAACGATTGTAATTACCAAAATCGCGCCAAGTAAGATAAGCGAACCGATGATCTGATTGCGCGAAAATCTCATAGCTGACAAGTTAATTCGTTTTGCCTTTTTTCGCAAACTGAAAATCTCCAAAAGCTTCTGAAATGCTGTGGCAATCCACGTTCAAACGCGCCGCCGCTTTGCCGATAATTTGAATTGTCAGAGTCTATCTTGTCTTTCGGAGAAAATATTATGCGTCGTTACGTTTTTTATATAGCGGTTGCGTTATTTACTTTTGGATTCGGATTAGTCGCGGCAATCAGTTTGTATTGGAAAGCCGACAAAAGAGAATTTCAACCACCGCCGGAAAATACAAAGTTTTATGTTGCCGAACCTGTTTTTTTTGAAACAAATAAAACTCTCTCGGACGGTAAAAAAGAAATTCCCCTCTGCAATGACAAGAACCTTCTGCCGCTTTGGAATGAATTGAAAAAGGATAAAGAATTTATTGAACGCATAGAAAATTTCAATCAAGACGAAGATTGCGCGGAAATGCTCGAAGTTCAACAAATAGATTTGAACGGCGACAGGCGCAATGAATTTATTGTCTGGGGACGATCTTCCGGATTATGCGGCGGAACAGGAAACTGCGCGGTTTGGATTTATGAGAAGAAAAATGACAAATATAAACTGCTTCTGCAATCGGTCGCTTACAATGACACAGCCAAATGGTTTGAAGTAAAAAAGGCTAAATCAAACGGTTATCGAAACATTTTACTGAAATCTCATTTTACGGCGGCTGAAACAACTTACATCTTTTACAAATTCAACGGCACAAAATATGTCGAGGATAAATGTTTAATGTATAGATACTTTTCGTATGAAAAAAAGACTTCGATTATGACTTGTAAAGAACATTCGGAACAAATCGAAAAGGAATTGCGCGAAAGCGAAAAACGCCTTGAATCTGCAAACATAACAAACATAGGGAAATAAATATGCGTTCGATTATTTTTTATTTAGTAGTTGGATTTATTACTTTTGGGATCGGTTTTTTGGGATGTTTTTCTTATTTGCAGTGGAAAGGTTCTAAAACGCAAAGCGATGGTTTCAAACGAATGGAAAAAGTTAAATCTTTGCAAAAGATGCCTGAACATATCGAGTCTTTAGAAAAGCCATCTGATAAAAATAAAGATTTCAAATGCGAAAATCAATACTTACTGGCGGTTTGGAATCATTTGCAAAAAGATAAAGATTACAAGGAACTATTCAAGAAAGGAAATAAAATTACCGATTGTTCGGAAGTTTTTGGAATCAGCGACGCGATTGATTTAAATAACGACGGCAACAAGGAAGCCGTTGTCAGCGACAATGGATGGCGCAATGGTGTTTTTAGTCAATCATTTTGGATTGTTCGGAAAATCGGCAATGATTACAAAATTATTCTCGTAGGAAAAGATTTGGAATACGAAATAAGAAATCAAACAACTAACGGTTTTCGGGATTTGATCTTGTCCTTTAAAGATTCATTGGAAGAATACGAAAAATCATTGTTTAAATTCGACGGAAAATCTTACAAACCGAAAAAATGTTGGAATGAAATCATTGCCGCACGAAATCAGCACGAGCAACTCTATATGTTCAGAAAGCCACGAATTACGCCAATCAGCTGTAATGTTTTCGCGAATTACTTCACAAAATAAAATACAAGGTTTCATAAAACTTGGAAAAGTTTACACAATTTGTTAGGCTTCTACTTAGTTTTCTGCATCTAATTCGAAAAAAAATTATTCAATCTACTATAATAAACCATTATGTTTAGCGATAACTTCAGACGCGGCGAAGGAAGCGGCGAGAAAAAGACGGGTTCGAAAGCCGTTTCAAAATTGGCGGATTTAGGCTGGAAGGCGTTTCAGGCGGTCAATAAGGCTTTGCCCGAAGGTCAGTCAATCAAGCCCGAATGGGCGGCGGAACCGCTTTTGAAATCTTACGAACGAAGTGCGCCGCCTTTAGGCTTTCCGCGCGAAACCGATTCTCTTTGCCCGACGTGCGTCAAGCAGGTGCGCGAAGGTGTGATTAACAAAGACATTCCGCTCGAAATTTTGATGAACTCGCATCCGGGCGAGATCAAGGCGCAGATCGTCGAGGAAAACGGACAAGTTCTGATGCGTAAAACCTGCCCGACGCACGGCGAATTCGTTGACGTGCTGGCGACTGACGCGAAGTTTTTAGACCGCATCGAAAAATTGTTTTTCGGGCGCGATTTCAAATCCGCCGAAGACGAACATATTCACAAACACGGCACATCGGACATCAAATACGGGCGCGGCGCGGTTTTGACCGTTGACCTGACGAACCGCTGTAATATGATGTGCAACCCGTGTTTTATGGACGCGAATCAGGTCGGCTACGTTCACGAACCGACGTTTGAAGACACGAAAGCGATTCTCGACCGCGCGATAAGCTTTAAACCGCGCCGCCAGATCATCATCCTGTTTTCGGGCGGCGAACCGACAATTTCGCCGACGTTTCTTGATTCGGTCGCGTATGCCAAAAAAATCGGT
>JALHNX010000038.1 GCA_022843305.1 Pyrinomonadaceae bacterium | reverse complement strand
AGGCTGCGTCAACTCATTAGCTTGAATCATTTCGATAATTCGCAATCGAAGATCATCTGAATAGGCTCTCATCCTCAAATCATACCATAGACCAATGCCGAATCTGCTCTAAGTAACTCACTTTACGCAATTTGATAAAAGTTAATCTCCGAAGGAGATCAACCGCATACCGTAATGAGAATCGCTACGTTTATTCAAGATTGACAACCGCTCGCTGAAAGTGAGCAACATTCAACGACTGTCGGTTGCTCTTTGCACAAAAAGAAACCGTGAAACAACAATAAACAACTCGAAAAATGAAATTTCATGCAGTTTTGTTTTATTTCACGGTTCCGGTTCCGCGATTTGAATTTAGACAATTAACGCTAATAATTTCTTATATTGTAATCCTGCCAATCGTAAACGCCGTCGCCGTTCAGGTCTGCGTGTCCGCCGGTTTGGCTGAGCATATGCGTGATCTCGGCTTGCGGAGCTTCGACGAGCTGGAGAACGCCGAGCTGATAACGGTTCGCTTCCTGTTCGGCGACAGTTCCGGCTTGATAATGTCCGGCGCGGTATTGCCAGAAATGAATCGCTTCGTGTATAAAAACGCTTGCCAGCCACGTATCCGAACCGTCGAACGTCGAACGGGCAATATCGATCGCCGCGTCCGCGAAATTCGCGCCGCTGCGCTGTGCCGGACGGATCGAAAGATTGTATTTCAAAAGCCAGATGTGATATTGATTCGCCTTGCTTTGCAGCAAGTTCAGACATCTCTGCGCCTTCGGACGAAATTCGCTGTCGGGAATGCACGAATTATTAACTAAAATCGAAATTGACATTTTTTACCTCCTGAAATGTGAAATTCTGACGGATTAAAATGCCTGCCTTTGCCAAATTAATTAAAGGAATGTTCGATTTTTAATCTTTCGATTCTCGTCGCTTTGCCGGTTGCTTCGTCAACCTCGATGACGACCGCGCAGATCCAGACGTCGCCTTTGGAATGTTCGGCGCGAGGCGCGGGAATTTTTGTAAAACGCTCGATGATCTGCGATTTTTCCATTCCGATCACGCCCGCATAACTTCCCGTCATTCCGATGTCGGTGATATAAGCCGTTCCGCCGTCGAGAATTCTTTCATCCGCCGTCTGAACGTGCGTGTGTGAACCGACGACCGCCGAAACTCTGCCGTTTAAATACCAGCCCATCGCGTATTTTTCGCTCGTCGCTTCGCAGTGCATATCAACCAGACGCACTTTAACATCGTCGGGAATTACGCGGAGGCATTCGTTCGCCGACCGAAACGGGTCGTCAACCGGCGGCATAAAAACTCTGCCGAGAAGATTGAGAACAGCGATCTTAAAGCCGTTTATTTCGCCGACGAAAAGCCCTTTTCCGGGCGCGGTAGGCGGATAATTGGCGGGACGCAAAAGACGCGGATTTTTTTCGAGATAGGGAATTATTTCGTGTTTATCGAAAATATGGTTGCCCGAGGTCATCAGATCGATGCCGGCGGCAAACATTTCGTCGGCAATCACCGGCGTGATCGAAAAACCGCCCGCGACGTTTTCGGCGTTCATCGTCGCAATATCAATTTCGTATTTTTTGCGCAGTGCTTGAATTTTATCCAAAACGGCGCGTCTTCCGGGACGTGCGACCACATCCGCAATCATTAATATATTCACAGGTTTATGATAAAGAAGTTGAAATGAATCCGACAAGCCGCGCTTTGATTTTTTATCCGGCAGGGAAATTTAAGTCAAAAAAAATCATCGCCAGAAATTAAAGGCGATGATTTGAAATTTGTCTAAACGTAATTTAGCAGAAGAGAACCGCGTAAGCCGTTCAAACGGAAAAATTGAACCTGTGTCTCAACAGGTGGGCGGCTTTTTGCAAGAATTTTTTCCCCGCATCAGAGCCGTATTCTCCGGCACATCTTTAACTTTGAAAGATAGCACTGAATATCGGCATTAGCCTCCCTTTCAATTAGTGTTGGCTCAATTATTGTGTCGTTCGGTCACGAACTTCGCAGTAAAAGTTCTTCCGCTGTTTGTGATTATAGCAAACCGATTGGTGAAAAAGAAAGGCGGAAGCAAGGAAAAAGGCAAAAGGTAAAAGGTAAAATTTATACGGGATATTTGCCTTTTACCTTTTGCCTTTTTCCTTTTGAAACTATTGTTCCGTCTCGAATTCCTGCGGCTTGATGTCTTTTTGTTTAAAGATATGGTCGAGCATCTCGGTCATTTCCGCGCTTCGTGAAGCGAGCTGCGCGTCGGTTTGCTGCTGCTGATTTTTCAGTTGATGAAATTCGTCAGCTATGTGCAAAGCCGCCAAAATAGCGACTTTTAAGCTGTCAACGGTCAATGTGCCGGACGAAATCTCGCGCATTTTGCTGTCAACGTATTCCGCCAGACGCATTATGTATTCATTGTCGCCGTCGGAACGAATGTTGTAGGTTTGGTTATAAATCTCAACTCTGATGGATTGTTCCGCCATGTCTGCTTTCCCTCTGGTTCCAAACATTTTATCTTCCCAAAGCCTCGGCGACATCCGGCTCGATGATGGTGATCGCGTCGAGCATCGCCTCGACCTTTAACTGGATCGCGTCGCGTTCCGATAATAAATCCTCGATTTTTTCTTCGAGCCGATTTTTTTCACCTAAAAGACTGCTGACCTCGTGCCGCAAACTCGACAGTTCGCGTTCGAGTTTATCTCTTTCCTCGCGTATCTTTTTGACATTTTCGATTGTCAAATAAATCTTATCTTCAAGATGCGAGAATTTTTCCATACCTGCAAGACCGTTCATTGCTTTCTCCAAAAATTTTGCTGTTATTGCGAATTGATTATGTTTTTTTTTAACAAAAACTTCAAGTTTTTATTGAAGTTTTTTTCAAAATCGTTGTTTCGCACCAAATTTTTCTTCAGTTTTTTGCAAGATTTTATTATGAACCGATTCGACTTCCGATTCAATCAATGTCCGTTCATCGCTTCGGTAAACAAGCCTGACGGTCAGCGAACGCTCATCGTCAGCCACGCCTTTTCCTTCGTAAACATCAACGAATTCGACTTTTCTCAAAAGCTCAAAACCCTGCATTTCAACCGCTTGTTTGATGTCAGCAAACGAAATATTGCGTTTCACGAGAATCGAAACATCGCGCTCGACTGACGGATAAACCGGCAGCGGATGATAAAGAATCGTCTGCTCTTTTTCATTCAAAACGGTTTGCAAATCAATCTCGGCAATAAACACAGGCTGACGGAATTTATAGTTTTGAGCAATTTCATCGCTTAAACGCCCGATTGTGCCGACAGTTTTGCCGTTCAGCAAAATTTCCGCCGACTGACCTTTGCGAAGATGTTTAACTTGCGCTGCGTTGAAAGTTAAATTCGGCGCATTAGTTGCGCTAATCGCGTTTTCGAGTGCGCCTTTCGCGTCGTAAAAATCGAACTCGCGCAATGCCATCGCCTTGTTTTCATAAGTTTCGTTGCCGGTTACGACAAGCGAGAAAAGCTCGCGTTCGTTCGGCAAATCACCTTCTTTCGACGAAGACGAAAAAACCTTGCCGATTTCGTAAAGACGCAGGTTTCGATTCTGAAAATTCAAATTTGTCCGAACTGCATCGAGCAAACCGGAAAGCAGGGACGGACGCATCCTGACCGCGCCTTCGATGATCGAATCCTGCAAAGTAACGAATTTTTCGCCCTCATTTTCGTGAATGAAACCGGGAATTAAATCAAAAGTATCGTCAAATTTTGAATCAATAAAGCTGTAAGAGATCGCTTCGTCGAAACCGAGATTCGATAAAGTCTGGCGCAGATGAAATTTCCGCGTTTCGTTCGGCTGGTATTCGCCCGCGCCAAAAGCCGGGGGCAATTCTTCGCCGATTTTGTCGTAACCGACAATCCGCACAACTTCTTCGACCAAATCTTCTTCAATCGCCAGATCGTGCCGCCAGGTCGGCGCGGTAAAAATTCGGGATTCGGGGCTGATTTTCGAGCTTACGCCGAGTGAATTCAGAATCCGTAAAATTTCTTCAAATTTAACGTCCAAGCCGGTTAATCTTTTCACGGCGAACTGAATATCTCTCGATTCGATCTCGCTCTGCACGAATTTTGTCGGGTAAACGTCAACGAATTTGCCCGCCTCGCCGCCTGCTAATTCACAGATCAATTCCGTCGCGCGGTTCGAGGCGCGCACCAGATTTTCGATGTCCACGCCGCGCTCGAAATGATGGCTCGCTTCGGTCGAAAGTTTCAGCTTTCTGGAAGTTTGCCGGATTGATTCGCGTTTGAAATAAGCGACTTCCAATAAAACGTCGGTCGTTTCTTCGGTAATGCCGGAATCGAAACCGCCCATCACGCCGCCGACCGCAACGGGTTTTTCGGCATCGCAAATCGCAAGCATCGTTTCGTCGAGTTTGCGTTCGACTTCATCAAGCGTTTTGATCGGTTCGCCGTTTCGCGCCCGCCTGACGACGATTCGGTTTTCCGCTAACTTATTCAAATCAAACGAGTGCATCGGCTGTCCGAGTTCGTGCATCACGAAATTCGTGATGTCCGCGACGTTGTTGATTGAACGCTCGCCGACCGCTTCGAGCCGTTTGACAAGCCATTCGGGCGACGCGCAGATTTTGACACCGCGAATCACCCGCGCCGTAAAACGATGACACAAATCTGCGTCTTCGATGCTCACGAGTCGTGAGTCGTGAGTCGTGAGTCGTGAGTCTTCGGACAAATCCGCAATCCGTAATCCGCAATCCGCAATCACGCTGATTTCCCGTGCAATTCCCAAATGCGACAGACAATCGCCGCGATTCGACGTTAGATCAATGTCAAAAACAAAATCATCGCCAAACTCGTGAACGCCTTCGACCGCCAAACCCGCGTCCGTCAATTTTTGAGCCAAATCAGTGGGCTGTAAATCTATCTCGACCAAATCCTTGAGCCAGTTGTAACTAATATTCATATCAAAAAAATCTAAATCGTTTCGGGCATTTCCGAAACGGGTTTTTCACCTTCTAAAACCTCCGCGCCCCGGGCAATTCTCTGCGCCATTTTATCGAAAATAAAAAAGTGCAGCGGGTAAGAACCATACCAATACAAAAATCCGAATAAGCCTTTCGGCGCAAACAGAGCGGTTTGAATCAACTGCGTTTTGCCGTCCTTCGTCACGGCTTCAAACTGCAGCCAGGCTTTGCCCGGAACTTTCATTTCCGCCCGTAAGAGCATCAGACGGTCTTTTTTCAAATCTTCGACGCGCCAGAAATCGAGTTCTTCGCCGATCAAAACTTCGGTCGGATGACGGCGACCGCGCGAAAGCCCCGGACCGCCGACTAATTTGTCCATCAAACCGCGCAGTTTCCACGCCCAGCCCCACGCGAGCCAGCCTTTATCGCCGCCGATTGCCGTGAAACTTTTATAAACTGATTCTGCCGAAGCGTCGGTCGTAACCGTGCGAATTTCCTTGAAAATTCCTTCGCGGTCGGTCATTTCATAGGTCGGCGCGTCGTCGCCGTATGAACCGCTCCAACGGGTTTCGACAGCCTTTTCGTCAATCTTTGAAAGCGCGAGCGCGACGGCTTCGCGGTAGTTCATCGGCTCGATTTCGGGAAAATATTTTTCGGCTTTCGACGTGTCCGCCAAAACCGGATTGATAATTCCCTTAACGAGTGGCACGGCGAGCGAATTCGGAATCGGCGTGATCAAACCGACCCACAAGCCCGATAAAAGCGGCGTTAAAACCGGCACGGGAACAATTATCCGCTTCAAGCCGCGCACTTCGGCGAAAGTTTCCATCATTCCGCGAAACGGCAAAACGTCCGCGCCGATGTCCACAATTCCGAGCGGTTCGCGTTCCAGAGCGGCGGTCAGATATTCGATGACATTGCGCACCGCGACCGGCTGAACTTCATTTTTCACCCAGCGCGGCACGATCATTACCGGAATTCTTTCCGTCAGATAACGCACCATTTCAAACGAAGCCGAACCCGAACCGATGATCGGACCGGCGCGAAATTCGGTTGTTTTGCCCGTTTTTCTTAAAATTTCACCGACTTCCGCACGGCTTTTCAGATGTTCGGAAACACTTCCTTCAGGCAAAAGTCCGCCGAGATAAATAATTTTTTCGACATCTTTGGCGGCAGACGCAAAATTTTCGGCAATCGCCTTTTCGCGCTCGGCAAAATCTCCGCCTTCGTTCATCGAATGAACCAGAAAATATGCCGCGTCAATGCCGTTCATCGCGCGTGAAATTTCCTCGCGATTCTCTAAATCACCCTCGAAAATCTCGACTTTATCAAACCATTTGCGACCTTCGATCTTTCGCGCATCGCGCACAAAAACGCGTACCGCATAGCCTTTCTCCAAAAGCCTCGGAATCAACCGTCCGCCGATATAACCTGTTGCGCCCGTCACGAGAATTTTCACAATTTAAGCCCCGACTCCAAAGCCCGTATAAGGTCTTTTGTAAGGTGGATGAAATGCTAAAATAATGTCTTCTTTCGGAATTCCTTTTTCCAGCAAATCTTCAATAAAATCGTAATCGGTCATATTTTGCTGAACCCAAATTTTTCCGTCTTTTATATCAATGTGAATCGGCACTCCGTAGGTTCTGTCTAAATCCCGCCAACCGACACGAACGATTTGGTAATGGTCGCGTTCTTTGTCAAAAATTAATTGTGTTTCAATTTCCGGTAAAACGCCTTTAATTTTCGCAATATCGGTTAAAACTTCCTGCACATATTGGCGATATTTTGCTACTTTTTCCATTCGACAATCACCTCTTCAATCGAATTATACACGATTATTTTGACATTATTTTCCGAAACCAAATCGGCAATGATTGTTTGATGAAACAGACTGTTGTAAGTTTCTTTGGGAACGGCAAGAAATAAAACTCTTTCGGGTTCGACTCTTTTCAAAGCGAGCCGATAACCTAAAAATTGACCGAGTGCCGTATAAAATTCATAAAGTTCCGATTTGCTGATAAAACTTTTTATTTCAATGGCAATTTTCTCATCATTTTTATCGGCGGTAATAACTTTTTCCGCGCCCAAATCAATATAAGTATCTGTAAAACCGAAATCCAGGCGAAACGGGTCGTGCGTTATTTTCCAACCGTCTTTAATTAACGCATTTTTGACGGCATCATGAAATTTATCTTTTGCGGACATAATTAATCTTCGATTTTAACAAGTTTACCGAAAACCGCATTCGTGCCAACCCAGCCGTTGATCCGCCCGCGATTGTTGCCGATTTGAAATCGCGCGCCGTTGATCGCTTTTATCAAATGCAGATATTCATTGCCGTTCACCTTACACAAAACAATGTCGCCTTTTTCTAATTCGGTAAATTCCGCAACAGGTTCAACCGTGCAAAGCTGTCCCGATTCGATTTTGCCTTTCATCGAATGCCCGCGCGGGCGAAACAGCACCGTTTCGCCGTTTTTCAATTTCGCAATGTAAGCGATTGCCCAACCCATTTTGGTTTTATATTTATTTTATAGTATTCGTCGGTTCAAATAACTCTTTACTTAATTCATTTCTAAAAAAGTTTGAAAATTCTATTGATTTGCTGACATTTTCATATATCAGATCATTTTCTTTTTTTGCATAAATTTCACCAAGAAAGCTTTTATATTCAGTAAGTTTTCGTTCAACATTTTGTTTCTTCTCGGGTCGCAAAAAAGGTTCTAAAGTGTAGAAGGACGAGTCAATCTTTCGAAAATAGTCTGACAATTCAAAACTATTTCCAGTTACATTCTTTGAAGTTAAATTTCTTTTTGTCGCTAAATCAAATCCTTCATCAACTAATTGCAAAAATGATAAATAACCTTCCAATTTAGGCTTATAAGTCAATTCTAGTTCTTTTATTTGTTTTTGAGTTACAATGTTTTGTCCTTGCCAATAAGATGTAATTATTATAGTTCCCACTGAAATAATAATAGAAGCAAATATTGAAACTAATGGTATCCAAATTTCCTTTAACTTTTTCCACCACTCTTCTTTAACCTCGTTTTTGGCTTTTCTTGTTTTTTCAATATGCTCTAATCCCCATTTTGTAATTTCAATAGGAGTAATAGTAGCTGAACAACTTAACCTAAATTGAGACCGAAATAGTTCTTTTTTAACAAGTGCTACTATCGCCTTTTTCTTTTCTGTTGGATCGAGTTCACTTGCAATTCGAGATGGAAGTAATTCCCCTTTCAACATTTTTTTTCCCAAGCCTGCCGCCAATTGTCTGATATTGAAGTGCTAAATAATTCTTTGTGGTTTTGAATTAGTTTTTTAACTTCTGCTTCTGTTAATCCAAGTCTTTCTTTAATATATTCGTACGTCATCGTGGGAATTGGATCATTACAAGAAAGAATCCAAAGGGCTGAGACTAATGCTGCATCTTCAATTTCTTTTTCTTTATTCATCTGAACTGATCCAAAAATCTGACATCGTTTTCAAACGTAAATAGAATTTACTTCTCATCAAAAACTCTTTCCAGAGGTGTTTTGCCTTGCTCGTCAAAAGTTGTATAAGGATTGGTTTTCGACGGTTCTATTTGAACCGGGATTTGTTCATTCTCCGCAATTTCGTTGCCCCATTTGTCCATTTCACATCCGCAGTTAGAACATGCGCCGCCGCCCCATGTGGGTTTGTTGATTAAATCCGGAGTGCGGAATAATTCGGCTTTAACACCGCATCTCGGGCAAATTACGGGACGCAGATTAACGCCCAGTTCGCCTTTGCGATTGATCGAGTCAATGATGATCTTCAATGCAAAGCCGCCGATAAAGAGAAATGCAAGAAAAACGAAGAACAAAAAAACTACTAACATATTTCTATATTAGCGGAATTGTTCCAAAAATCGCACGTCATTTTCAAACATCAAACGAATATCGTCGAGCGAATACATCAGGGCGCACATTCTTTCCAAGCCGAAGCCGAACGCAAAGCCCGAATAAACTTGCGGGTCAACGTTGCAGGCGCGTAAAACATTCGGATGAACCATGCCCGAACCGCCGAGTTCGATCCAGCCCGAACCTTTGCACGGACGGCAACGTTCCGCTTCAAACGTGCCGGTGCCACTGCATTTGAAGCACGAAAAATCGAATTCCGCGCTCGGTTCGGTGAAAGGGAAGTAGCTCGGGCGAATGCGGATGCGCGTTTCTTTGCCGAACAATCTTCTCAGCCATTCGGCGACCGTGCCTTTCAGATGCGCCATCGTGATACCTTTGTCCACGCACAAACCTTCGATTTGATGGAACATCGGAACGTGCGTCATATCGGGCGTGTCGCGGCGGAAAACTTTGCCGGGCGCGATGATGCGAATCGGTGCGCCGTGCCGTTCCATCGCTCTGATTTGCACGGTCGAAGTCTGCGAGCGTAGCGCAAATCCTTCGGTCGTGTAAAAAGTGTCCTGCGATTCGCGCGCCGGATGACCTTCGGGAATGTTGAGTGCCTCGAAATTGTAATAATCGGTCTCGATCTCGCGGTCGTCCTCAATCGCGTAGCCCATCGAAACAAAAATGTCCTCGATCTGCTGGCGCAGAATCGTCAAAAGATGCAGATGACCGACCCGCGGACGGCGACCGGGAAGCGTGACATCTTTTGATTCTTGTGCGGCTTTGAATTCGGAAATGACCGATTTAATTTCTCTTTCTGCTAAATCAATCGCAATTTCTACTCTTGTTTTTAGTTTCTGAACTTCTTGGGCGAAAGCAATTCTATCTTCAGGTGAAACTTGTCCAATAAGTTTCATTAAACTAGAAAATGATGATTTTTTTCCAGTATGCTTATTACGAATTTCAATTAGAGTTTTAAGACCAAATTCTGCTTCTTCAAGATTTGTTAAATTCAAATCCTTTAAATTATCCCAATCTTTTTCAAATAATTCGTATGCTTTTTTGGCTGTTAGTATTTCTTCAGTCATAAAATAAGAAACCACAGATTAACACAAATTTTCACAGATTGAATTATCTGTGTTTCGTGTCAATCTGCGGTTTTTCCTTTTTCAAATTCTAAGCCGTCGCTTGTTTACCGATTGCGTCTCTTGCCTGTCCGGCGAGCGCCGCGAATGATTCGGGCTGTTTGACTGCCATATCGGCGAGAACTTTTCTGTCTAATTCGACACCGGCTAATTTAAGCCCGTGAATAAACTGCGAATATTTCATTTCGTTCAAACGGCACGCCGCGTTGATGCGGACGATCCAGAGTTTGCGAAAGTCGCGTTTTTTCAGCTTTCTGCCCGTATAGGCAAAGTTCAATGCGCGTTCAACCGATTCTTTGGCTGAACGATAAAGTTTCGATTTCGTTCCACGATAGCCTTTCGCTAAGGCTAATATCTTTTTGCGCCGCTCGGTGCGCTTATTTCCACGTTTTGCTCTTGGCATTTCTTCACTCCTTTCAGTCTTTGAAATGATGAATCAGGAATTATGAATGATGAATTTTAATTGATTCATCGTTCCGCATTCATCATTCATAATTCCTAGTCTCTTCCGTATGGCAGCATTTTTTCAACGCGCTTCTGATCGCCTTCGGATACCAACGTATCAATATCGAGATTGCGCTTACGTTTACTGGTTTTCTTCGTTAAAATATGACGCGCATGGCTGTGTCCGCGTTTGAACTTGCCCGACGCTGTCGAGCGAAAACGCTTTGCCGCGCCTTTATGTGTTTTAAGTTTTGGCATAATACTCCTTTTTAATGGTTATTTGTTAATTGTTAATGGTTAATGCGTGATCTAAAACGATTAACCATTAACCATTAGCAATTAATAATTAGTTTTATTTCGTTTTCTTCGGCACGAAAATGGCGAACATCTGATAGCCTTCCATTTTCGGCGAAACTTCGACATCGCTGATGTCGGCTAAATCGTCGCGCAGTTTGGCAAGAATTGCCGCGCCCAGCTCGCGGTGCGTCATTTCGCGTCCGCGAAAAGCGATCGTCGCACGAACTTTGTCGCCTTCGGCGATCCAACCGCGCGCGCGTTCCATTCGATAACCGTAATCGTGATCGTCGGTCGCCGGACGGAACTTGATTTCTTTAACCTGCACGGTTACTTGTTTTTTCTTGGCTTCGTGCTGTTTCTTTTTCTGTTCGTAAAGAAACTTTCCGTAATCAATGATCCGGCAAACCGGCGGCTGCGCGTTCGGCGCGATCTCGACCAGGTCCAAACCCATCTGACGCGCTTTCTGAACGGCGTCGCGTGTGTCCATTACGCCAAGCGCCTCACCGTCTTCGCTGACAACGCGCACCGCCGGAACGCGAATTCTTTCGTTTGTGCGGTGCAGCGGTTGGCGGCGATTATCAAAACGTCCGCGACCTCTAAAATTATTTGCGATAAATTTCCTCCTTTGTTAAGAGTCGAGAGTCAGGAGCGAGAGTCAAGAGTCTAAAGATTTGTTTTCTCTCGACTCTCGACTCTCGACTCTCGACTTCTGACTCAGCCATTCGTCAAAGCGCGAGTTTCCTTCAACTTCTGCGCCATTACTTTAAATTCTTCAAGCGTCATCTGTCCGATGTCGCCTTTTACCTTTTCACGCACCGCAATCTTATTTTCTTCCAATTCCTTGTCGCCCAAAACGAGCATAAACGGAACTTTTTGCAATTGCGCATCCCGAATTTTTGCACCGATCTTGTCCGATTTCAAGTTTATTTCGACGCGAAAGCCCGAATTTTTTAATTCATTCCCGATTTTTTGAGCATATTCGTTGATTCGGTCGGTGATCGGCAAAACCACGACCTGTACCGGCGCGAGCCAGAACGGAAACGCTCCGGCGTAATGCTCGATTAAAACTCCGAAAAATCTTTCGACCGAACCGAACAATGCGCGATGCACCATAATCGGACGATGTTTCTGTCCGTCGTCGCCGATAAATTCGAGTTCAAAGCGTTCGGGCAGGTTGAAATCGAACTGAACGGTTGATAACTGCCACAAACGACCAATCGAATCTTCAACTTTGATGTCAATTTTCGGACCGTAAAAAGCCGCTTCGCCTTCGATGCGTTCGTAAGCGATTTCGCGTTTGTTTAAAGCCAGAACCAGCGCCTGTTCGGCATTTTCCCAATCCGCGTCAGAACCGAGATAACCTTTGTTATCCGCGCCGCCGCGCACGGAAAGCTCGACTTTGAATTTCTCGAAACCGAAAGTTTTGAAAACGTCGTAAGCAAAATCAACGCAGTCGCCGACTTCGCCCGTGACTTGTTCGGGCGTGCAGAAAATATGCGCGTCGTCCTGCGTAAATCCGCGCACCCGCAATAAACCGTGCAAAGTTCCGCTCAATTCGGCGCGGTAAACCGTTCCGAGTTCGGCGTAACGCAAGGGAAGTTCACGATACGAACGCGGATGCGATTTGTAAATTCCGATGTGAAACGGACAATTCATCGGTTTCAGACGAAATTCCGTGTCTTCACCGAATTTTTCGGGCATTCCCATCGGTTCAAAAAGCGAATCGGCGTAATTTTGCTCGTGTCCCGAAGTTTGCCAGAGCTGACGTTTGGCGATATGCGGCGTGAAAACCATTCCGTAACCGCGTTTCTGCAATTCTTCGCGCAGATAATTTTCCATATCCGTGCGGATCGCGCCGCCTTTCGGATGCCAGAAAATAAAACCCTGCCCGTAATCGTCCTGAATCGAGAACAGATCGAGTTCTTTTCCAAGCCGGCGATGGTCGCGTTTTTCGGCTTCCTCGCGTTGTTTGAGCCACGCATCGAGTTCTTCCTGAGTCGCAAAAGCAGTACCGTAAATTCGCTGCATTTGCTGATTTTCCGCGTCGCCTTTCCAATACGCGCCCGACAAAGCCAATAATTTGAACGCCTTCAATTTGCCGGTATGACCGACGTGCGGACCGAGACAAAAATCAATAAACGGCGAACCGTCAATATAATAGATGCTTGCGTTTTCGGTTTCGACCTTTTCGTCAATCAATTCGCATTTGAGCAGTTCGTTGCGTTCTTTGAAAATTTCCAAAACGTCGGATTTGGCAATTTCGTCGCGGCGATAGACGAGGTTGCGTTTCGCCATCTCCTTCATTTTCTTTTCGATCACGGGCAAATCCGCTTCGGTCAACTGACGCGGTGCGATAACGTCGTAATAAAACCCGTAACGCGGGTCTTCCATCAGCGCCGGACCAACGCCGAGCTGCGTTCCCGGAAACATATCGAGAACCGCTGCCGCGAGAAGATGCGCAGTCGAATGCCGCAAAACCTCAAGTCCGTCGCGGGTGTCGGTAACAATCGGTTCGATGGACAAAACTTCGTCGGTTTCATCTAATTTCTTAGACAAATCGACTTCTTCGCCGTTAACCTTCGCCGCGATGGTTTTTTTCAAAACATCCCGGTCAAACGCCTTGATAGCCTCCAAAACGGAAACCGAATCGGAAAAATCCTTTATATTTTCGCCAAATTTTATCTGCATAACTTTGTTAATCGTTTAATTTAAATTCCAAATTGATTCGGGCAAAATCGCTTTTCTCAATCTGCAATTAACTATTGAACTATTAACAATTAACTACCACTAAAATAGATTTGATCTGATAAGAGCGACTTTGCCTTGCGCTTCCAATGAAAGCGCGATAAACACGCCGTTAGAAGCGCGTCGTAGTAGTTGTCGTCAAAAATGCAAAGTTCTTCGAAAGCATCTTATCAAAAAATAAAAAGAGTAGTCAGTAACAGATTTGAACTGTTGACCCCTACCGTGTCAAGGTAGTGCTCTACCACTGAGCTAACTGACTAAACCTCGCCTAAATAGAAAGCGAACTTATAAAATAGCGAAAAGCGTCTGGGGCTGTCAAGTTTTCAAGTGAGTTGACTGAGCTTAAATTGTGCGCGGGCTGAGAAATCAGGCAAAAGCAAAGATGTTTGAACTTGGTTTTAAATTGGCTGGTTAAACTACCTTAATTGCGGTTCATTTTGCGCGGTTTTCGACGAACTTAATTTTCAACCAAACATAAAACAAATTTTCCGTGGAAAATTACCCACAATAAAATGTTTATTGCGTATTATTTTGATGCAAAATCCTAAATATGGTTAATTTAGGATTTATGCCAAAAGCTGTAAATAATTGATTCTGAAAGCAAAAGCGTTTTTGGCACAAATATTGTTATGAAATTTAAATGAAGGCAGTGCCTTAAAAAAAGGAAACAAGGGAAAAAGGAGAAAAAAAATGATTTCATTATTAATTTGGTTGGTATTGGGTTTTTTGGCTGGTTATCTTGCTAAAATGATTATGCCCGGAAGTGATGGCGGCGGCGTTATTTTGACGATTATTTTAGGAATCGTCGGTGCAGTTGTCGGCGGATTTATCGGAACATTTGTCGGCTTTCCGATGGTCAGTTCTTTTGATAACATCGGCAATTCGATTCCGAGCTTTATTTCTTCGATCATCGGTGCGATTGTCGTGCTTGCGCTTTATCGGCTTGCGACGGGTCGAAGAGTTACCTCTTAATTTGGGGAATAAGTAGAAACTATTAAAATAGGGAATTGATTCATTAGAATCAACTCCCTATTTTAGGTTGCGAGCTGCAAAATCGGTGCATCGCGACGGCGACAAGTTTGGTTGTGCGGTTATCAACGTCGAAATTCGGATTGACTTCCGTGAATTCGATTATTTTCGTATTGACGAGTTTGGCGGCAAATTGGACGAGATTCAAAAATTCGCCCGAACGCAAGCCGATCGGACTCGGTTCGGAAGTTCCGGGCGCGTCGGATGAACGCACCGCGTGCAGATCGAACGCAAAAAACGCGGTCAGCGATTGGCTGTGGTGAATGAATTTCTGCCGCATCAACTCGCGCAGTTCAAGATCGGCGGTTTCGCGTGAACGAAGCTGGTCAACGCTCACCATATTCACGCCCAAATTCTGCAAATAGCGATAATAAGCCGGCGAAACAAGCTGCGGTTGAAAAGCGATTTCGTAAAGATAATCGTTGCGAATGAGCTTTTCTTCCAGAAGCTGACGATACGGCGTGCCGCTCGAACGCGGCTGGTCGGTGCACACATCGAAATACGCGTCAACATTAACTCCGAGCCAGTTTCCCGCGCCAAAACTTTCGCTCATCGCGCGACCGTTGGCATACGAGATATCGTTTCCGCCGCCAAGAACGATGATTTTTTTCTTGTCTTCGAGAACTTTTTTGACAACGTTCGTTAAATTATCGTGCGTTTCTTCGAGCGAACCGCTCAATTCGACGTTTCCCAGATCGCAGATTCGATGATGAATCCCGAATGTTGTCAAACGATAAAATTCTCGCCGAATCGCGTCGGGCGCAAGCGCCGCGCCGATCCGACCGCCGTTTCTTTTGACGCCTTCGTCCTGCGGGCAGCCGAGAATGACGATGTTTGATTGTTCGTAGTTTGTCTGCGGCACGATTTCGCCGAGGCGAACGTCATTACGGTCGTTTTTACGGAAAAACAGTTTTTCGTCTGCCGGCGTCAGGTTCTCGAAAGATTCGTTCATAAATTTGCCAAAAAATTTTCGTTGGGATATAAACAATGATAGCAAAAAAAGTATTTATGAGAACCTTGAGCGTCAAAATTAATCGAAACAACCATCTGTTTTGGCGACATCCGCGCGCGGTTTTCTAACACGGGCTTGAGAAAATCAGCCTGCGAAACGGAATTTTAGAAAACCTGTTGCTAAACTTAAAAGCGGCAGGTTTTTTGTTTTATATGACATTTTTTCAAAACTACAATCTGAATCGTCCGGCGTGGCTTTTGCCGCAGCGAATTGATGAACCGCCAATCGAAGGGTTGCGCGATTTACTGCTTCGTCTAATGCAGGGCAAAAACCTGAAACGCGACGAAGCACGGTTTTTGCTCAATCAACTGCTGCAAGGCGAAGCGACCGACGCGCAGATCGCCGCCGCGCTTGTCGCGCTTTCGATCAAAGGCGAAACGACCGAAGAACTCGCCGGAATGGCGGAAGCGATGCGCGAAAATTCAACGAAAATCAATTCGGTGCACACGGATTTTATTGATACCGCCGGAACTGGTTCGAGCCGCGTTAAAACCTTTAATGTTTCGACCGCCGCCGCTTTTGTCATCGCGGGCGCAGGCTTGCCCGTCGCCAAACACGGCAGCCGTGCCGCAACTTCAAAATCGGGAAGCGCGGACGTTTTAACGGCTCTCGGCGTAAACGTTTCGGCAAGCCGCGAAACGTCGGAAAAATGTTTGAATGAAATCGACATCTGTTTTATGTTCGCGCCGCTTTATCACGCTTCGACCGCCAGAGTTGCGGCGGTTCGCAGAGAACTCGGCGTTCACACGACCTTTAATTTATTGGGTCCGATGACCAATCCGGCAAACGCGCCGTTTCAGATTATGGGCGTTTGGCACAAAGATTTGGTCGCGCCGATTGCCGAAACGCTCCAAAAACTTGGCACAAAACGCGCTTTGGTCGTTCACGGACTCGACGGTTTGGACGAAATTACCGTTTCCCAAAAGACTTCGGTTGCCGAAATTACGCCCGAATATATCAAATTTTACGAAGTTTCGCCCGAAGATTTCGGTTTTGAAACCGTTGAAAATATCGAAACCCTGCGCGGCGGCGATGCTTTGCAAAATGCTGAAATAATCAAAGAAGTTTTGGAAAATAAACGAAAAGACGCGGCGCGAACTTTAGTTTTAATGAACGCGGCGGCGGCAATATTTGTCGGCGGCAAAGCCGAAAATTTGCAAGAATCCGCAAAATTCGCTACTGAAAGTCTGGAAAGCGGAAAGGCTCTGGAAAAACTCGAAAGTTTGAAAGAAAAAACGAAGGAAAATTAAACTGAAAAAATGAGCGAAACAAATGGTGAATATTCAGGACTAGTCTGCGGAACAGCGTTTATAAACGATTTTACGTTTCTGGAAGAAATCATCGAATTAAAGAAAAAACGTCTTGAAATCGCCAAAGCAAACCGCGATTTTGGCGAATTGAAAAGTTCGGCAATGACAAGGCTCGAAACGACAAAAAAACATCGTCTGCGCGAAAGTTTGCAGAGAAATCAAATAAACATCATTGCCGAAATCAAACGCGCTTCGCCGTCAAAAGGCGTGATAAATGATAAAATTGAAATTGCCGAAATTGCAAAAATTTACGAAAACGGCGGCGCGTGTGCAATTTCCGTTTTGACCGAGGAAGACAAATTCAAGGGAAGTTTGGAAGATTTGAAACGAGCGCGAAATGCGGTCAATTTGCCGATTTTGCGAAAGGATTTTATTTTCGACGAATTTCAGATCTATGAAGCGGCAGAAGCCGGCGCGGACGTGATTTTGCTGATCGCGGCGATGCTCGATGATGAAGATTTGCAAAAACTTCACGCTCTCGCCGAAGAAGATTTTGGACTTGATGCGCTGGTCGAAGTTCACACTTTAGAAGAATTAGAGCGTGTAAAAAAAATCGGCGCAAAAATTATCGGCGTGAATAACCGCGATTTACATTCGTTCAAAGTGTCGCTCGACGTTTCGCGCGAATTGATAAAACACGCTCCCGAAGACGCGCTGATGATTACCGAAAGCGGAATTCGGACAAAAGACGAAATTTTGGAATTAAGAGATTTAGGTTTTTCAGGCTTTCTAATCGGCGAAACCTTGATGCGAAGCGGAAATGTGGCGGAAGAGTTAAGAAATTTAACCACAGATTCACACAGATTCACACAGATAAAAATGGATAAATCAATTTAAATCATCCTTTTAAAATCCGTGTTTATCTGTGTGAATCTGTGGTTAAAAATTCTTTTCGCCTTTTATAATTATGACAAAGGTTAAAATTTGCGGTATTACGAATTTAGAAGACGCGCTTTTGTCGGCAAAATTCGGCGCAGACGCGCTCGGCTTTAATTTTTACGAAAAAAGCCCGCGTTACATCGCGCCGGAAAAAGCGCGGGAAATTATCGAACAACTGCCCGAAAAGATTTTGAAAGTCGGCGTTTTCGTCAATGAAAGTTTGGATAAAATCGTCGAAATCGCAAAAGTTGCCAAACTCGACGCGCTTCAGCTTCACGGCGAAGAAACGCCCGAATTTGCGCGTGAATTAAAAGCAAAAACAAATCTCGAAATCATCAAAGCCTTTCGCGTTTCGCCCGATTTCGCGCCGGAAGATGTTTTGCAATATGAAACAGACGCGATTTTGCTCGACGCTTACTCACGACACGAACACGGCGGAACGGGCGAAACTTTCGATTGGAAAATAGCCTTTAAAGTTAGACAACTTATACCCAAACTTTATTTAGCTGGCGGATTGGCTTCAGATAACATCAAGACCGCGATTCGGCGCGTTCAGCCCTTTTCTGTTGATACTTGTAGTTTATTGGAAAAAGAAAAAGGCAAAAAGGACAAATTTAAGGTTTCAAGTTTTATATTAAGTGTAAAAGGCAATTACAAAGATTTTCAAATAAAAAGTGTTTACGATTTACTTTTGTTAATTGAACTTCGCCCTGCTATGTATTTAGGACTTCGTTCAATATCTAATTTGTTTATGTTTTTGTGGGGAATTGAATTTGGATTAACTAATATCGGCGTAAAAAAATTCGATTTTGATTGGAAGCAATTCAAACCAAAAAAGGAGCCTCATTATGAATATGGGTTTCAAGCTTGGATTTTTGAAAAATTTGAATCTACTAGAGAAACCAGTCAATTTTGGTCGGATATTATTTTAAGACAAGTTAATAACGACGAAGAAAAAGCACTTGATCTTTTCTTCGCGCTTTTAGAAGAATTTAAGTTAGAAAAAGAAGATTTACACAATGAATAATTTTCAACCAAACGAACGCGGTTACTGGGGCGAATTCGGCGGGCGGTTTGTCCCCGAAACGCTGATGTTTCCGCTTGAGGAATTGACGAACACTTATTTTGAGGTGCGTGACCGAGAGGATTTTCAGGCGGAATTTCTGCGGCTTTTGAAAGATTTTTCGGGTCGTCCGACACCGCTTTTTCACGCGCAGAGACTTTCGGAATCTTTAGGCGGTGCGCAGATTTATCTCAAGCGTGAGGATTTGGGACATACCGGCTCGCATAAGATCAATAACGCCATCGGGCAGGTTTTGCTGGCGCGGAAAATGGGCAAGCGGCGCGTGATCGCCGAAACCGGCGCGGGACAGCACGGCGTTGCGACGGCGACGGTTTGCGCGTTATTCGGTTTGGATTGCGTTGTTTATATGGGTACGGAAGATATGCGGCGGCAGGCGTTGAATGTTTTTCGGATGCAGCTTTTGGGCGCGGAAGTGCGCGGCGTTGATTCGGGTTCAAAAACGCTGAAAGACGCGATTAACGAAGCCTTACGCGATTGGGTAACGAATGTTGATTCCACTTATTATCTGCTTGGTTCGGCACTCGGTCCGCATCCTTATCCGCTGCTTGTCAGGGATTTCCAATCGGTCATCGGTCGTGAAGCGCGTGAGCAAATCTTAGAACAAACGGGAAGTTTGCCCGATTGTTTGGTGGCTTGCGTCGGCGGCGGTTCGAATTCGATAGGACTCTTTCACCCGTTTTTGCAGGATGAATCGGTGCGAATGATCGGCGTTGAAGCGGGCGGAAAAGGAAATCTTTTAGGCGAACACGCGGCACGTTTTAACGCGGAAGGCGGCGGTCGAATCGGTGTTCTGCAAGGCACGAAAAGCTATCTTTTGCAGGATGAAAACGGGCAAATCGCGCTAACGCATTCGGTTTCCGCCGGATTGGATTACGCTTCAATCGGACCCGAACACGCGTTTTTGCACTCGATAAAACGCACCGAATATGTTTCGGCTTCGGACGCGGAAGCGTTAGCGGCGTTTCAGATTTTATCGCAGACCGAAGGCATTATTCCCGCGCTCGAATCTTCGCACGCGATTGCTTATTTACTAAAACTCGCGCCAGAAATGTCGCCAACGCAGACGATTATCTGCAATCTTTCAGGGCGCGGCGATAAAGATGTCAATCAAGTTCAGGAAATGCTGGCAATGAAATAATCGAATCTACGAATCAGAGCGGCACGGGAAATATTGCGCCGCCGTCTTTTCGGCTTCGATTTGGGGCTGTGAATTTTTGGCTTTTTTAAAGAAAATTTCCATCAATTTTTTGTAAATCAGAAACGGCGAACTGAAAATTACGATCAGAATGTTGATAAACCATAAACCGGCTAAAACCGCGATATGAACGATTGAATTTTTGTTTTCTTCGTTTTGCATAAACTACCTCTCAGACAGTTGTAATAATATCAAAAAAAAATGCGAACCGTTACAAATTCGACCGTCGTTTCGGTTTGGATTCAAGTTTTAAAAGGTTTAGTCTTTATCACATTATGGAAGAAAATATTGCGGTCGTGTTTCACGGCTTCTTAAATTTGACGGGAAAGGAAAAATTGCGGCTGGTCGAAGAGATCAACGACTATTTCGATTCGAACGAACGCGAACCGATCCGCGCTCTTTGGGAAGAAAGATTCGCGGCAATCGAATGGGATTCGCCCGAAAAAAAATGTAAATGCTGCGGAAAATAACCGGACACTTTTGATGTCGGAAATGGTAGCGCTTCAGTCCATATCGGGTAAGCGACAAAGTTCGCGGTATAGAATACTGCCGCTAACTTATTCCTTTATTTTCTTGCAGTTAAGTTTCATAACAAGCCTTTTGGCACGGTGATTGCCATAACAAAGGGCAAGGCGAATGACTTAAAATAAAACAAAATCGCCAAAAGAAAATATGCTCTTTTAATTTTTTTGATAAGAACAAGGGTAGTAAAAAAGGGGAGAAAAATATATGAGACTTACAAATATTAAAAAATTAGTAGCGACAGGGGCGTTAGGTTTGATTGCAGTACTCGGAACAGCTGAGATTGCGAATGCGCAAACCTACCGAGATTATCAGAGACAACAGCGCCAGGTTCAGAGACAACAAGAAAGAAATATTCGTCAGCAGCAAAAGGCGCAGAGACAATACCAGCGACAAATGTATCGTCTGAGAAACCAGTACGGTTACTATCAGACAGATCAACGCGGAATTCAAATTCTTCGTGATGCCGTTAATCGCGGTTATCAGCAAGGCTTTTATGCGGGACAGACCGGCAGACGAACGGGAAATAACAGTTATACCAATATTTCGATTTATCGAAACGGAAATTACGGCTATAACAGCTATGTAAATTCAAACCAGTATCGCTATTACTTCCAACAGGGTTTTCAACGCGGTTATCAGGACGGTTACAACAGCCGTTATCAATACGGATACCGCTCGAATAACGGGATCAATATTCTTGGTTCGATCTTGTCAACCATTTTTAATTTCTCAAACTAATAAAAACTTAAAAATTCCCAATCCGAAGAAGCGGCTTTAAATTTAGCCGCTTCTTTTGTTTAGCATTCCAAAACCGGACTGAAATTTTTTAAGATAAATATTGTTCGAGAATCGGCTGGAGATTGTCGAAGTCGAGCGGTTTATTGATTAAATCGTCGCAGCCGGCTTCGATTGCCTGCCGGTAATAGGATTTTCCGTAAGCCGTGACCGCGATGATCGGGATTTTGCCCATACCGTCGAGTTTTCTGATGAGCTGCGTGGCGGTTAATCCGTCCATGACGGGCATCGAGATGTCCATTAAAATGAGGTCCGGTTCGTTTTCACGGGTTTTGTCAACGGCTTCCTGTCCGTCGGCGGCTTCCAAAACTTCGTAGCCGAAATGCTGCAGCAGATACCTCATCATCGTGCGAGTGTCTGCGTAATCTTCTGCAATTAAAACCTTTTTTGTCATATCCCACCTTAATCTTGTGAATAATTCCGTGTATAGAATACAAAATTAACGCGTGATCTGACAATTTGATAAATTATTTAGTCGAAATACGCGGCGGCGAAGTAAAATTTTATTCGTTCTGCAAAATTCAGTTTATTTTACAAATCAGTCTCAAAAATTTTCGTTGAAAAAAAAATTAATTGGAAGATTATTTATTGCGGATTCGGTTTCAAATTTAAAATAAATGTTTGGCGATTGCATTTGTTTTGCGCGGACGTTTATTATTTGAATCTGAGAAAAACACGGAAGTCGGCTTCTGCATTATTCATTTTCTCAAAATATTCAAATGAAATCGGAGCTAATCATTCACAACGCCCAACTTGTCACCTGCACTTCAAACGGAAAACCGAAACGCCGTGCCGAAATGCGGGATGTCGGACTGATCAAAAACGGCGCGGTCGCCGTCGCGGGCGGAAAAATAATTTCGGTCGGCAAATCCGAAGAAGTTTTGCGCGAATTTGAAAGCGAAAATACGATTGACGCAAACGAGAGAGTCGTCTCGCCCGGTTTTGTCGAATGTCACACGCATATCGTTTTTGCCGGAAACCGTCTGAATGAATTCGAGCTTAAAATCAAAGGCGCGGATTATCTCGAAATCCTCCAAAACGGCGGCGGAATCATCTCGACCGTGCGCCAGACGCGCGAAGCGAGTTTGGCGGATTTAATCGAACAAAGCCGCAAAAGATTGGATAAAATGCTGTCGTTGGGCGTGACGACCGCCGAAGTCAAAACGGGTTACGGACTCGACACCGCGACCGAATTCAAAATGCTCGAAGCCATTCTCGAACTCGACGGATTTCACCCGATCGAGCTTCTGCCGACATTTCTTCCTGCGCACGCCGTGCCGCCGGAATTTGAGGGAAAATCCGATGAATACGTTGATCTGATCTGCGGCGAAATGTTGCCGAAACTTCGTGATTTTCGTGATTTTGTTTACATTGACGTTGATCGCGTAAATTTTGATTACACGAAAAATAAACCGTTTTTTGTTGATGTTTTCTGCGAGCGAAACGCTTTCGATCTCGAACAATCGCGCAAGGTTTTGGAAACCGCTAAAAATCTCGGTTTCAAATTAAAAGCGCACGTTGACGAATTTACGAACCTCGGCGGCGCGCGGATGGCAATCGAACTCGGCGCGACCTCGATTGATCATCTCGACGCGATTTCTTCGCCGGAAATCGCGCTTTTAGCCGAATCTGAAACAATCGGAGTCGTCACGCCGACCGTCAATTTTAATTTCGGCTCGGCGGAATTTGCCGACGCGCGGAAATTTATTGACGCAGGTTGCGCCGTCGCGCTTTCGACCGATTACAATCCGGGCAGCGCGCCGTGTCCGTCTTTGCCGAACGCGATGGCGATTGCCTGCCGTTATCAAAAACTTCTGCCGTCGGAAGCCTTTAACGCCGCGACCGTCAACGCCGCTTTCGCCGTCGCGCAGGGCGAAAAAATCGGCTCGCTCGAAGCGGGAAAACAAGCCGACATTTTGATTTTCGACACCAAAGATTTTCGTGAGATCGCCTACGAATTCGGCGGAAATCTAATTGAAACCGTCATCAAACAAGGCGAATTTATTAACTAATGAATGAAATTATTTTAGACGGCGAAAGCCTGACATTTGAACAAGTCGTGGCGGTCGCGCACGGCAAACCGAACAATCCGCGCATTGTTCTATCCGAAAAAGCCAAAGTAAAAGTCAATCGTGCCGCCGATGCCGTGCAAGATTTGCTCAAAAAAGGCGAAATCGCTTACGGAATCACGACCGGATTCGGTGCGCTCAAAGACGTTATTATTCCGCTCGCTGACGTTGAACGGCTTCAGAAAAACATTATTTTAAGCCACGCGGTCGGGGTCGGTGATGCTTTTGATACGCCGACCGTGCGGGCGATTATGCTGATTCGTGCGAACACGCTGGCGCACGGATTTTCGGGCATCAGGCTTGAAACCCTGGAACTTTTGATCGAATTTTTAAATCGCGGCATACACCCGCAGATTCCCGAAAAGGGAAGTCTCGGCGCATCGGGCGATCTCGCTCCGCTCGCGCACATGGCTCTGCCTTTGATCGGCGAAGGCGAAGCCGAATTCGGCGGCGAAATTTTGAGCAGTAAGAATGTTCTGGAAAAAACAGGACTTAAACCTATCACACTTGCTGCGAAAGAAGGTTTGGCTTTAACGAACGGCACGACCGTGATGACCGCAATCGGCGTTATTCAGGCGCATCGCTCACAGAAACTTGCCGACGTTGCCGAAATTGCAGGCTGTCTTTCGCTCGAAGCCTTAAACGGCACGGACGCGGCTTTTGATGCGCGGATTCACGCGCTTCGCCCGCATCCGCGCCAGATTCGCTGTGCCGAAAATTTGCGAAAAATTTTAGAGGGAAGCGAGTTTGTCCGCGCCAAAGACCCGAAAAACATACAGGACGCATACACTCTGCGCTGTATGCCGCAGGTTTACGGCGCGGTGCGCGACGCGATTGATTATGTCGAATGGGTAATGACAAACGAACTGAACGCCGTAACCGATAATCCTTTGATCTTCTTTGATGAAGACGGAAACCCGGAAATCGTTTCGGGCGGAAATTTTCACGGCGAACCGCTTGCGCTTTCGATGGATTATCTCGCGCTTGCCTTAACGGAAATCGGCAATATGGCGGAACGGCGGATTATGCGGCTCGTTGATGCCGATTCAAACGGGCATATTCTGCCGCCGTTTTTGACCGAAAACAGCGGTTTGAATTCCGGTTTTATGATCGTTCAATACACCGCCGCCGCGCTTGCGACGGAAAATAAAGTTCTCTCGCATCCCGCGTCAGCCGATACGATTCCGTCGTCGGCAAACGTCGAAGACCATGTTTCGATGGGCGTTACAGCGGCTTTAAAATTGCGCGATGTGGCTGAAAATTTACTGCAAATCCTCGCGCTCGAACTTTTCTGCGCGGCGCAGGGCGTTGATTTTCGCCGGAAAGTGATCGGCACGGAGAAACGGCTCGGGGCAAAAACCCAGCCCGTTTATGAAAAAATCCGCGAGCGTGTTCCTTTTATCGAAGAAGACACGCTGATGTATCCGCACATCGAAGCCGTGAAAAGTCTGGTCAAAGAGATTATTTAAAAATCACCGGGTTTAATACAATATTGCCCGCCAAACACACGAAAAAATTAAAATCATCTGGTTTTATTTTTCGTGTGTTTCGCGGGCAATAAAATTTTGGAATAAATTGCCCGTCGCGTGGCATTCAGATGTTGAAACGAACTTAGACAAGGAAAAGTTGAAGTGCAATCATCGAAAGTTTTGGGAAACGGGGAAAAAACATTGGCAGGTCAATGCGCGGCAGTTTTGCGGCAGGGAATTGACTTGATCGAAAATCTGGACGACGCGAGTTTTACGCGCTGTAAAAAGTCGAGCGTTGGCGCGCATTTTCGACATAATCTCGATTTTGTGACGAATTTTCTAAACGGATTGGAAACGGGAAAACTCGATTACAATCGGCGGGAAAGAAATTTACAGGTCGAAACAAATCGCGCTTTTGCCGTTTTAAGATTTCTTGAAGCGGCGGAAAAGATCGAAAATTTAACGCTCGAAGATATAGGAAAAAAGATTCTCGTTCGCTCGGAAACCGTTGAAAATCTCTGGTGCGAATCGTCCGTGGTGCGCGAATTGGAATTTTTGCAAAGCCACACGATTCACCATTATGCCTTGATTCAGACGAAACTCGTGTCATTCGGGTTTCCGGTTTCGCCTGATTTCGGCGTTGCGCCTTCAACTCTTGAATTTTGGAAACATAGTTCAGAGTCCACGCTTCAGCGTGCCGAAACCGCGGGCGAAGCGCGGCGGTTTGCCGTCTAAAGACGGGACTCAGAACTGCATTTAGGAGAATGAAATGAATATTTTGAGTTGGATTTTTCGGATTATCATCGCGGTTATTTTGTTGCAGACGTTATTTTTCAAGTTTTCTGGCGCAGAAGAATCGAAATATATTTTTACGACCTTGATGGGCGAAAACGAAGCCGTCGGGCGCATCGGTTCGGGCGTTGTCGAACTCATTGCCGTCGTTTTACTTTTTATTCCGCAAACCGTCTGGCTCGGCGCGTTTCTCGCACTCGGAACGATGTCGGGCGCGATTTTCAGCCATTTAACAAAACTCGGCATTTCCGTAAAAGACGACGGCGGTTTATTATTTGGTTTGGCGATTTTGG
The DNA here is from genome assembly GCA_022843305.1 of Pyrinomonadaceae bacterium. Lineage (GTDB taxonomy): Bacteria > Acidobacteriota > Blastocatellia > Pyrinomonadales > Pyrinomonadaceae > JAFDVJ01. The sequence continues at coordinate 8,779 of JALHNX010000038.1, read as the reverse complement.
TTTTTCTTTTGAGTTTGGCGGTGCTTTTTATTCATCGTAGGGAAATTCCGTTTGTCGGGCAGATGCTTTCCGGTATTTCAGGTCAGAACCATCTGCGGTAGCGGATGGGTTTATTTCAGTTGGCAGTTGGCAGAAAGCAGTTAATCATCAGATCCCTGACTGCCAACTGCGGCTGCCAACCGCCAACTTCGCATTACCCGCCCACGACCACCGGCGGTTCTGACTTTTAGACAATGACTTTTTTAGGGCAAAATCTTGAAAAACGCCGCTGGCTTGCGGCTTTCGGCGTTTGCCTGTTTCTGCTTGCCGCATTTTATTTCGGCTTTAATCTTTCACAAAGCGAAAATTTTGCGGTGCTGAAGTCGGGTTTTCTTGATCTTCAAAACGCGGATTTTGACGGTTTTTCGCCAACCGCCGTGTTTTTTCTGCTGATCGCCGCGACAATGATCAGTGAAGATTTAGCCTGTATCGCCGGCGGTGTTCTGGCTTCGCAGGGGAAAATCGAACTTTTTCCGGCAATTCTTGCTTGCGCCGTCGGAATTTTTATCGGCGATATTTTGACTTTTCTCGCCGGACGTATTTTGGGACGCAGAGCCTTGAAATGGAAAATAACAAGTTATTTTTTAACTGAAGAAGCGGTCGAGAGAAGCTCGCACTGGCTTGAACGTCGGGGAATGAAAACGGTTTTTATCAGCCGCTTTGTTTTCGGGATGCGTCTGCCGCTCTATTTCGGCGCGGGCGTTCTGAAAACTTCATTTTGGCGTTTCACGCTTTATTTTTCGCTGGCGGTCGCCGTCTGGACTCCGATTGTCGTCATTGCAACTTACAAAATCGGTGCGGAAGCCGTCAAAATGTCGTTTTTTAACCAGAATCTGTGGCTCGGGCTGATTGTTTTTGTCGTCATTTTCTACGTTTTTATCAGGATTTTGCAGCAACTTTTGACGTGGAAAGGCAGACGAATGCTCCGGGGAAAAATCAAACGCCGCTTTATTTGGGAATTTTGGTCTGTGCGGATTTTTTACATTCCGGTCGTTTTTTATGCCGCGTATCTGGCGTTGAAACATCGCAGTTTGACGGTTTTTACCTGCGCGAATCCGGCAATTCCGGCAGGCGGTTTTATCGGCGAATCGAAGGACGAAATTCTGCGCGGTCTGCATCAATCCGAAGCCGCAAAACCTTTTTTATTAAAACATCTGTTTCTGCCCGCCGAATTTTCAACCGAAGAAAAACTGCAAAAAGCGTCGGATTTTATGGCTGAAAACGATTTATCGTTCCCGATTGTCATAAAACCCGATGTCGGCGAACGCGGATTCAATGTTCAAATCGTCGAAAAGCGTGAAGATTTAGCAGAAAAATTATCGCCGGACGAAAACCTGAGTTTGCAGGAATTTGCCGCCGGCGAGGAAACGAGCGTTTTTTATTATCGTTATCCGAACGCGGAAAAAGGCGAGATTTTCTCGATCACCGAAAAACGCTTTCCTTCTGTGACGGGCGACGGCGAATCAACTCTCGAAGAATTGATTTTGCGCGATGAACGCGCCATTTGTCTGGCTGAAAAATATCTCGAACGAAATGCCGAACGGCTTGAAACGATTCCCGAAACAGGCGAAACAGTCCAAATCATTGACATCGGAACTCATTCGCGCGGCGCGATTTTTCTGGACGGCGGTTGGCTGAAAACCGAAATCCTCGAATCGAAAATTGACGAAATCTGCCGCGGATTCAAAGGATTCAATTTCGGCAGATTCGACATTCGCGTAAAATCTTTTGAAGATTTCAGTGCGGGAAAAAAGTTCAAAATCATCGAACTGAACGGCGTGACGAGCGAAGCGACAAATATTTACGACCCGAAAAATTCGCTGTTCGATGCTTACCGAACGCTTTTCAGCCAATGGAAAATCGCTTTTGAAATCGGCGCGGAAAACCGCAAACTCGGCGCGAAACCGACGAAAATTAAAGATTTAGTTAAACTAATCTTCGGAAAACAAATCCAAAATCCGCAATCCGAAATCCAAAATTGAAATGTGTGTAATTTATTTTGCTTACCGACAGCATCCCGAATTTCCGTTGATTTTGCTCGCCAATCGTGACGAATTTTACGAACGTCCGACCGCGAAGGCGGAGTTTTGGGAAGACGCGCCGCAAATCTTCGCCGGACGCGACCTTGTTCACGGCGGAACGTGGCTCGGAATTACAAAAACGGGACGCTTTGCCGCCGTCACGAATTACCGCGATCCGTCTGCCGAACGCGGTAAAATATCGCGCGGCGAGCTGGTCGGTGATTTTTTGAAAAACGCGGAATCCGTCGAAGATTATTTGCAAAAAATTAAAAACCGCGCCGCCGATTTTTCGGGTTTTAATCTGCTGGTCGGCGAAACAAACGCCAATTTTCAAACACTCGGCTATTATTCGAACCGCGAAGATAAAATAAAAATTCTCGCACCCGGAATTTACGGTTTGAGCAATCATCTGCTCGATACGCCGTGGCGCAAAGTTCAAAAAGGAAAAGCCGAATTGTCCGGGATTTTGCGAAGCGGCAAGTTTGAAAACGATAAATTTTTTGAAATATTAAGCGATAAAACGCTTGCCGATGATGCCGAATTGCCCGATACGGGAATCGGTTTTGAGCGCGAAAAACTGCTTTCAGCGATTTTTATCGAAACGCCGATTTACGGAACACGTTCGTCGAGCCTTGTTTTGATTGATAAAAACTTCAAAATTTCGCTCGACGAACACAGTTTTTATTAAATTATTTGTTTTGAACGCGGAAAGAGTTATAATGCGAAAGTTCACTTGTTGCAATAACTCTATGTATTATCAAAAAAACGTTTTTTTTATTTTGCGATCATTTTTGTAATTCTCTTCCACACGTCGGTTTTTGCCCAGCAAATTGACATCGAAACTTATCTGGCGCAGAAACTTGCCGGAATTCAGCTCAAAGACGGCAATAAAATCCTGAAAAAAGGAATTTCGCTCGGCGAGATTTGCGATTTGAACGATCCGGTTTCAAAACGCGTTTTCCGCGAATACGGCGCGATGTTTGTCGGCAAAGACGATATTTTTGCCGGCTTCAGATTGATAAATAACGAAAATCAAATAAAATTTTTCGTCAATTGCGTCTTTAAAAACGAACGGGAAGTAAGTTCTTATCAAACGAGTATCAGAACAAAATCCGCGAATATCGGCGGCACGAATATCGAATTAAGAGAAGACGCGATGAACGCGCTTCTCGCGGCGATTGATGAAGGCAAACAAAAAGGCTTGCGAATCACGCCGCGCGGCGGTTCAATCGGCGCAAAACGCTCGTATCAGGACACGGCGCGGCTCTGGGATTCGCGGTTTTATCCGGCACTGACCTATTGGGTCGGAAAGGGAAGAATTTCGCGCCAAGCCGCCGAAGCCGCAAAAAAACTCGATATTACGAGTCAGGTAAAACAGGTGCTTGAATGGGAAGATAAAAAACTTTGGTTCAGCAAGGATTTGAGTAAATCGATCCTTTATTCGGTCGCTGCGCCGGGAGCTTCGCAGCATATTTTTATGATCGCGCTGGACGTTGAACAATTCGGCAGCAAAGCGGTGCGGGATGTTCTGGCGCGTCACGGCTGGTTTCAAACCGTCAAAAGCGATCTGCCGCATTTTACGTATCTCGGCGCGAAAAAAGAAGAGTTGGAATCGCTCGGATTAACCCGCGTTCCATCCGGCGGACAGGAATTTTGGATACCGAAGATGGATTGATTTTTTGGAGGACAAACGTATGATTTGCCCGAAATGCAATACGTTAAATAATATAAACAATGCGTTTTGCGTCAATTGCGGCGAAATTTTTCGCTCGAATTCGAATCTGCCGCCGACTTTAGTGGCGGCGGATACTTACGAACCACCAACGCCGACGCAGGATTCCGCAATTTCACAAAATCAAAATGACGATTTTCTTTCAACACCGACGGTTTTCGTCAGTCAGCCGCCGAATTTCAATCAACCGCAACCCAATTTTAATCAGCCGCAACCCGATTTCAATCAGCCGCAACCCGATTTTAACGCTTCGCAGCCGGTAAATTTTAATCAACCGCCGCCGAATTTCAATCCGTCTTTGGCTAATTTTAATCCTTCGATTCCTTTTATTCCGCCGCAAACTCCGCCGTCGAAAAGCCGTCTCGGATTATGGATCGGTTTAGGCGTTTTTCTGATACTTTTGATCGGCGGAATAATCGGCGCGGTTTTACTTTTAAATAAAACACAAACAACTGCTGAAGTTTTGCCGAATCATCTCGGAATATTTTTTCAAAACAACGAAAAAACCTCGGTCGAAGAAATAATAAAACAGGATTTGACGAACGCGAGCGAGGGAAAAGACAAAATTTTGAAGGACGAATCAATGCCGGCGGTCGAAAGCAAGCCGAATCTGATCTTATATTCGGACGGCAAAGATATTCCTTTAAGCGATTTAAAGCTGATTCATCTCGAAACGATAAAAAACGACGGAACGATGAAGCAGATTGATTTTAAGGCAACGCCCGTCGAGGGAAAAACCGAGATGAAGCGTTTGTGGGTTGCGGAAAATCTGGCAAAAGGGAAATACGCTTTTGCTTTACTCGACGGGTTTTTTGATGACGGAAAACATAAATTCTGGGTTTTCCAAATCAAAGAATCGGACAAAACCGACAACGGAAATCTGGCAAAAGATTTAACCGTTTCGCTGAAAAATAAATCGAAAAATTCAAATTCCAACACCGAAGTAACAAAAGTCAGCCCGACACCGAAACCGTCGGTCGCGCCGCCGGTCGGTTCGCGGACGGCTTCCGCTTCAACCGATAATATCGTGATTCGTTCCGCGCCGAGTCTTTCGGCGCAAAAAATCGGCAGCTTGCGGCGCGGACAGAAAATCTATGTAATGGGTAATTCAACGAATTACGATTCATGGAAGGGGATGGAAGGAAACTGGGCAAATATTCAAACCGAAAGCGGACAACGCGGCTGGGTTTTTTCGCCGCTTATCAAATACTAAAAATTAAGAAAATAATGAAGATCATTAAACAAATTTTATTTTTGACGGCAATTTTTTCAGTCGGATTTTTAAGTGCTTGCTGGTCAGCCGACGGTAATCGGACAAACCGCACCGGCAGTTCGCCGACTTCGACAACAACAACGACTTCGAGCGCAACGCCGGGCGGCAGTAAAACGCCGGCGAACAGCAGCGATTCAACTAAAGTGAACAATACACCGAAGAACGAAACGAAAAGCGGCGGTTTTCAGGGCAATTTGCCAAGCGGTTTTCAGATGCCGACCGATTCGGTCGGGCAGAAAATGTTGCGCGAATACGGCGCGATGTTTGTCGCCAAAGGCGTAACGCCGCCCGGAAAAGTGGTTTTCAACAACGAATCGGAAGTTTCAGCTTTTCAAAGCGGTACGCAAAAAACGTCGGAAAACATTGGCGGCGTGACCATCGAACTGCAAACCGCCGCGATGAACGCTTTGAAGGAAGCCGTCAACGAGGCAAAAGGAAAAAATCTTTCGATCACGCCGCGCAACGCCGATTCCGCCAAACGCAGTTATCAGCAGACGGTTGACAACTGGAAAAGCCGCGTTGATCCCGGACTCGTGTTTTGGGTCGGCAAGGGAAGAATCACGCAGGCGGACGCAAACCGCATCAAAGCGCTGTCGGCGACAGAGCAGATTCCCGAAATTTTCAAGCTCGAAGAGCAGGGAATATTTTTCGCGCAGGGCAATCAGAAAACCATTATTTACTCGGTCGCGCCGCCCGGAACGTCGCAGCATATCTCGATGCTCGCGCTCGATGTCGCGCAGTTTGAAAATCCGGCTGTCCGGCAGGTTCTGGCGAATCACGGCTGGTTTCAAACCGTCCCGTCCGATCTGCCGCATTTTACATATCTCGGCGTTTCGGAAAACGAACTGACGAATCTCGGTCTAAAAAAAGTAATCGAAAGCGGACGACCTTTCTGGGTGCCGAATTTATAGAAAGAACTTTGAAAAGCCCGTTTTATTCGGGCTTTTTCTTTAGGACAAACCCGATTTCCTCGAAAAGAAAATTCGGCGCGGAAGTCTGCCTGATTTCGATTCTTTCGACATCGGAAACAACATCGAGCAGACTTCCGACGTTGCCTGTGAAAAAATTATTCGACCCGGCTTCACTCGAATTTTTATCGTCGTTTTCCAGCATTTGAAAAACCTCATTAAAAACGCCGCGCCCGTTTTCCAACTTTATAACCGTAAATTTCTCAAAAGTTTCCGCAAACTTCGGATGATTTTCGCGCGGTGTTAAAATCTCTTTCAGCAATTCTTCGTTGTTTGCAAAAATCAACACGTTTTGCCGCAAAATATAAAACATCTTCCAGCCGAGCGATGGCATGGCAATTTGCCGCGCCTGAAAAGTTTCAGCTGAAAAATCCGTCCAAATAAATTCGCTGTTTCGATTATTCACGGAAAACAGATTTTTTGCGGTTGTCGAAAGCGTGGTTTCCAATGCTTGCCGGTTCAGATTCGCCGGATTTTGCAGGCTGAAAATGAGTGCTTTGCGGGTTTCAAAAAATAACGGCGGCGGAAGATTTTGCGGCGAAAACAATTTTAATGAAACGGTCGGATTCGCCGCGCCGATGATTTTGGTCAACTCAGCACCCGTGTTTTTGGCGATTGTGTCGGTCGAAATTTCCGCTTCGATTTCATCAATTTGCTTGCTGAAATCGTCGTCGAGATACGAAAAAGAGTAGCTTTTTCCCCAGTCTCGAAAATAGAAATCCTTTTTCGTTTGTGCATTTTTATTCGTTTTGGAAACATTCTTCGCGTCAAAAAGAACATCGAAAACCGCCGCATCGAAATCGTCATTTTCAAACGTTTCAAATTTGTAAAAGTGAACATTTTCGGGAATAAATTTGGTGAGCCGATTTGCCGTTTCCATTTTGATTTTTCGAGAAAATTTTTTGTCAGCCGTCAAAAATACGCGCCTTTCGATAACTTTTTTATCCTGAATTTCAAAATCGAACATTCCGGCACGCAAATTTTCGAGATTTTCCGTTTCGGACATCAGCCAGTAATTTTTAAAGTACCAATCGCCGTTTAGTTTTTGCTGATTGAGCCAAACCGTTGCCAGATTCGGCTTTGTTTTTTCGGCGATTTGTTTAAAAAGCGGTTCGTTTGTCAGCCGGTTTTTCGGCGTAATTCCTTTGATATTTTCCAGCGTCTGCAAAAAATATTTCTCGCTCGTCGCCAGAATCAAACGCCCGCGAAAATTTGAAAAGAGGATTTTTTGCCGCTGACGCGCACGGTCAATTTCGATTTCTTTCGAGTAAACAATCGTTTCGGCATCGAGCCGGATTTCTTCAAAATCCGCCTGTTTTTGAAACAAAACGGAAGCGAGAATTTTTTCTTCGCCGCTCATCGGCGCAATAAAAACAAACTCTATTTTGCCGATGTCGTAAACCGCCAAAGCCGCTCTGTTTTCGCTCAGGACGGACGCAAAACCCAAATCGGGGAAAATTCCGACCGCTTCGTTGATCTCATTTGCGCGTTGGGCAAGTTTCAATGCCAGATGATTGTTTTCAAACTCCGCAAAATTCGCGCTTTCGAGATATTTGCGGCGAATTTCCGATTCATTCCAAAGTTTGATAAATACCGGCAAATCCTGAATTTGAACATAGATCAAAGCGTCACGCGGAAAATCTTCGGCTTGTTTGAAATTATTTTTTTGAGCCGAAATTTTGGCGAAAACAAAAAATGTCGCCGACATTACCGCGAAAATTAAAGCGATTGAAAGAATCTTTTTCATAAATCAACCTCTAAAAATCCGAAATCATTTTTTCGTTTACGACAAATGAATTTGTTTGATTTGCCGCTTTTTCGGCGAGTTTTTGACGTAAATTTTTAATCCGAATCGCCGGGTTTTTTGCACCTACGGGCGATTCGGAAAAATTTGATTTGGCATTTTCATATTCGATTGCCTGCGAAAAATCGCCGATTTTTTCCGCCGCCGCCGACAGTTTTTCGAGCAAAGCGCGAGATTCGTTAAATTTCCGTTCCCGGGCGCGAACGTCAATCGGTTTGAACTTAAATTCGTAATTTTGTGAAACTTCGGTTTTTTCGATTGCCTTTAAAAGTGCGCGTGTTTTCGCTATGTCGAGCGCGGAGCGCGTTTTTCCGGATTTTAAATACAAATTTATCTGTTGAAAAATCGGCGCGGATTCGTAAAATCCGAAAATTTCTTCGATTTCGCCGTCCGCTTCGGAAATCAGCGCAAAACTTGCCAAAGCCTGATCGTCGCGTCCCGCATTTTTCTCGAAAACCGCCTTCAAAAATTTGAGCTGAACCGTAAAATCATTTTCCCGCAAAAGATTTATCGCTTCTTCAATCCGACCGGTCTGAGCCATTGAAATACTGTTCAAAGCAATCCGGATTTCAAAATCGTTTTGCTCTAAACCTTGATTTTCCGCCAAAATCTTTCGCCAAAAAATTTCATCATTGCCGCCGATTTCGGCTAAAACCATCAAACTCTGCCAGCGCGATTTTCGGTCAAAGTTTTTGTCCGTAATAATTTCAAGCAAAATTCGGGCGGATTCATCGGCTTTTTTCACGTTCGCAAAAAGCCTCGCCAGTTCGATTTTGTTCGTCGCATCGCCGGGCGAAATCTCGCGCAATTTTTCACGATAAAAAGCGGCTTCGGCGAGAAAACCGAATTCCGACAAAATTTCAGCCGCGAGCTTTAAAGAATCAATATTTTTCAGGGTGTTTTGCGGTTCAAACGGCAGATTTTCTTTGTTTGAAAATTTTC